>CAIWPG010000073.1 GCA_903914535.1 uncultured Oxalobacteraceae bacterium
CGCCGCGTCCGCAGGCAGGAAATCCGTTACCCCGTATGTTTCGTATCCCGCAGGCCGGCGGGATTATTAATCGCATGGGATTTAACAACGGCGGTGTTGACGCCTTTGTTTCAAATGTACAGGATTCGCGCTTTTATCAGGAAAAACTGGGAGTTTTAGGTCTGAATATCGGTAAAAATGCAGATACGCCGATGGAGCGCGCTGCAGAAGACTATTTGCATTGTCTGGATAAAGTGTATCCCTATGCGAGCTATGTGACAGTCAATATTTCATCTCCCAACACTAAAAATTTGCGTCAGTTGCAAGGTGCCAGTGAATTGGATAATTTGTTGCTGCAATTAAAAGAACGTCAGCAGCGTCTGGCAGATCAGCATCGGCGTTATGTGCCGCTGGCATTAAAAATTGCCCCAGATATCGATGCGGAACAAATTAAAATTATTGCTGAGAGTTTGTTGCGTCATAAAATAGATGCCGTGATCGCTACTAATACGACTCTGGCGCGGGACATGGTGACCGGACTAAGGCATGCGACAGAGGCTGGCGGTTTATCTGGCGCACCGGTGTTTGCTTTATCGAATACCGTGATTCGGGCATTAAAAGCAGAATTGAATGGGGCTATTCCGATTATTGGTGTGGGCGGGATTATGTCAGGGCAAGATGCCGTCGTCAAAATGCAGGCCGGAGCGGAGTTGGTGCAGTTGTATTCAGGTCTGATTTACCAGGGGCCAGGTTTGATACGTGACTGCGCTGAAGCGATTAAACATCGTTGCGTTCAGGACTAAGTGCCGGGACTGGTCAGAAGGGACAGGTAAAAAAACCAAAAAAATCAGTCCGGATAGTTCGGCAGCATTGTCGGGCTCCGGTGTGGTAATCTGGTTTGAAAAAAGCGTCAGGAGGAGATGAAATTATCCGTCGCTCCTGGCGTATTCGTTATTTTTTTTGCTTATTTTTTGGTGTGGCTGCCGGACTGAATTCTTCTATCATGTCCCTGAATTCAGCCACATCTTCAAAGCTTTTGTAAACTGAAGCAAAGCGAATATAAGCGATTTTATCGAGTAATTTTAATTCGTGCATTACCAGCTCACCTAAGCGGCCTGATGATATTTCGCGTTCGCCGCTGGCTAATAATTTTTCTTCTATGTGTTCTATTGCACTGTCTACTGCCGTGGAAGATACTGGGCGTTTGCGCAGGGCTAACATGAAACTGGCTCGTAACTTACCCGACTCGTAGTCGGTTCTGCTGCCATTTTTTTTGACGATGAATGGCATAGATAGTTCTATGCGTTCAAAAGTTGTGAAACGTTTATCACATTTACTGCAACGCCGGCGACGACGGATAGCATCCGACTCTTCGGAGATGCGTGTATCCAACACTTGGGTGTCAACGTGATGACAGTATGGACATTTCATAGGCTGGCGTAAAAAAGTGACGTGCTGATGTCGGCACAGATGTCGGCATCAGCACGTCAACGACATTAAGCGGCGTAGACCGGGTGAGCATCAGTCAATAATTTGACTTCGGCTTTAACGCGTTCCAGGACCGCTGCATCGCTTGGGTTATCCAGAATATCGGCAATTAAATGTCCTACTTTGGCTGCATCTGCTTCATCGAAGCCGCGTGTAGTCATTGCCGGGCTGCCCAGACGAATACCGGAAGTGACGAATGGCTTTTCCGGATCGTTAGGGATAGAATTTTTATTGCAGGTAATATGTGCAGAACCTAATAATGCTTCAGCTGCTTTACCTGTAATATTTTTTGAACGCAGATCGACCAGCATCACATGTGATTCTGTACGTCCGGAAATAATACGCAGGCCACGTTCGATCAGTGTTTTAGCCAGAGCATCGGCATTTTTGACGACTTGTTGCTGATATGCCTGAAATTCAGGTGTCATTGCTTCTTTAAATGCAACCGCTTTACCGGCGATAACGTGCATCAGCGGACCACCTTGCAAGCCCGGGAAAATAGCTGAATTGATGATTTTTTCGTGTTCGGCTTTCATCAGAATAATGCCGCCACGTGGTCCACGCAATGATTTATGTGTTGTGGATGTGACGAAATCAGCGAACGGAACAGGATTAGGGTAAACACCGGCAGCGATCAGGCCTGCATAGTGCGCCATATCTACCATGAAATAAGCACCTACTTCTTTAGCGATTTTAGCAAAGCGTTCGAAATCAATGCGCAGTGAGTAAGCGGATGCACCGGCGATGATGAGTTTAGGACGTGATTCACGTGCTAAACGTTCCATAGCGTCGTAATCAATTTCTTCTTTATCGTTCAAACCGTATGAAACGACATTAAACCATTTGCCTGACATATTTAATGGCATACCGTGGGTCAGATGACCACCTTCGGCCAGTGACATGCCCATGATGGTGTCGCCTGGTTTTAATACGGCGAAGAATACACCCTGATTCGCTTGTGAGCCTGAGTTTGCTTGTACGTTAGCAGCTTCAGCACCAAATAATTGTTTGATACGATCTATCGCCAGTTGTTCGACTACGTCGACATGTTCGCAGCCGCCGTAGTAGCGTTTGCCCGGATAGCCTTCAGCGTATTTATTGGTCAGTTGTGAACCTTGCGCTTGCATAACCGCAGGCGAAGTGTAGTTTTCTGATGCGATTAATTCGATATGTTGTTGTTGGCGCGTATTTTCAGCCTGAATTGCTGCGAAAATTTCCGGGTCAATCTGGTCCAAGGTGTGATTTTTTGCAAACATAATTTCTCCGAGCGATAAAGTAAATTCCAATATCGAATGAGGCTGGCAGGTCCACAAAAGTGGTTCTGAGCCAGAAAGACAGGCAGCCTCAAACGCTTCTACCATATGGCTACCCAGGCGCACGGCTTTGGATAATCCGGCCAGAGCAGCTGGATTGTCCATACAAAATCTCACGCTTCCCGATGGAACTCCATCTTGCGCCAAACTCCTTTTTAGGGTTAAGCGACTTCGCCAGTTGCGTGAGACGAAATGGTCGGCAAATTTTACGCGATGCACAGTCTTTGGGCAAGTTTTACCTTATTTTCCAACAAAAATCAGCCGGACTTCTGTGTGTTGTCCCTCTGTTTTCAGAGCATGTGACGAAGCATGTTTGTGAGCGATGTTACCAGGCATGTTAAGCTTGTCGTATCACGTGGTGTGTAACAAGCGCAATCCTGCATCACAGAGACTAATAAACAGATATACAGGAGGATGGAATATGATCGTATTAATTACCGGTGCAAGTTCTGGTTTTGGTGAAGCGATGGCCCGCAGTTTTGTAAAAAACGGACATCGGGTGATCGCTGCGGCACGGCGGCAGGAAAAATTAGCAGCCCTGGCTTCTGAGCTGGGTTCCGGTTTACTGCCGTTAACTCTGGATGTGACCGACGTGGATTCAATTCCATCGGTACTGGCCGCATTGCCCCCCGAATGGCAGCAGATTGATGTATTGGTGAATAATGCGGGACTGGCTCTGGGAGTCACGCCGGCACACCAGTCCTCTTTGGCTGACTGGGACACGATGATTGCAACGAATAATCGCGGTTTGGTGCATATGACGCATGCCGTATTGCCTGCTATGGTGGCACGCGGCAGCGGACTGGTAATTAATCTGGGATCGACCGCCGGTGCTTATCCGTACCCGGGTGGTAACGTGTATGGTGCGACCAAGGCATTTGTGGATCAGTTTACCCTTAATCTGCGTGCTGATCTTGCCGGTACCGGTGTCCGTACTACGACGCTGGCGCCTGGTTTGTGTGGTGGCACTGAGTTTTCTCAGGTGCGTTATAAAGGTGATGAAAGTGCAGCCGCTAATGTGTACCAGAATACGACACCGATTACGGCACAAGATATTGCGGAAACCACTTGCTGGATTGCCGGTTTACCTAAACATATCAACATCAATTATATTGAAATGATGCCGGTATGCCAGACCTTCGCCGGATTTGCGATACACCGTAGCTGATTCTTTCGCTTTGAGCGGATTTATCTTTCGATAAAATTTGCTCAAAGTCGCATTATTGTACTTTTTGTTACACATCCTAAGTCCGCTTTGAACTCGCTAAATACGATAAAATGCCAGCATTGATACCAATAAGGTGATGTGTGAGTCAAGAATCGATTTTCCGCTGGACTATGCGGGTATATTACGAAGATACCGATGCCGGCGGCATTGTTTATTACGCCAACTACCTGAAATTTTTTGAGCGCGCCCGGACAGAGTGGTTGCGCTCGGCAGGCATCGGACAGCAGAGTATGGCAGAGCAACAACATGCCATGTTTGTCGTTAAATCCACTTCAATGGATTATCACACTCCGGCCAGACTGGATGATGAGCTGGAAATTACGGTGGTCATTGAGAAATTTGGCCGTGCCTCGCTCGTTTTTATTCAGCAAGCCTGGCGTGGCGAACAATGTCTGGCAAGTGGGCGAATTAAGGTTGGCTGTGTTGATGCTGTGCTGATTCGCCCTTGTGCTATCCCGGCTGCCGTAGTGAGCGCAGTGCAAGCTCGTTACTCCCCCTCCGCAAATTAATGTAGGTTATTTCTAAAACCATGACTGTTACTCAAGACCTTTCCTTTATTACCTTAATCACCAATGCCTCTGTCATCGTACAAATTGTGATGGCGCTATTGCTTGGTGTTTCTTTAACGAGTTGGACTTATATTTTTAGCAAAATGTTTGCCGTTAAAAATGCCCAGATTCAGACAGAAGAATTTGAACGTGAGTTTTGGTCCGGCGGCAGCTTGCATGAACTGTATAAGCGGCTGGAGGGACGTCGGAATAACAGTGGTGCGCTGGAGCGTATTTTTGGTGCAGGTATGGGGGAATTCCAAAAAGGCCGTGCCAGTTTTTCAGGGGTGACCGTGGATAGCGGTGCACTTCTGGATGGTGCACGACGTGCGATGCGGGCTTCTTATCAGCGTGAAATGGATGGATTGGAATCACATTTATCCTTTTTGGCTTCGGTGGGTTCAGTGTCGCCGTATGTGGGTTTGTTTGGTACCGTATGGGGAATTATGAATGCGTTTCGTGGTCTGGCTAATGTGCAGCAGGCTACGCTGGCAGCGGTTGCTCCCGGTATTGCCGAAGCACTGGTTGCCACGGCGATTGGTTTGTTTGCTGCCATCCCGGCATTGTTGGCTTATAACCGTTATACCCATGAAATTGATCGCTTAGCGATACGATTTGAGAGTTTTGTTGAAGAATTTTCTAACATCCTGCAACGGCAAGGACGCTGATTATGGCGAGTAGTATGCGCAGCGGGCGTACCCGTAAATTAAAGGCCGACATTAATGTGGTGCCCTATATCGACGTGATGTTGGTGCTTGTGGTTATTTTGATGGTCGCGGCACCAATGACGAATCCCAGTGTTGTTAATTTGCCCAATGCCGGTCCGTCAGCACTGGCTCCTACTGATTATCTTGAGCTTACCATTAAGGCCGATGGTGCGGCGAGTGTGGGTAAGCATAGTCAGGGCAAACCAGAGAATAGTGCCAGTCGCACTGATTTGATTGAACGTTTACAGCATTTCCATGAATCAGAGCCTGAATTGCCGGTGCTGATTGCTGCTGATAAAGATATTAAATACGATGATGTGGTGCAGATGATTGCTGCTGCTAAAAAAGTGGGTATTGCGCGTGTAGGTCTGGCGACAAAATGAAGCTGCTATCAGGTGCGTTGGTGTTGTTTTTTCTGAGCTTGCCATGTCAGAGTAAGCAAACTGATGCATCAGAGGCAGCAGTGACAGTAACTCCTGTAATACAGATATCCCCTGTTTCGGCAGACAGTCTGTTATCCGATCCGGTATCGGTCTCTCCGTCAGTGCCGCCTGAATCTGATGTCGCGATCATCACGCAGTTTGAGTTGGCGGATGGTGCTGTCATTGATAGCCCGATTCGTTTATTGCTGAAACAATATTTATCTGTTTTAATTTATCCGGCCGAACCGATGAGTGAAGCTGCACGTAGTCTGAAGCAGTTTTCAGTGCTGCGGGAATTACGTAATCTATTGGCTACGGAGGGCTATTTTTCTCCGCAAATCAGCTTCGTGCCTCATGCAGGTCCCCGGCATATTCTGGTCACAATTGAGGTACAGGCGGGATTGCGCACCAGAGTTGGTTCGGTGCAGTTTAATTTTGCCGGTGCAACAGCTCCCGCTGAATTACAGCAGGCGGTGCGCGTTCACTGGAGTTTACCGGCGGGGGCGGCATTTCGGGATGAAGACTGGACCCGGGCAAAAAACAATTTGCTTGAAATTGCTATAGATGCCGGATACCCGGCCGCCAAATTAATCGACAGCGAAGCCAGGATAGACGGGCAGCAAGCCATTTTGTCTTTAGTGCTGGATTGTGGCCCGTCTTTTTTTATCGGCGACTTGCAAATTGACGGATTAAGCCGTTATCCGGCCTGGCTGGTTGAGCGTTATCATCCGCCGGTTAAAGGAGAACGGTATAGTCGTGACAGGTTGCTGAGGTTTCAACGGGAATTGCAAAATTCACCTTATTTTTCCAGTGTTACCGTTAGTCTTGATACTGACTCGCAATTGGCAGCTGCAGTACCAGTGCATGTCGTAGTTAAGGAGCGTAACAGTCAGGATATTGGTATTGGTGCCGGTGTCAGTTCGAATACCGGTGCGCGTGGCGAAGTATCGTATCGGAATCGTGATTTTATTGATCCTGCTTTTGATTTTCGCAGCGTGATACGGATTGAGCAGTTACGTCAGATCGGGTATGCCGATGTTTATTTCCCGCCTGATTTTTCCGGTTATCTTGATTCGGTTGGCGTGTTGTTTGACCGTTCCGCTATTTCCGGCCTGATTACGTCAAGCAGTTCTTTTGGTGCCAAGCGCGTTATTACGGAAGGTCATTTGGAGAAGCGTTTTGGTCTGGCTTATGTTTATGAAAAAAACAGCGTGAATGGTGGTGATACCGGTCATGCTAAAGCGTTGGTCGCATCCATTGGCTGGACATGGCGTGATGTGGATAGTAGTTTTGCACCGCGTAAAGGCAGCATTGCCCAGTTTGATATCAGTGCGTCAGATAAAACGTTGGTATCTGATCAGAATTTTGTCCGGCTCTACGGAAAATACCAATACTGGATTCCGGCAGGTGCACGAGACGGATTTATTTTCAGGGCTGAGTTGGGCAGTGTTATTGCAGGGAGCAGCGACGGGGTTCCGGAAGAGTATTTGTTCCGGGCTGGCGGCACTTCAAGTGTGCGCGGCTATGCTTATCAGAGCATAGGTATTAATCAGGCTGCCGGTGTGGTGGGTGCGCGAAGCCTGGCAACGGTAAGTGCTGAATATGTGCATTGGCTTAGCAGTGACTGGGGTTTTGCCGGATTTGTGGATGCAGGTGATGCAGCTGATCAGTTTGTTAATTTGCGCTTAAAACAAGGGATGGGTTTGGGTGCGCGTTACAAAACGCCGGCAGGTCCGGTTGCGCTGGACGTGGCTTATAACCGTGAAACCGGACGATTACGCCTGGATTTTTCGATTGGAATTGCATTTTAATGATGACTCATTCTGATCATGCATCGCCAGCTACACCGTTGTCGCCGTCATCCGGGGCAGGTGGTGAGGAAGTGACTTTGGCTGCTGCGGTTGTTGTTGATGCGGCAGGTTCTGCTGGTGCAGATCAGCACGCGGCACGGCTGATACGTGTATTTTGCGCGTGGTTTTTTTCTCTGATGCTGATTTTGGCATGTGCAGTTTATTGGGTGTGGACTACGGAGTCGGGTACTGCTTTTGCCGTAACCATGCTGCCCCGTTTTGCTGCTGTTGAATTACAGGGTGTTAAGGGGCGTTTTTCAGATAAATTACAGGTAGCACATTTGCGCTGGCAGTACGGCGGTCACGATGTCAGTGCCGATAATGTGCAGTGGCAGTGGCAACCTGCAGCACTTTTTCGCAGACGCTTACAAATTGATGTTGTTCATATCGGGCGCTTGCAGTTTGTTTTTCCGCCCGGAGATGGAAAAGCGCTGACATTGCCTGTCTCGCTGGCGTTGCCGTGGCCACTGGCCGGGGGGCAGGCAGATCAATTACAAATAGATTCTTTACAATTTAGTGTACTGCCTGCTGAATTGAATAAGGATGGATTGCCGGTTGCGCCAGTGCAGTCGTATTTATTTTCATCGCTGAAAGTCCGTTTATCGGCAGATGCACAGGGATATGTGTTTGCCTTGTCAGGGGTCTCGCCCTGGGGGCATGCTGATTTACGCGGAAAACTTGCCAGTGCAGCTCCATTTAGTCTGACCGGTCAATTTGACTGGCAGGGTTTGCGTATGCAACATCAGGATGCAACGATTCCGGCAACACAAATCAGCGGAAACTGGTTTGGTCAATTGAGCAAACTACAATTGCAAGCCCGAATGACGGCGCATCCGGGGCGTAATCAGGTGTTGTTTGCAAGAGAAGATATGACAGAGGATGCGCTCATAAGAATACAGAAAAAATTACAGACTCAGTCACCGGCACCGGCACAGGCAAGAAATCAGAACAAAAATAAAGAAAGTGTATATGGTGATTCTTTGCCGGAGGCGCAGAGAAAACGGCTGATACCGGCTGAGTCTGGCGGGCAGTTATTTGCTGTTATTACGCCACTCGCCGGTTTCCCGCTGGAGTCATTGAAGGTCGATTTTCACGGGCTTGATCCCGGTGATTTTTATGTTGCTGCACCACAGGCAAATATGCATATTCAGGCGGAATTGAATACGGTGCGCGGGCCTGAAGGGAATAGTTTGCAGGGGATGCTTGCATTACAAAATAAATCGTCTGCTCCATGGAATCAGGGTGGTGTTCCCTTGACATCGCTGACTACCCGGCTGAGCTGGTCCGAACGCCAGTTTAGCTGGCAGTCATTGCAAGTACTGTTTGCCGGCCAGGGTGTTGTGCAGGGATACGGTCGTATTTCTCTTCGTGATTTTATTAAGCCTGATATATCGGCCAATGTGGATTCTGGTAAAGGAATCAAACTTTCGCACAAGAACGATGATCAGGCGTTGTCCGCAATTGCCGCACAATTCGATGTACAAAACCTGGATCTTGCACGCGTGGATAGTCGTATGGAAACGACCAGATTGAATGGGAAGATGCAGGTAGAGCAGCAAAATTCTATGTTGCACGCTATGTTTGATTTGCGTGAAAAAAGGGTGAATTTTGATGCGAAATTACATGCAAAAATAAGATTGAGTCCCGGTCATATTGTTTATCTGGATCAATTTGAATTAATGGCAAATGAAGGTTGCTTATCGGCCGCCGGTAGTGTTGACTTGCAGGGAAATAATGCATTTTTACTGAAAGGGGATGCAAACAATGTAGACCCGTCACGTTGGGTTCATGTGCCGGGGGGGCGGATTCAGGCGCATTTTTCGTTGGCGGGTCAGTGGCAGCCTGAGTGGCAGCTGACGGCGCAACTTGCTCATTTATCGGGACAGTTTGCCGGATTGGATTTGCATGGGGATGCGGATCTGAGTATACGATCCGGGCCGGTGTTAATGATAAAAACATTGAATCTGGGTTGGGGAGGGAATCAGCTTGTCGCTAGCGGAAACTGGATGCCGGCCGGGCAGCACATGCCAGCGGTAAATTCACAAATGCGTATTAAGCTGGTGCTTCCCGATCTGGCCGCTGCAAGTCATCCTTTTGAAAAAATAATGCCATCATCTGTTTCACTGCCTTTGCGGGGAGCTGTTTATGTGGATGGCGTGGTATCGGGCGATTTTCAGCAGCCGGCCGGTTATGCTGCGGTAAATATCCGCAACGTCATGATCCCCGGTTTGCTCACACTGGAAAAATTGCAGGCAACCCTGACTATGGCTCCCGGTGCGGCCGGAGCTGTGGATGGAATGTGGGATTTGCAGGGCTTGACGATAGCAGGGAACGAGACTGAGCAGTCTGTTCATCCTCTGCGTAAAACGGAAAATGCACAGGCACTCCGGCCGGATATTTACATTAAGCAGTTACAGGCCGGTATCAGCGGAGTGAGGCATGACCATGTGATACGCCTGAATGCCACTTTTTTGCAGCAATATCATCTGCAATTGCAGGCGCAGGGTGATTTGCAAAAGATGAGTGCCGTTACCGGTAATGTGCCGGAGTGGGCGGGACAGGTTCAGGTGCTGAATTTAAGCGGCCCGCTGGATTTGCAGCTGGCCGCGCCGGTTACCCTGCGCTGCTCTGCTGAAAAGGTACAGTTAGCGGCGGCAAGCTGGCGCAGTAGTATGGGAGTAATGCAACTGCAACAGTTACATTGGGCTCCGGGGCAACTTGTTACCAGCGGAACACTGCAGGCATTACCTGTGGCGGAGGCATTAAAATTATGGCGTGCTGATGTTCCGGTTGAGGGTAAATTGCTGGTTGATGCATCATGGAAAATTGATATGGGGCAGCAACTGGCCGGACAAATTGAAGTAAAGCGGCGCAGTGGTGATCTGTCGGTACTGGATGTGATTAATAATCATGAATTACCGATAGTTCTTGGCTTACAGACCTTGCTGCTACATGTTAACGTCAGCCCGGATCTGAATGACAAGAATAAAGATAAAGCGATACCGGCCTTTGCCGGGAGTGCCTTGCTCAACGCGGGAAGCCGGCAGTCGGCACTGAATGTGACACTGGATGCGCAGGGAAGTCAATTGGGGATATTGAAAGCAAATTTTTCCAGTATTTTAAGCAAAGCGCCGGCAGCCTGGGTTTGGGCGGATACGGCACCGTTATCTGGTCAGGCTGGTGTGCGCCTGCCTGATATTCATTGGATGAGTGGTCTGGCTGGTGCCGGGGTGGTCTTGCATGGAAGTGCACAAGTGTCTGCAAACATTGCCGGAACGGTGGGAACGCCCTTGTATCAGGCCAGAGTGAGTGCTCAGCAGCTGCAAGTGGCTCTGACGGAGTTGGGCGTATTACTTCCTGACGGACACCTGGAACTTAGCATTGATAATAATCAGCTCCGACTGGCACAATTACGTTTTTCCCGGCGTAATAGCGCACCGCCAAAACACGTTAAATTAAATGGACTTGACTGGATTTCCGAGACCGGTACGGTAGAGGCCAGCGGGCAGGTGGATTTGAAGAGCGGTCAGGGTACTATTGCGGCGCATTGGCAGCGGTTTCCTTTTTTACAGGGGACTGACAGGTGGCTGGTCGCATCTGGTGATGCGCAATTGACACAGTCTGCACAAACCTGGAACCTGACTGGTGAGCTGGCTGCTGATGCTGCATATTTTTCTATTCCCCGGCAAATAACGCCTAAATTATCGGGTGATGTATATGTCGTCAGTCAACATGGTAAAAAGTCGGAAGTGCCGCCGGTGAATCAGTCCGGATTGGATTTTAAGTTGAAAATGGGTGAAAATTTTGTATTTGTCGGACGCGGACTCGATACCCGTCTGGTGGGCGATTTGCGGCTACGTGCCCGTAATGACAGTTCTTTGCAGGCCAATGGGTCGATTCGCACCGATGGAGGCAGTTATGAAGGCTATGGTCAAAAGCTGGCAATTGAGCGTGGTATTCTGAATTTTCAGGGTATGCCGGACAATCCCGGTTTAAATGTGAGTGCCATGCGGCGGGGGCTGGCGGTGGAAGCAGGGCTTGAAATAACCGGTACGGTGTCGCGTCCTCAGGTGAGGCTGATTTCGGAGCCGAATGTGCCTGATGTTGATAAATTATCGTGGATGGTGATGGGGCGTGGGGCAGATCAGCTGGCAGGATCAGAATCCGGGTTGTTGCTCAGTGCGGCAGGGGCTATTTTTGGTGGTGAAGACGGAAAAAATATACCTCGCGGCATTGTTCGTGGTTTGGGGTTCGATGAGTTTTCAGTTGGCTCTTCTAATTCGCTGCCTGGTTCGCAATTGCCCAGTCAGACGGTCGCAGGGGGGATTGCCAGCACGGCTGGCAGCGATCAGGTAGTGAGCGTGGATAAGCGTATTACTCCCAATCTGGTATTTTCTATTGAACGTAGTCTGACTGATGCGACCAATGGATTGAAGTTGACATGGCACCTGGCTAAGGGGGTCAGTATTATCGGCCGCGCTGGCAGTGATACAGCGATTGACGGGCAATATACGTTTTCTTTTGACTGAAGCATGTAATGCAGGACGAGGATAGTACGTGTAAATAATGGATGCTGCGGTTCGGGGTGACCGGATAAGGTAGCGGAATGTGGCAACTGAGAAAAATGTAAATAATGCAGGTAAAGATCCGGATGAAAAGCGTAATAAGGAGCGTAGTTAGATCGTATGAATGACAGTGTGAAAACGAATAGGAATTTTCAGAGGAATCGTGATAGCAAGGGTACGAGTGGTACGCTTGCCGGCAGTCATTACCTTATTCCTGATGAACCGGGGCGGTATTATGCGTTGATCCTGGCTGGCCTGATGCATATATTGCTGTTCTTATTTTTGTGGGTAGGTATTCGCTGGCAAAATAAGGAAGTGCTTGGTGTTGATGCTGAAATATGGGATATGACGACCCGTGAGGCAGCACCTAAAATTGTGACGGAAATAGCGCCTCCTGCACCGGAGCCTGTGCCGGAATCGCCACCACCGCCGCCGGTACCTGAAGTGAAAGGGCCTTCGCCGCAACAATTGGCAGAAGCTAAAGCAGCAGAAGATGCTGAGATAGCGATTGAACATGCCCGTAAGAAAAAAATAGCGGATGAGAAGCGTGCACTGGAGTTGCGGGAAGAAGAAAAGCGAAAAGATGATTTGAAAAAAGAGAAAGAGAAAGAGAAAGAGAAAGAGAAAGAGAAAGAGCAAGAA
>CAIWPG010000074.1 GCA_903914535.1 uncultured Oxalobacteraceae bacterium
ATCTAACAGCATGCCCTTAGCCGGGATGTTAATCCAGACAAAGCCAGCTTTATGATTCTCAAAACGGTTGGCACCAGTAGTCGTTTCAATGCGTTTCAAACTATATAACTTCTTTTTCCAGCGTAGTGCAATGTGTTTGCCATCATCGGAATTAGAGTAAATTGTTAAGGTATTACTCAGTTCGCATTGATATTCGCTTACTACGCTTGCGTGGATGTCAGGGACGCGATCATCTTCATTGGCAGCCATCATTTCTTGCGTGGCTGCATGTGCGCAGCTCAGACTGATCAGAAATAATGCGGCAGATAACAGGGTTTTTTTCATGGAAATTTCCTTTTTATAATAAGGCGAGCGCAGCTTCTGATAAAGCCAGGCCATTAATTTTTGCTCTGTTCAATACCATCCAATAGTAGCGGTAACTGGCGCGATCATGCAATTTTCCATTCAGTTGTATCGGTCCCCATGCTGCTTGCTGGGCTGCCGTTAAGATGGTAATTGCTTCGGCCATCTCAGAGCTGCGCGGAGAAAGCGCTTTAATGATGGGTTTAATCTGATCCGGGTGTATGCTCCACATGCGGTTGTAGCCGCACTCCACCAGAGCGCGTTGTGCATCATTAGCGACCATGGAGGTATCTTTAAATTCGGTAGTCACATTGTGTGACGCTACTTTCCCATAGCGGTGGCAGGCTGCGGCAATGTTCAGTTTGGCGCGCATGACGAGGGGATGCGTGAACTGCCCCGGAGTGCGCATGGCATTGCCGGGGATGGCGCCGTAATGCGCAGAAACAAAATCCATAATTCCGAAGGAAAGGCATTCAACCTGTTTAATTGCGGCAATTTCCTGCACCTGAGCCAGGGCCCCGTGTGTTTCAATTAATACGTGTACAGGCACTGGTGCCAGCCCGGCAAATTTGCGTTGTTGTTCAATTGTGCGCAGTGCGGGTAGCAAGTCGTCAGTGCCATTAATCTTTGGCAGAACCAGGTAGGCCAGTTTGGTACTGCGGCATAATATGGCGATATCTTGTGCAAAAAATTCACTGTGCGGTGCATGCACCCGCGCTCCGATACGAGAAAAACGGTTATCGGCGCTATCCAGTAATTGTGCGACCAGATTCGCGTGCGCTGCTTCGTTACCGAATGCAGCACCATCTTCGCAGTCGAAGGTGATATCAAATAAAGTGGCGGATTCTTGTTGTAATAGTATGGACTTACGCATCAGCTTTTCAGAGCCGGCATAGTGATCGCACACCGGCAGAATGACCGGCGTAAGTTCATTTTGAAATAGGACTTTTGATGGATGCATCGTGTTCTTGTAAAGCCAGCTGTAACCCGGAGCAGAATAGTTTGCCCTGAGTCACAGCGGGTAAAAAATTAACCGGTTAATTAACCGACCAAATGTTTCACGCCATCACGCTCTTCTTGCAATTCATTGAGAGTGAAGTTAATGCGATCCTGAGAGAATGCGTCAATTGGCAAATCTTTAATGATGGTGTATTCGCCGTTTTCGGTAGTAACAGGGAAACCGAAGATAGTGCCTTCAGGTATACCATAAGAACCGTCTGAAGGAATACCCATTGTCGTCCATTTACCATTTGTGCCCAGAACCCAGTCACGTACATGGTCAATAGCGGCATTTGCTGCAGATGCGAGATCGGAAGAGCACACG
>CAIWPG010000075.1 GCA_903914535.1 uncultured Oxalobacteraceae bacterium
CAGCCCGTTTTGCTTACTTAGCCCAATAGGGTAGTGTGATTTTATTAAATCTCAACTAACCATTCATGGGTATCCGGGATTTCACCGTATTGAATACCTTGCAGTTGCTGATACAGCCTGGTGAGCGTAGCACCGGCAACATCCGGATCGCCAAAGGTAAATTTGCGATCACGGTATTGGATTGCGTGCACAGGAGTCAGGACGGCAGCAGTACCTACGGCACCCACTTCGCTAAACTGATCCAGTGAATTTAAGGCAATCGGTTCACGTATGACTGTCAGCCCCATTTCTTGCGCCAATACTTGCAAAGTTTCATTGGTAATGCTTTGCAAAATGGATGAAGATGACGGTGTTTTGTATTCGCCGTTTGGTGTGATGGCGATAAAGTTGGATGTACCAAATTCATCGACATAACTGTGTTCTTTTGGATCAGCAAACAACACAATCGGGTAGCCTTTTTTCTTGGCTTCCATGCCAGGCTTCAGGCTGGCGGCATAATTACCTGCCATTTTTGCGCGACCGGTACCTTGTGGTGCAGCGCGATCATAATCTTCCATGACCAGGGCTTCTACCGGACGGAATCCGTCTTTGTAGTAAGGGCCAACCGGTGTCACAAAGACGATCAGCGAAAATGTGCTGGATGGTTTAATACCGACAGTCGCTTCAGTACCAATCAGCAAGGGACGTAAATACAGGCTGGCACCGGTACCGTAAGGCGGCACAAAGTCACGATTGATTTCAATCGCTTTGCGGCAGGCTTCAATGAAAAGTTCGTTAGAAGGTGCTTCCATGCAAATACGTTCAGCAGACAGACGCATGCGTTCGGCATTGCGGTCAGGTCTGAACAGGACGACTTTTCCGGCTTTGGTCGTGAATGCCTTTAAGCCTTCAAAGCAGGCTTGTCCGTAGTGCAGGCAATTGGCAGCGATATGCATAGGCATATACGGGTCTTGCTTGACTTCTACCTGTCCCCATTGTCCATCGACAAAATCGAGTTGAACAAAACCATTGGTAGGGAGGTATTGAAAGCCTAAATTTTTCCAGTCAAGCTGGTGAGTGGTCGACATACTTGTCCTCTGATGAATTTAACGTAAAAACATGTTCCTGGCTTCGTTTTGCGCAGCCGGGTCAGTTGATACCAACGATACTGGATACAGTTCGTTTTAATCGTTATTAAATAAGGTCACAGCGCGATACGGCTGTGCCTTCCCAATTTATGCCCCATTATTATATGGGTAACTTCATTGACAATGGGATGCAATATGAATCTGATTTAACGGATTTACAGGTTTATCGCTATAAATCCGTTAAAAAATACCTTGCTATGTATTATTTCTGCAAATGAAATTAATATGCAGCTTAAAAATAGCTTAGTGGGCACCACCGGCATCTGCACCACCACTACCTGCATTCGGCAATGGCCTTGCCAGCCAGACCACGCCAAGCAGGATGATAAAGATCATGGATGACGCAAAAAATATATCATTGGCCGACATCATATAGGCCTGTTGATCGATATTTCTATTCACGACAGCCAGTGCCTGCGACATGGATAATCCGGTTGATTGCAAATCCGTCAAAATCTGGGCGGTTGCGATATTGCCGGGGTTAATGGTTTCTGCTAAATGGGCATGGTGCATGGAGGCACGATTTTCCCATAAGGTCGTCGCAATCGAGGTTCCAAATGCACCGGCGGTAATGCGGGCAAAATTAGACAGACCGGATGCCGCCGGAATCCTGTCGGGAGTGAGTCCGGAAAGTGTCAGGGATACCAGTGGCACGAAGAAAAAGGCCATCGCAATACCCTGTACTATCGTCGGGATTAAAATGGTGCCCATATCGGCTTGAACGTTGAATTGTGACCGCATCCATAACACCAGAGCAAATACGATGAATGCGACCGAGGAGAGCCGGCGCGGATCAACTTTACCAATGTTTTTACCGACCATAGGCGATAATAAAATCGCCATGACACCAACCGGCGCTAATACAATACCGGCCTGCGTGGCGGTATAACCCATATATTGCTGAAGCCAGAGTGGCAGCAGGACGACATTGCCAAAAAAGACGCCATAGCCCAGTGACAGAGCAACCGTGCCGGTCCAGAAATTGCGCCGGGCAAA
>CAIWPG010000076.1 GCA_903914535.1 uncultured Oxalobacteraceae bacterium
CATAGCCGCATTGATGACTGCCTGTTTACGCGCTTTTTCTGCAATTTCTTCAGGGGAATTAGCCACTTCGTTTTGCACAGTACGCAGTTTTTCAGCCGCTTTGACCAGCAATCTGGCGGTATTTTCCTGTTTTTCACGCTCGAGCCGGATACGCCGGAACTGGTGCTGCGCCCGTGCGGCATTTGCTTGTTCTGTACTCCAGTCATTCCAGCCACCGGGGTGCGGTTCATTAAGCGTGCCGGGTGTGCTATTCATGTCTTGCCTTTCGTTAGCGGCAACAGGAACCATGCTGATGCAATCGACCGGGCAGGGCGGCAGACATAAATCACAGCCGGTACAGAGCGCAGTGATTACACTGTGCATTTGTTTGGCAGCACCAACGATAGCGTCTACCGGGCAGGCCTGAATGCACAGAGTACAACCAATGCAGGCTGCTTCATCAATGACAGCAACGGAACGCGGACGCTCTTTACCATGCTCTTCATTTAGGGGTAACACAGGAAGGTGGAGCAAGCGCGCCAGTCTGACAATGCCTTGTGCACCGCCGGGAGGGCATTGATTGTAGGCTGCCTGACCATTGGCAATGGCGTCGGCATAAGCCCGACAATCCGGAAAACCGCATTTAGTGCATTGGGTCTGAGGAAGCAGATCGTCGATTTGATCGGCAAGTGATTTTGAGGTGGACACGGCGCATTCTGGCAGGACAAAGAAGACTATTATCCCAGAAAAATGTACTACTGCCTGTCAGAATCTGGAGGTGCTGACAGGCAGTAGTTTGTATTTGCTTAAAATTGATTCAGTTATGCATTTTTTTGAATAAATTCGGCAATTTTAGGGCAAATAATTTCGCGCCAGCGACGGCCGGAAAAAATACCGTAGTGACCGCAACCCGGAGCAACAAAATCTTGTTTCCTTGAATCTGGTATACCGCTGCATAAGCCATGTGCTGCCTGGGTTTGGCCTGGCCCGGAAATATCGTCTAGTTCACCTTCAACGGTAAACAAAGCAACGGTTTTAATATCTTGCGGCTTAACCAGTTTGCCTTCTACTTTCCAGGTGCCGCGTGGCAGAGCGAAATCCTGAAATACCGTTTTAATCGTTTCAAGGTAATAGTCGGCCGGCATATCCAGCACGGCATTGTATTCATTGTAGAATTTACGATGTTCTTCTGCCGAATCATCATCCCCTTTGATCAGATGCTGGTAGAAATCCCAGTGGCTTTTGGCATGACGCGAGGGATTCATGGCAACAAAGCCGGTGTGCTGCAAAAAGCCGGGGTAGACCTTGCGTCCATAACCCGGGAAGTTGGGCGGCACACTGTAAATGACGTTATTCTCAAACCAGGACAATGGTTTTTCAACTGCCAGGTTATTGACCTGAGTAGGTGATTTTGTCGGGTCAATAGGGCCACCCATCATCGTCATCGTTTTTGGTAGCATCGGGTCTTTATCCGAGGCCATTAGTGAGATGGCAGCAAGCACCGGTACAGTTGGCTGGCATACCGAGATAACGTGTACGTCCGGGCCCAGATGCCGGATGAAGTCCTGGACGTAGTAAATATAGTCGTGAAGATGAAACTCGCCTTCCGATGCCGGCACCATACGTGCATCAGTCCAGTCGGTAATGTACACATCGTGTTGCGGCAATAACCCGCGCACGGTATCGCGCAGCAAGGTAGCATAGTGCCCAGACAGTGGCGCTACCAGTAACACGGTAGGCTGCACCAATGTTTTGTCTGCTTTTGTACTGAGTTGTTTTTTAAAGTGCCGCAGCGTACAGAAGCTTTTTTCAAGCTCGACCCGTTCTGTGATTGCTACGGTTTCGCCATTAACAGTGGTGCTTGTGATATTGAATTGCGGCTTTTCATAGCTTTTACCCAGCCTGAACATCAGTTCGTATCCTGCCGCAATCCGTTGCGAAAACGGCGTATGCGCCAGAGGCGAAATCGGGTTGCTAAATAACTTTGAAGACGCTTCAGCCCAATTAGTCATTGGGGTGAGCATAGCGCGGTTCATCTCATGCAATTGGTAGAGCATATTATCTACTTTCTTAAAGTTACTCGGCTTCCTGTCACAGATTAATGTGTCAGAGATAATTTGGTTGACATCAAGATCTACGCTTCAGAGTCTTGTTTTAGATCATAACCTAACTCTATGCTGTTTTCAGGAAGTTTGCTAAGGGCAATTGTGGTGCAAATATAAAACAATGTTAACTTATTTTGTATTTCCTAAAAAAGAAAGGTGAAATCAACATCATCTTGTAATTAAATTTAATTATTTTGTTAAATACTACGCAATTAATTGGCTTGTGTGTAATGTATTTCGTTCTTTATTAGCTTTTTTAAAAAGAAATTGTGCGAGGACTTTTTGATAAAATATTTCGGTAAGGCAAGTGTGGGGGAGCTTTATCCTGCGGGTATAAAAAATGGTGCCCGGTCAGTAATGACGGGACACCATTTTATCGTGCTGAAAGCCTGGGGAAGTTAATTTCCCTTTTAATCAAATACCGGTGAATCTACCCCCAGAATTTTATGCAGTTTAGGTGATGTAGTGGTGTATTGCATATGAATTTTCTTGTCAGGGAAAATGTAAGGTGCAGCACCAAATGCAGCTAAGGCAGCTTCATGGAAACCGGATAAAATCAATTTCTTTTTACCTGGGTAGGTATTGATATCGCCTACAGCAAAAATGCCCGGAATATTTGTTTCAAATTTTTCGGTATCCATGACTTTTAATTGCTTGCGTTCAATCTCAAGGCTCCACTCGGCGATAGGGCCGAGCTTAGGTGACAAGCCAAAGAAGACCAGCAAGTCATCCAATGGCAAACGACGGGTTACGCCATCTGGTCCGGTAACTTTGATTTCAGACAGTAAGTCGTCTTTGGTTTCTATGCCACTGATTTGACCGATCAGCAGTTGCATTTCATATTCTTCACATAATTCGCGCATTTTTGTGACGGATGCCGGTGCGGCCCGGAAATCGTCGCGGCGGTGCAGCAAAATGACGGATTCTGCTTTACCGACCAGATTAAGTGCCCAGTCAAGCGCAGAGTCGCCGCCGCCGCAGATAACGATATTTCTGCCTGCAAAACGGGCCGGATCTTTAACCCGGTAAAACAGCTGGCTACCTTCAAATGCATCAATACCGTCTACTTTTAAGGTGCGGGGCTGGAATGAACCAACGCCGGCAGCAATAAAGATTGTTTTGGTAATGAAGCGGGTTCCGGTCGATGTTTCCAGATCAAAGCGGCCATCTTCACGACGGGATACCAGAGTCACTTCCTGTCCGAGATGGAAGGTAGGATCAAACGGTTCAATTTGTTTTAACAGGTTGTCAGTGAGTTCCTGCCCGGTACACATAGGTACAGCCGGAATGTCATAGATA
>CAIWPG010000077.1 GCA_903914535.1 uncultured Oxalobacteraceae bacterium
CCTGCTGCAAAACTGTTAGGTACACCTTTATCCCACACTGCGACCAAAGTGATGCTTCTGGGCTCAGGCGAGTTAGGTAAAGAGCTTATTATTGCCCTGCAACGACTGGGGGTCGAAGTGATTGCAGTAGATCGCTATCCTAACGCGCCTGGTCATCAGGTCGCGCACCGCGCACATGTTATTGATATGACCGATGGTGTGGCATTGGCCGCTTTGATTGCCCGGGAAAATCCCGATTTAATTGTGCCTGAAATCGAAGCTATTGCCACAGAGACGCTGGTCGCACTGGAAAATGCCGGTAAAGTACGGGTTATTCCGACCGCCCGTGCCGCCTGGCTGACCATGAACCGCGAAGGCATACGCTGCCTGGCAGCAGAAGAATTGGGTGTGCCGACCTCGCCTTACCGTTTTGCCGATTCATTGGAAGAATTACAAACAGCATGTGACATTATCGCATATCCGTGTATCGTTAAGCCGGTGATGTCCTCATCCGGCAAGGGTCAGTCCAGACTTGAAAATGCCGGTGATGTTGTCGCCGCATGGGAGTACGCGGCTGCCGGCGGACGAGTTAATCAGGGGCGCGTCATTGTGGAAGGGTTCATTGATTTTGATTATGAAATCACTTTGTTGACTGTGCGCGCTTTAAACAGTGACGGCCAGCCTGTGACGCATTTCTGCGAACCGATCGGCCATGTGCAGGTGCATGGTGACTATGTGGAATCATGGCAGCCTCAGGCAATGCGCCCGGCTGCTTTGCAAAACGCACGGGATATCGCTCAGAAAGTCACTGATAACCTGGGTGGACTGGGCTTATTCGGGGTTGAATTATTTGTTAAAGATGACATGGTCTGGTTCTCAGAAGTCAGTCCGCGTCCGCACGATACCGGCATGGTAACGATGGCATCACAAATCCAGAATGAATTTGAATTGCATGCCAAAGCTATTCTGGGTCTTCCGGTCAATACTGCACTACGCAGCCCGGCTGCTTCGGCTGTCATTTACGGGCAGCACAATGCTCCGGCAATTGCCTTTGAAGGAGTAGCACAGGCATTGTCAGTACCAGGCACCGATATTCGTTTATTTGGTAAGCCGGAATCGTTTAGCCGCCGTCGCATGGGTGTGGCTCTGGCAACAGCAAACGACACAAACGAAGCACGTCGTCTGGCGAAAGAAGCAGCGGCTAAGGTCAAACCGGTTATTGTCTGACGAGTTACCCGCCGCCCGACTCACTGTGCTATTCAGTGAGTCGGTATAAGCCAGCATGGATAATATGCTATAGCAGCCGAAGCATGCCAATATGGATAATTCCGGCTTCCACGTATTCCTCGCCCTCAGTCACAAAACCATGCCGGATATAGAAATTTTTTGCGTGGAGCTGAGCACTCAGCCGCACACAAGTGTCGCCACGCAGGATTGCTGCCCGTATCAGACTTGCTAATAACAGACTGCCAATGCCGGTACCACGGGCGTTAGCGACCACCGCCATGCGTCCGATGTGACCATCAGGCAGTAAACGGCCGGTGCCGACAACCTCCCCTGTTGCTAAAACAGCGACGGCATGCAAGCTCGGCGCATCCATCTCATCCCACTCAAGTTCAATCGGGACACACTGCTCAATTACAAACACTTGCAGACGCACTGCGCGCGCCGCCGCCATTTGCTGCTCCCAGTTGCCCAGGCTTACACTTAATGTCATCAAATCGATCCTATTGATTCGGCTAAGTCTGCTAATCCGGTTAAATCTCGTAGTCCATGCATTGGCGTTCCAGCCGCACGGCACCAATAAACGGTTTTATTGCCTGATGAGTAGGATGTTCCTGATAAGCATCCAATGCGGCTTTATTTGTAAATTCCGAATACAATATAACGTCGTAAGTGGCTTCCAGGCCGGGAATAGCCAGTGCCACTTCAACAGTAAGCAAACCTGGCACCAAACCAGCACAAGAATCCAGTAATTCTTTCATTCTGGCGGCGTTTTCTGCTTTTGTATTGCCTTCTGCGTGGTCTTTTAATTTCCACATTACGATATGCTTGATCATGGTTTTTCCTGTGTTATTTGCAATGCCTGCATTTTAACTCAGGAATGTGCATGGTCGCCATGCCTGTGCGATGCCGGGAAGAGCAGTTTATTTACTGATTTTCATGCTATCGACGGTAGACTGGTGGCGCTTATCCTGCTCTACGTGCAGATAAATGGAGGTAGTTTCAATAGAGGCATGGCGTAAATTTTGTTGGATATGACGTAAATCGTTACCGGCATCGGCCTGATGTGTTGCCGAAGTATGGCGCAGCCAGTGTGTCGATGCGCGCATCAGTGTATCGGCGGCATGTGGCTTATGCGCCGCTAATTGCTGCGCGGCCTGTGTAAACAGTTTTTTTACCATTAAATATACACTGGTTGCCGTCAATGATTCCGTTGAGCTGCCTGTAATAGATAAAATTAATGGCCGCTTGTCGTGTACTTCCGGGTATGACGGCAAACCGTGGTATTGACGATAGCGGGCAAAGTCGTGCATAAGCTCATCAGAAACCGGCACCTCCGCTTCTACTCCGCCCTTGCCATTCACCCGCAGCCACCAGTGTCCGCGTCGCAATACTAAATCACCCGCAGTAGCCTGTGCAGCTTCGGAGGCGCGCAAGGCCAGATTATACAGTAAACGAAATAACCAGCGCATGCGCTCATAGTAGTTCTGTTCGCGGCGCGTGGCCTTGGGAAGCTGATCAATAAACTCAAGGACATACTGCCATAGTTCCTGATCCAGGTAGCGCTCTACCGATGGTTTGCGTAAACTGGCAGAACGGCGGCGGCGTAGTGCCAGCGGGTTACCTGCCAGATACCCGGCATCCACCAGATAACTAAACATGCCCGATAAAATACACACGGCCTGTCGCAAACTGTTTTCAGACAAAGGTTTGCTGAATAAGCGTCGCTCTATGCCATGACGCGGTAGTGCTGTGCTACACCATTCTGCGTCAGGTTGCACTAAGAATGCTTCGTAAGCCAGTAAATCTTCTCTGGTCAGATCGGATAAGGGTCTGCCTAAACGCCGGTTTGCCCAGACCATCAGCCGTACTACTTCTTTTCGGTAGCTACGTAAAGTGTGTGGTGACTGCACATATTCCGCCAGCCACAAACGCACTGCCTCCATATCTGTTTGTGCCGTGATTTGCACATGCGTACCGCTGGCGCGATTTCTGCCTTGCGCACCGGATAAACTGGCAGACAAAGTGACAGGTAAAGAGCGTGTTTGAGGGGGTGTAGTCCCCATTTTAGGCGTTAACAATCAATTATCATCCGTCATGAGATGCCCCTGTCAATTCTGCAGTAAGGCGCGCAGATGCCAGCCGCCACGGCCTGCCTGACAGGCAAAGACAATGCCACTCTTTCAGAGCAGGATCGGGGTTAAATTGGACAAGTTTACCAGTGAAATTCCAGGCGGGATTGTACCATTTCGCCCCCGTAAAAGCAGGGATTTTGGTCGTATTTCAGAGGGAAATTCACTGCTTCTGAGGGCGCAATTCAAACCTGCCTTATGCGGATGGTTGCGCAGTCAATCGATGCCAATCCACTCCGCTAATCAGCCAGCGCCAGTCGATATGTCAATAATGCCGGTGACTTATCGCTTACGCGCATTTTGCCATGATTTTTATAGTTTACACATTTATTAATGACTGATTTTTCAGTAAATCATGAATAGCCTGACGTAATCCGGCAGCAATGGCAGGATCAGCAGGAGTGTGTGTTGCGCCATCAATCCAGCGTATCTCTGCCCACGGCATAAACCGCTGCAAACGCCAGGCATTTTCCGGCGGGCAGATCCAGTCA
>CAIWPG010000078.1 GCA_903914535.1 uncultured Oxalobacteraceae bacterium
ACCGGCACCATGGCAGCAAAAGATGTGGGGGTGAATGGAATAGAAGCACTGACTTCCTTAAGTAATTTAACGCTGAGCAATGCCAACTACACCCTGAGCGGCGGTAGCGGTGCGGTGACAGTGACTCCTGCATCGTTGAGTGCGTCTCTGACTGGTACGGTAGAAAAAGTTTACGATGGTACAATAATTGCGGCACTGACACCTGCTAACTATGGTTTGTCTGGTGTGTTTGAAGGGGATACGGTAGGTCTGAATTCGCCGGTATCTGGCATTTATGCAGGAGTTAATGCCGGCACAGGTAAACTGGTGTCGGTAACGGGTGTAGGATTGACAGGAAGCGGCGCATCGAATTATGTTTTGACGACACCGAATCTTTCTGCTGCTGTGGGTGTTATTGATCAACGTGCTGTTACCGTTACTGCTAATGCGGAAACCAAGCAGGTGAGCCAGCAAGATCCTGCCTTAAGCTACCAGATTACTAACGGTACACTTGTTTCCGGTGATGGAATTTCCGGAGCACTGGTGCGGCAGAATGGCGAGCTTCAAGGCAGCTATGATATTGAACAGGGTTCTGTGGCACTTTCTGCTAATTATAAATTAACGTTCGTTGATGGTACTTTTTCTATTACTAATCCACCGGTTCTGAATGTGATTCAAATTCCGGCAAATGGTCAAAGTAATAATATGAGTAATTCTATCGAGAGTTCTTTCATTAGTTCTTCCGTAGCTCAGGGTCCGGTGAGCAGTCTGACTTCTGCGCAAACTACAAGTCAGACCGGAACACAGACAACAACGCAGGCCACGACGCAGACTTCCGGCCAGGCTTCTGGCACGACCCAGGCTGCGGCTGGTAATCAGCCTGCAAATCAGACTGTCAATCAGGCTGTTGGCTTGGGCCAGAATACCGGTGCGCCTTATCCAGATAATCAATTCGTGTCCGACACGATTCACTTTAGAAAGTAGAGATACGGCATGCGTTCCTTACATTCCTTTCGCCGGTCGGCGCTTAATGCCGCGGTAAGTACATTAATTTTGGGCGGTTCTGTTTTTCCCGCTATTACTTTTGCTCAGGCTATTGAGCGAAATTTACCGCCCGAGATGCTTGGGATGCACCAGGATATCCTGGCACCTAACGCTACGCCATTATCCGAGGATGACACCCCGATTGCGGCAGAGTTAAAGGGGATTCTTATTTTAGGATCTAAAGATGAAGCACGAACTACGGTGGCAGAGGGCGTAGATGCAAGGCTTGTGAGCCGTTTGAATACGCCGGCCGGACATACTTTGCTTCAAAAATATATCGGGCGTCCTGTTTCACGTAAATTAATTGCAGAAATTGAATCAGGTATAGCAACCCTGTACCGGGAAAGCGGATTTCCGTTTGTTTCGCTTTCTACACCTCCGCAAGCAATTGGCGGTGGTTTGTTGCAAGTACGTGTTGTTGAATTTTATGATGGTGCCGTTAAGGTGAATGGCGTTGAAAATGCCGAGGCCGATAAAATCAGGTCAGGTATACGTTTGCAGCCAGGCCAGGCTGTTGATGCAAAAATGCTATCAAATGATCTTGACTGGCTGAATCGTTATCCATTCCGGCATGTGGAAGCGGTATTTTCACCGGGGGATAATTTTGGACGCACTGATCTTGAATTGAATGTGCTTAACAGCACTCCATGGCAGGTTTATGCGGGATATTCTAATTCAGGTTCAGAAAAAACCGGTATTGATCGTTATTTTATCGGGGGGCAGGCGGGTGGTTTGATTGGTGCCGGTTCAGTTGTTTCTTACCAGTTTACCGCCTCGGATAATTTCTTTGAAGATAGCGGTCAGTTTCCCGGCGAAACGAGCCATCCGCTTTATATCAGTCATGGCGCACGGGCGGTGATGCCGGTTGCCCAGCGTCAGGAAATTGAAGTAATCCTGAATCACGTTGAGACGAATACCACAACCGCGCCGTTTTTGGCGCGCCAGACTACGGATGAGCTGTCACTGGGTTATCGTTTCAGCCTGTCCAATATATCTGCGCTTCCGGGAGATATTTCCCTGGGTTTTGAGACTAAAAGAGAAAATCGCAAGACGTTTTTTACCGGGGTTGATGTGCTGGATGGTGCTGTTGATGTCCACCAGTTATATGCCGGCTGGTCTGTCTCCTCGGTTGATCAGTCTGGTAAGAGTAATGTTAATGTGACTTTGCATGCAAGTCCCGGCGGAGGTACTCAGGGTGGTGATGCCGCTTTGGCTGCATTCAGCAATGGCCGGGTAGTCAGCAGTACCTATCAATACATTAATGCTCAATTTAACCGTACTACGCGGCTGTCTGATCAGTGGACGGTTTCAAATGCACTGATCGCACAATATGCAAGTAAGCCTTTGCCGGATACTGAGCAAATCGGAATCGGCGGCGCGGATCTGGTACGCGGTTATACACTGGACGATGGTGCTTATGATTCGGCGATAATCTCGCATAATGAGCTGAGGATGGGGGCTTTTCCTTTCCTCTCCGGTACGTTTAAGGTGGCGGATCAATTATCGCCCTTTGTTTTTGTTGATGCGGGTTATGCGGCCAATCGTGCCGTTCCGAATAATGCTCACGCTAACTCGGTTGGTTTTGGAGCCGATTATCAGATCGGTACTCACACATCAGTCAGCCTTACGGCAGCCTATGATCTTATTGCTGCTTCTGTGAGTAAAAATGGCGAGGTACGTTTTTGTGCGAAAGCCACTATCATGTTTTAAATCATCGGGAGCATGGGTTGTTGCCATGCTCCCTGCCCAGCTTATTTATGAAGCTGTGGCAGGCTCCCCACATGTTGCTGCTTTAACTCAGCCCTCGCTGTTGCATAATGAGGAAAAACGCTCTGGACGGTAGCCCAAAAGCGCGGGCTGTGGTTCATTTCACGTAAATGTGCCAGTTCGTGCACAAGGACATAATCAATTAAATGCGGCGCGTAGTGGATTAGCCGCCAGTTCAGGCGAATCTTTCCCTGAGAGTTACAGGAACCCCAGCGGGTAGTCGCATTCGACAGGCTGAATGAGTGGTATTGCACCCCGAGTTGTGCTGCAAATAGTGGTAAACGCTCGCTGAACCGGCGACGTGCCTGGTTCATTAACCAGAGAAGCAAATGTTTTTGTATTTTTTCCTGACTGGCATCGGCAGGTAAATTAAGGACAATGGTCGCTGTTTTTTCATCAAAGTGACTGCTTTTGCCATAGCGTACCTGTAGTGTGACAGGGAGTCCGAGGAATGGCAGCACAGATCCGTCAGCAATGGCTGCGGGTGCCATTGCCGGTTGCGCTATGCGCTCTTTTCTGGCCTGTAATTTTTCCAGTATCCAGCGTTGTTTGCTGATAATTGCGGAATGAATCTCTGCCTGACTGACCCAGTTTGGTGCTGTAATGCGCAAACCGTGATCATTGATCAGAAAGCCGATACTGCGCCGTTTTGAGCGCAGCAGTTGATAAGGTACCACCTGCTGACCCAGCAGCAGGTCATGCGTGTGCAGAGTGGTACCGGAGGATGGCATTGTCGTTGATCTTAGTGTTGATCCAGGTTCTTTTTTTGACGGTAACGCTGCGGTGAAATAACGCGCATTTCGGCTTCAATCCAGCTTTCTACCTGTTGCATGAGTTCTGTCGATGATTTGCCTTCGGGGCTGATTGGCTGACCAATAGAAACTGTAATTAATCCCGGTGTTTTTATAAACGAATTTTTTCCCCAGCATTCGCCGGAATTCATCGCCAGCGGAACGATAATCGTATTGGTCTCTACCGCCAGACGCGTGCCGCCACCTTTGTACTGGCCTTTTTTTCCGACCGGAATACGGGTGCCTTCCGGGAACATGATAATCCACTGACCGTTTGCCAGGCGTTTTCTTCCTTGTTCGACAACATACGCAAAGGCATCTTTTCCTTTGCTGCGGTCGATAGGAATCATGCGCAGCAAGGCAATACCCCAGCCAAAGAAGGGAATGTAGGTAAGTGATTTTTTAAATACAAATGCCAGCGGACGCGGTGTCCACATCAGGTAAAAAATGGTTTCCCAGGCAGACTGATGTTTGGATAACAGAATCACCGGAGCGTCAGGAAGATGTTCTGCGCCGATAACCTGATAGCGGATTCCGCAAATAAGCTTGGCCATCCAGATGACGGCGACATTCCAGCGTGAAGTCCACCAGTAGCGTCGCGCATAAGGTAGTGGCGCAACCAGCATGCAGACAAAAGTCCAGATAATGGTCAGCAAAGCTACCAGAACGGTAAAGAGCAGGGAACGTAAAAACAGGGTAAAACGGTACATTATTTCTCCAGATAATGTGTAGCGCAGACAGGTGCGTACAACAGTTTACTATCAATGATTAAGAAGCTTCTTTTGCTGCGTCTGCTTGTAGTAAATAATCAACCATGCTTGCCAGGTCGGCATGAATCTGGCTTTCCGGCGGCAATCCGCCGTTGCCCTGTGTTTTTGTGCCTTTGCCGGTCAGTACCAGATGCGGTACGCAACCGACGACAAAACCGGCCTGTAAATCACGTAATGAATCGCCGACTACCGGCACTCCTTTTAAATCGACATCATAACGTCTGCTAATTTCACGGAACATCCCTGGCCTTGGCTTGCGACAGTCACAATTGGAATCCGCAGTGTGCGGACAAAAAAAGACGGCATCGATAGTTGCCCCTACTTGTTGTGCTGCCGTATGCATTTTGAGATGAATGGCATTTAATGTCTCCATATCAAATAATTTTCTGGAGATTCCTGATTGATTCGTTGCTACCACTACCCGGTAACCGGCCTGGTTCAGACGCGCAATTGCCTGCAATGAACCGGGAATCGGGAGCCATTCTTCGGTAGATTTGATGAAGGCATCGGAATCCTGATTAATGACACCGTCCCGGTCCAGAATAATAAGTTTGGTGCTTAGCATAGATGTTTAGTCAATTGAGTAAAGTGAATAAGCGTCATCAAGTGTCAGTCCGGAGTGGCAATTCGGTAAAGGATAATCCAATAAAGGGTAGCTCAATGAAGATAAATTTGTCAGATATTCTTCATTGAGCGATTTAACTAAGCTGCCAGTTTGGAAATGTCGGCAACCTGATTTAACAGGCCGTGCAATTGCGCCAGCAGAGCAATCCGGTTGGCACGTAATGCCGGATCTTCTGCCATGACCATGACATCGGTAAAGAAGGCATCTACGGCAGGGCGCAGAGCAGCCAGTGTTTGTAATGCATTGCTGAAATCGTCTGATGCAAATGCACTTTGTACCTTTGGTGAGACATCCAGCATGGCATCACAGAGGGCTTTTTCAGCCAGTTCCTGCAGTAATCCGGTATCTACCTTACCAGCGGCCTGATCAGTTTTCTTCAGGATGTTGGTAATACGTTTGTTAGCAGCAGCCAGTGCAGCGGCTTCAGGCAGGCTAGCAAAACGTGTGACGGCATCCAGTCGTTGCAGGATATTGGCTAACAAATCCGGTTGCGGTGCCACGACAGCTTCTACTTCGGCCGGACTGAATCCCCGGTCTTTTAAAATACCGCGCAAGCGATCATAAATAAAGCTGCTTAATGCCACACCCGGATCGGTAAATGCCGCATTGTCGTTAAACAAAGCTGTTGTCTGATTTAATAAACCGGATAATGTAAGCGGTAATTGTTTTTCAATTAACATGCGCAACACACCCAGGGCGTGGCGGCGCAAAGCAAACGGATCACGGTCGCCGGTAGGTTGTAAGCCGATACCCCAGATGCCGACCAGTGTTTCCAGTTTATCTGCCAACGCCAAAATAGTGCCGGTAGCCGATGCTGGCAGGGTGTCGCCGGCAAAACGGGGTTGATAATGTTCTGTTGCTGCCAGTGCGACTTCTTCGGCTTCACCATCAATGCGGGCATAATAGGTGCCCATAATGCCTTGAAGTTCAGGGAATTCACCCACCATATCGGTCAGCAAATCGGCTTTGGCTAATTGAGCCGCGCGTTGTGCCAGGCCGACATCGGCACCCAGTTGTGTGGCGATATACGCGGCTAATGACCGTACCCGTTCCATACGTTCAGCCTGGCTACCCAGTTTGTTGTGGTAAACCACGGCGGACAGGCCGGCAGCACGTTCTTCCAGGGTTTTTTTCTGGTCTTGCTCAAAGAAGAATTTTGCATCCGATAAACGTGGCCGTACTACAGTTTCATTACCGCGAATAATATGCTCAGGTGTTGCAGTAGCCAGATTAGAGACAATCAGAAAGCGCGGGCGCAGCTTGCCGTTTGCATCTGTCAGCGCAAAGTATTTTTGATTGGTTTGCATTGTCAGAATCAGGCATTCTTGCGGTACAGCCAAAAATGCAGCTTCAAAATGACAGGTATACACGACAGGCCATTCCACCAGCGAAGTGACTTCATCCAGCAGTGATTCCGGCATCAGCACCAGGTCGTCGCCCGCCTGGGCTTGCAACTGGGTGCGAATATTGGCTTTGCGTGCAGAAAAATCGGCAATAACTTTTCCTTCATTTTCCAGGCTGGCTGCATAATTATCCGCGTGACTCAGCTGAATCTCTCCCTGAGATAAAAACCGGTGACCCATAGTCGTGCGGCCTGCTGTCAGTCCCATCAGCGTGATGTTGATGATCTCTGTACCGTGCAAGGCAATCAGTTTATGCACAGGACGGGCAAATTGTACGACGGTACCGTCAGGCCGCTGGTAGGTCATTAATTTGGGGACGGGCAGTTTCGCGATGCTTTCTTCGACGGCATGTTGCAGGCCGGTTTGTAAAGGTAATCCTTTAGCGGTATGACGGTAAAATAAGCTTTCTGTTTTTCCGTCGGGAGCACGTTCCAGCTGATTAACGCCGACATCTGCGTAACCCAGTGCCGCCAGTTTTTTTAATAAAGGTGCGCTGGCATTGCCACTGGCATCCAGTCCTACCGTTACCGGCAGAATTTTTTCGCGTAATTCCTGATCCGGTGAAGTCGCCCGGACATTGCTAATGGAAACTGCCAGGCGGCGTGGTGTGGCAAAACTGGTGACAACAGAATCGGCATTCAGATAATCACGTGCAGTAAGGCCTGCGGCGATACCGGCAGCAAACGCCTCACCCAGTTTGATGAGAGCTTTGGGTGGCAATTCTTCGGTAAATAATTCAACTAACAGTGTTTGGTTCATGGTTCATCAATCTGAGAATGAGTTGCGGGGGGAGCGGCCGGGAGAGAAAATATTCTCATCCCTGAGTTGCCGGCCGCGCTGTATGCTTACCCTTGTGCCTGCTCCGTACTGCGTTCCAGCATAGGGAAGCCGAGTTGCTCGCGCGCGGCATAGTAGGCGCTGGCAACGGCTCTGGACAGATTGCGAATCCGTCCTATATAGGCCGCCCGTTCAGTGACAGAAATGGCACCGCGCGCATCCAGAAGATTAAAGGTATGTGCTGCTTTTAGTACCATTTCGTATGCTGGCAGTGCTAATGGCACCTCCAGCAGGCGCTTGGCTTCGGTTTCGTAATTGCTGAACAGGCTAAACAAAAAATCGACGTTAGAATGCTCAAAATTGAAGGTAGATTGTTCTACTTCATTTTGATGATAGACATCCCCATAGGTCAGGCGTTTAGTTACGCCATTTTCCTGCCATTCAGTCCAGACCAGATCATAGACATTTTCTACGCCCTGTAAATACATTGCCAGGCGTTCAATACCGTAGGTGATTTCACCCAATACCGGTTTGCAATCAAGGCCACCCACTTGCTGGAAGTAGGTAAATTGTGTGACTTCCATACCATTCAGCCAGACTTCCCAGCCCAGACCCCATGCGCCCAGTGTTGGATTTTCCCAATCGTCTTCGACAAAACGTACATCATTTTGCGCTAAATCCAGCCCTACTGCCCTGAGTGAGCCGAGATACAAATCCAGAATATTTTCCGGGGCGGGTTTTAGCACGACCTGATATTGGTAATAATGCTGGAGCCGGTTGGGATTTTCACCGTAACGCCCGTCCTTAGGACGACGTGACGGCTGTACATAGGCTGCCCGCCATGGCTCAGGGCCGATGGCACGTAAGAATGTGGCGGTGTGCGAAGTACCCGCACCTACTTCCATATCCAGCGGTTGCAATAATGCGCAGCCTTGTGCGCTCCAGTATTCTTGCAGAGTCAGAATGATTTGTTGAAATGTGAGCATGGTGTATTTTCGGTGCGAGCAACAAACGGCTGCCGGACAAATTGCTAAACCGTAGATTTTAACGGGTTTTGCGCCGCCAGTCTGTGCACTTGGCATGTCATAGTAAAAATTGATCCTGATCAGTGTGTTTTTTATACTATTCAGGGAGTCGCCTGGCCTAAAAAAACTAATTCGTTGTTGTTGCCGCTGTGTTTGTTCAAAATTGATTAAGGTTAAAGTCCCGTCCTTCAGGGCGGTAAGCGATGGGACACAACTTCTTTCTGACAGGCCTTTCTGCCGTCATGTCCGGTGCTTTGATTAATTGCCAAGTGGAATTATTTAGCGCATTCAAATTCCAGGAAATACAGTAGAATTACGCTATAGCTACCGGGTAGCACTCGATGTGTCTTACTCAGTTTTAACGCAATTTATTCAGAAATTTCAGGAACGATCTTCAGGAATTTTCAATGATTGACCCGTATGCTTACCGGCATCCGGACCACCTTGTAAAGGTTTTCTTATGTTTGCATCTCTGCGCACCAGGCTTATCGCTATCTGTATTTCCATCATTGCGCTCGCTATGTTGGTTGTTGCGACGGTTAATTACACAACAACCCGGCAACATACCCTGAATGCCTTGCGCAGTCAGGTGCTGGAATTATCGCAGAGTCATGCTAATAGTATTGCTGACTGGGTGCGTTCAAAACGTATTGTGATCGAATCGATTAAACTGAATATTAATGCACCGGATTTGTTGCCGTTTCTGGCTGCAGCAGAGAAGGCCGGTGCTTTTGATAATGCCTATATCGGTTTTTCAGATAAACATGCGGCATTTTCCCGGCCCGACGGTGTCCCGCCTGATTATAATCCGACCTTACGTCCCTGGTATATCAAGGCAGCACAAGCTGGCGGCCCGATTTTGACGGAGCCCTATGTTGATGTCGGTACCGGCAAGCTGGTGGTGACATTTGCCGAGCCTGTCGGTCCGCAAGGTAATATTCAGGGTGTGGTTGCCGGTGATGTTTTTCTGGATAACGTAGTAAAGACGGTGAATTCAATTAAACCGACCCCGTCCAGCTTTGCTTTTTTGCTGGACGGAAGCGGTAAAATCATTGCGCATCCGGACAAACAAGCGATGATGAAGCCAGTATCTGATCTGAGTGCAGAGTTGACGCCTCAAAAAATGGCGGAGTTTGAAGGGACTAAGCAAAGTGGTGCAGTACATTTAAACGGTCGTGACGGTATGTTGTATGTGACCCGTATTGAAGGAACTGACTGGTTGCTGGCGGTAGTTCTGGATCAATCCGAGGCAACGCAGGCATTAACTACCATGCTTGGCACCTCAGTTATTACCGCCGTGTTAGTGGTTGCTCTTGCGGCACTTTTATTGACCATGATCATCGCAAAAGCACTTAAGCGCCTGCACATAGCCCGCGATGCAATGGACGATATTGCTTCTGGCGACGGTGATCTGACCAGGCGTCTGGATGATAGCGGTACAGATGAGTTGGCGCAAATTAGTAAGTCATTTAATCATTTTGTCAATAAAATTGCTTCTGTTTTGGTCGAGATCCGGGCTACCAGTGAGTCCGTTAAAGTGGCCTCACAAGAAATTGCTATGGGCAATCTTGACCTGTCGTCCCGCACCGAACAGCAGGCCGGGTCACTGGAAGAAACGGCATCGTCAATGGAAGAATTGACCTCAACTGTTAAGCAGAATGCCGATAGTGCGCGACAAGCTAATCAACTGGCCGTGTTTGCATCCGATTTTGCAGTCAAAGGTGGCGTGGTAGTGTCGCAAGTTGTTGATACCATGAGTTCAATTAATGATTCTTCGAAAAAAATCGCAGACATTATCAGTGTGATTGACGGCATTGCATTTCAGACTAATATCCTGGCGCTCAATGCCGCTGTGGAGGCTGCCCGTGCGGGTGAGCAGGGGCGCGGTTTTGCCGTGGTCGCTTCCGAAGTGCGTAATCTGGCACAGCGATCAGCTGCGGCAGCCAAAGAAATTAAAGAGTTGATCAGTAGTTCTGTTATTCAGGTTGAAGCCGGCAGTAAGCTGGTTGATCAGGCCGGAGCAACTATGCAGGAGATTGTCGACAGCGTCAGACGTGTGACTGATGTTATGAGTGAAATTGCCGCAGCCAGTCAGGAGCAGACTACCGGTATCGGGCAGGTCAATCAGGCAATCAGTCAGATGGACCAGGTTACCCAGCAAAATGCCGCATTAGTGGAAGAAGCCGCTGCCGCTGCTGATTCTTTGCAGGATCAGGCAACGAATCTGGCCAGGGTCATCAGTGTATTTAAACTTGGCGATTATAAAGCCCGGCCGACAGCACGTTCCCCGGAGAATGTTGCCCGGATTAAACCGGTTGCGCCGCTGGCGTCTCAAAAACGTATCGGGCTGAAAAACACAGCTAATCCCGGCGTCAGGCCCAGATTAAAGCAAAGTGATGATTGGGAAGAATTCTGAGTTGAGTCGTAAAAGATTAAACCGGCGCTATTGGTGGTTCGCTTTGCTTGCTGAGGCACCACGAATTGTGCCGGTTTTTTTTTGCTGTATTGGATTTACTCTGTTTTCGGAGCGTTTTTCAGGGTATCGCTTTGGCCGGATACCGTTATCCCCCCCGTATAAAATAGCTGTCACATCTGCCACTGCTTAGTTTTTCTATAGTGGCAGTGTACGGTTTCATTCTGCTTCACTGGTTTGACCAATTCGCCGGATTTCTCTCTTGGGTACAATGCTTATTATTCACCTGAAACTTCATTGAATTAATTAATAAATCCAGTTGATTTATTAATGTAATGGAGTTATATTTCTAATCGCGGCAGTAATCTGACATGATCGGGTACAGGTGATCAATCCGGCTCAGTTTGTCGTTTCTCTATCAAGTACTATCGTTGTTTATTATCTAATAATTTATAAATTCAGTGGAGACATGAAATGAACATAAAAAAATGCATTGCATTAGCGATTTTAGGTGCTTTCGCAGGTCTGGCTTGTGCCGCTGATCAGCCGGTTATCGGTTTGATTACCAAGACGGAAACCAATCCATTCTTCGTTAAAATGAAGGAAGGCGCACAACAGGCAGCTAAAGCTAAAGGCGTCAAACTGCTGACAGCATCCGGTAAATCCGATGGTGATAATGCAGGTCAGATTACTGCGATTGAAAACATGATTGCCGCCGGTGCCAAAACGATTTTGATTACTCCGAGTGATTCCAAAGCCATTGTTCCTGCTCTGAAGAAAGCGCGTGAACAGGGTGTGCTGGTTATTACCATGGATAGCCCGACCGATCCTCAGGATGCAGCGGATGCTTTATTTGCAACCGATAACCTCAAAGCAGGTGTTTTGATCGGACAGTACGCTAAAGCGGCATTTGCCGGTAAACCAATGAAAATCGCGACACTGGATTTATTTCCGGGCCATCCGGTCGGCATTCAGCGTCATGATGGTTTCTTGCAAGGCGCTGGCGTGAAAAAAGACGATGCCAGTATTGTTTGTATGCAGGATAGCTATGGCGATCAGGCTAAAGGCCAGACTGCGATGGAAAACTGCCTGCAAAAAAATCCTGACATTAACCTGGTCTACACTATCAATGAACCGGCCGCTGCCGGTGCATATAAAGCACTTAAAGCTGTCGGACGCGAAAAGCAAGTCATGATCGTTTCTGTAGACGGTGGCTGTGAAGGTGTCCGTAACGTCAAAGCGGGTGTTATTGCCGCCACTGCACAGCAATATCCGTTAAAAATGGCGGCACTTGGCGTTGAAGCAGGTATTGACTACGCTAAAACAGGTAAAAAAGTGAGTGGTTATGTGGATACCGGTGTGACCTTGATTACGGATAAAGCATTGAAGGGCATTATGAGCAAAGACACTAAATTTGGTTTGGATGCTTGTTGGGGTACAAAATAAGGGAAGCTAAGTTATAAGGTAATGTTGGGGTGGCATGGTCGTATAAAGCCAGAGTGCGTGAGCACCAGGGCGTGCTGAAAACGGTGCCATAACTTTGCCGCGTAGTGAGGCAAAATAAGGCGCAGAACCGGCGTAAAACAGAAGTATGCATTGTGCCCCCCCTTTCCTTTTTTCCTGAATCAATAACGAGACAAAAATATGAAACTCCGTGGTATTCCCGCTGTTGAGCTCTCTTCGCTCGGTCCCTGCATTGCGCTTTTTGCCGCGTGCTTGTTTTTTACAACGCAGTCCGACCGTTTTTTTAGCGGTCAAAATTTTTCTTTGATTTTGCAACAGGTAATGGTCGTCGGTGTTATTGCGATTGGTCAAACCTTAATTATTCTCACCGCAGGCATTGATTTATCCTGTGGCATGGCGATGGCGCTGGGGTCGGTCGTACTAAGTAAATTCGCAGTAGATTATGGAGTTTCTCCGTTACTTGCAATCGGTTGCGGGCTCTTGGTGGGGATGTTTATCGGTTATGTGAACGGCACATTGGTGACAAAAATTAAGTTGCCTGCATTTATCGTTACGCTGGGAACTATGAATATCGTTTTTGCGATTACCCAGCTGTATTCCGGTGCGCAGACAGTGACTGGTATTCCTGAGTCGATGCAATTTTTGGGCACTACCTTTCATATCGGAAGTACTAATATTACCTACGGCACCATGCTGATGCTGGGTTTGTATGTTCTTACCTGGTTTTTCTTACGCGATACTGCGCCGGGTCGTCATATTTATGCGGTTGGTAATAATCCGGAAGCCGCCAGACTGACTGGTATTTCTACGCATAGGGTGTTGTTAGGCGTGTATGTATTGGCGGGTCTTTTGTATGGTGTTGCGGCATTGTTGTCTGTGGCACGTATGGGCGTAGGTGATCCGCAGGCCGGGCAAACCGATAATCTGGATAGCATTACTGCGGTGGTTCTTGGTGGCACCAGTTTATTCGGTGGTCGCGGCAGCATCGTGGGGACTCTGGTCGGAGTGTTAATTGTTGGTGTATTTCGTAATGGACTGACCCTGATGGGCGTACCGTCGGTATTTCAGATTTTGGTGACGGGTGTTTTGGTTATTTTAGCTGTAGCTGCTGATCAATTTACCCATAAGAAAGGATGAGAGCATGACTACGACTAATGCCGCCTCTATATTTCAGGCACATAATCTTGTCAAACGTTATGGTCATGTGACAGCGTTGGATGGTACCGATTTTGATTTGCGCGCCGGTGAAATTCTGGCTGTAATCGGTGACAATGGTGCCGGAAAATCATCGCTGATCAAGGCTCTGTCGGGTGCATTGATTCCTGATACGGGTGAATTAATACTTGATGGAAAAAAAGTACATTTTAAATCGCCGATCGATGCGCGTTTGCATGGTATTGAAGCTGTCTATCAGGATCTGGCTGTAGCACCGGCAATGACGATTGCCGAAAATTTGTTTCTTGGACGTGAAATTTTAAAGCAGGGTCTGCTTGGTAAATGCTTTCGCATAATCGATAAGAAAAAAATGTTATCTGAAGCAGTAAGACACATGCAGGATCTGAAAATCGGTATCCGTTCCATGAGCCAGGCTGTAGAAACTTTGTCTGGCGGTCAGCGTCAGGGAGTTGCTGTGGCACGTAGTACGGCATTTGCCAAGCATGTGGTAATTCTGGATGAACCTACTGCTGCTCTTGGTGTGAAGGAGGGCAATATGGTGCTGGAATTGATACGCCGGGTACGTGATCGTGGTTTGTCGGTGATTTTAATCAGTCACAACATGCCACATGTTTTTGAAATAGCTGACCGTATTCATATTCAGCGTCTGGGAAAACGGGTTGCTGTTGTTAATCCGAAAAAAATCAGTATGTCAGATACGGTTGCCGTGATGACCGGCGCTAAAAACCCGGATGAATTACCAGAGGATGCTCATGCTTAAAGGAATTGACCCATTGTTGTCACCGGAATTACTGACGGTGCTGTGTGAAATGGGACACGGTGACGAAGTTGTCCTGGTGGACGCAAATTTTACTGCCGCATCGTTAGGGCGTGGCAAGCCGCTGATCCGGTTACCCGGCATTGATTTGCTCAGAGCCAGTAAAGCCTTATTATCGGTATTCCCGCTTGATTCGGCAGTGGAGCAACCTGTTGCATTTATGAAAGTGTGTGATACACCCGAAGATTACACATCTCCGGTACAACTGGCGGTCATTGTTTTGCTTGAGAATGCAGGCATGGCAGAGCCGGGACAGTGCGAAGCGATGGAGCGGTTTCATTTTTATGAGCGGGTTAAGCATGCCTACGCCATTGTGCAGACCGGTGAATCGGCACCTTACGCCAATTTTATTTTCAAAAAAGGCGTTATTTAACCTGACCCGGCGGCTGACGGGTAACGGAAGGGTTTGATAGCACTGTGGTCAGGTACAATGATAACGGTGCAATTTATATTTTTTATCAAAACTAGCCGGCTGCCAGCTGCTATTTTTCAGGAACAGGCAAAACGAACACATGGAACCAGCATTCACCGAGCAGGATGAAGTCGTCAGCGAATGGCTACGCCCCCGAGGCTCAAATCAAATCGGAATGAGTCAGTTTAATGAGCGTGTGGTGTTGCAGGCGATACGTTTTCACGGAAGCATGCCTAAGGCGGATTTGGCCAGGTTAACCAATCTTAGTACCCAGACAGTATCGGTTATTATTAACCGTTTACTTGATGAAGAGCTGGTGATTAAACTGGCACCTTTACGGGGTAAAGTAGGGCAGCCTTCCGTGCCGATAGCACTGAATCCGGATGGGGCATATTCAATTGGTATTAAAATCGGACGACGCAGCGTTGATGTGTTGCTGATGGATTTTGTCGGTTGTGCCCGTGAACGATTTTCTATGTCGTATGCGTTCCCTGAACCGGATGCGCTTTTTGGTGAAATTGAACGTCAGATTAAACAGATCCGGGTACTGCTTGGCTCTAAACGGGCGCAGCGATTAAGCGGTATTGGTATTGCAGCTCCGCTGGCTCTGGGAGGCTGGCAAAAACTACTGGATATTAGTCCTGAACAGGCGGATCGCTGGGCACACATCGATATACGTGCCCGTGTGCAGGAGATGACGGACCTGCCGGTAGAGTTTGCCAAGGATACCGCAGCGGCCTGTGTTGCCGAATTAGTTGCAGGGCGGGGGCGCAGCATTAAAAGTTTTCTGTATGTGTTTGTTGATACTTTCATTGGCGGTGGCCTGGTTATCGACAGCCATTTGCGTGGCGGCCTGCACGGCAACGCCGGTGCGCTGGCATCGATTCCGCTCGGGCTGGCAAAAAACGGATCAGATACGACACCGCCGCAATTATTGAACGATGCCTCGTTATTTAAACTGGAACAATTATTTGCTGCATCGCGTCTGGATAAGGCTGCCGCTTATGACGGACGTGCGCTGGAGGCTCCCTGGAAAACGCATACAACGGTATGGCTGGATGATGCTGCCCGTGCTATTGCGCTGGCAATTAATAGTGCAAGCTGCCTGCTGGATCTGGATGGGGTCATTATTGACGGTTCCTTCGACCGGGCTTTGCTTGAGCAGCTCTTATCTGCGACGGGTATAGCGTTGGGTTATTACAACTGGGAAGGGGTGACACGTCCGGAAGTTTTGGCCGGAACCATAGGTTCGGATGCCAGAGCTATCGGCGGCGCATTACTCCCTTTGTATGCGAATTTTGCACCGGACCACGATCTGTTTCTCAAATTGGGTAACTAATTTATACGTACCCTGCGGAGCCCCGGGCTTCCGCAGGGTTTATTGACGAAATTGAAAAACATCATGATTGCAACAACAGGTGAAGCATTGGTTGACTTGATTGAGCAGCCAGACGGACGTTTTCAGGCCTGTCTTGGTGGTTCGGTCTGTAATTTTACGCTGGGTTTGGCGCGTCAGGGATTGCCGGTGACTTACCTGAATCCTTTGTCACACGATAAATTCGGACAACAATTTTTATCCCTGTTGTCGGATAATAAAGTGTCTCTTGGTGCAGAATTGGCCAGCGGTTTTCCTACTTCACTGGCTGTTGTCAGTCTGGATGCGTATGGTTCGCCGACTTATGCGTTTCATCGTCAGGCAGTGGCTGACCGGGATAGTACGGATACACAGCTCATTGCCCGTTTTCCGGCACAGCTGGCTTTGCTGCATACCGGAGGATTATCGCTGGTTCCGGATGATCTGGAGAAAACGCTGGCAGTAGTTGCCGCAGCCAGGGTGCGTGGAGCGACAATTTCCATTGATGCTAATCTGCGGCCGCTGGTCGTAGCTGATCAGGATACTTATATTGCAGGGGTAAAGCGTGCGATAGCACAGGCAGATATAGTGAAAGTCAGTGATGAAGATCTGCGTGTACTTGGGTTTGGCAGTGATGATCCGGCACAGATTGCTGCCAGCTTATTTGCGGACTCTGCATTGCAGCTGATTGCCCTTACTCAGGGTGCGCAAGGTGCTGTACTCTTAACCCGTACCTGTCAGCTTGCGTTACCCGCCCCGGCAGCGTTGACCGTTGTGGATACGGTGGGTGCCGGTGATTGTTTTCATGCCGGATTGATCGCTTACCTGGAGAACGCCGGTAAACTGGTGCAGCATCAGGGTGCACAAGCTCTCGCACAGTTGGCACCTGCCCTGCTGGAAGGTGCCTTGCGTCATGCTATTGCTGCTGCCAGCCTGAATATTACCCGTTCCGGTTGTAATCCTGCCAGTTGGGAAGAAACGGCGGCATTTGCCGGTACGATTTAGTCAGTACTATCTTACGGATATTTAATCGGAGATCCGGTAAGGTATCTTTATGTAAAGTACAACTGACCGGAACACTGTCCCTCACTGTATTCCTGCACGGGCAGGAATACAGTGAGCTTGTTTTTTTGCCCCTGGGGTTAAATCAGACGTGTATCCAGCATCTCAATCCAGTGCTGCACAGGTGTACTGGTGCCGGTCTGTAAATGACTGATGCAGCCGATATTGGCCGAAACGATATGATTTGCACCGGTTTTTGCCAGATTTTGCAATTTCTGATCGCGTAATGTGCTTGAGATTTCTGATTGCAGAATCGAATAGGTTCCGGCCGACCCACAGCACAAATGACTGTCGGCACATAATATGACCGGAATTCCTGCTGCTGTTAATATCTGTTCGACCTTGCCGCGGCTCTTCTGACCATGTTGCAGACTGCAAGGCGGATGATACGCGACACCTTCAGCGTCAGTCTCTCTGGTTTTAAACTGATCGCGCAAATCGAAAATAATTTCGCTGATATCTTTGGTCGCGGCACTGATACGCTGTGCTTTGGTAGCATATACCGGGTCATGTGCCAGCAAGTGTCCATAATCTTTGACCATGCTGCCACAACCTGATGCTGTCATGACTAAGGCTTCTGCACCTGCCTCCAGCAGTGACCACCAGGCATCAATATTACGTCTGGCATCGGACAAACCACCTTCGGCATCATTCAGATGCGCACGTATTGCTCCGCAGCATCCTTCTTTATCGGCGCTAATCAGTTGAATGCCAAAACGATCCAGTACGCGGGCAGTAGCCGAATTGATGTCAGGAGACATGCCCGGTTGTACGCAGCCTTGCAGTAAAATCATTTTGCGCGCATGTTGACGATCAGGCCGTATTCCGGATGTTTGCTTAGCCGGAATTTGTCGTGCAATTGACGCGGGTAACAGAGGGCGTAATGCCTGTCCGGTTTTTAGCAATGGTTCAAATAACCATTTACGTGGCAATACGGTTTTTAAGGCGCTGCGCATCAGGTCGTCCATCAGCGGTCGTGTGACTTGTTCATCGACAAAATGGCGTCCGATTTCGACCAGACGGCCATATTCCACGCCGGAAGGACAAGTCGATTCGCAACTGCGGCAAGTCAGGCAGCGATCCAGGTGCAATTGCGTTTTACGTGTTGCTGGTTTGCCTTCCAATACCTGTTTAATCAAATAAATCCGGCCACGCGGGCCATCCAGTTCGTCACCCAGTAATTGGTAAGTCGGGCAGGTGGCAGTACAAAAGCCGCAATGTACACACCGGTTGATAATAGCCTGAGCTTCCTGTCCGGCACGCGTCGCCTGAATTAATTCGGTCAGAGTCGTTTGCATTTAAATACTGTCTTCCGCATAGAGTCGGCCGGGATTAAATATACCGGCAGGGTCAAACGCTTGTTTTAAGCGACGATGAATGGCAAGAACCGGTGGTGTCAGTGGATGAAATACACCAACTTGTTTGCTGGCTCCACGGAACAGGCTTGCATGTCCGCCTATGGCGCTGGCTGCGGCCCGGATAGTACCGGCTCCGGCCTGCGCCTGTTCTTCCGGCAGTTTTAGCCAGCGTTGCGAGCCGCCCCATTCAATCAGTTCTTCACCGCCCAGATTCGGGCTGTCTGCGGTCGATGGCAGCGATAAACGCCATAACGCATCATCTTTACCAAAAAATGCATGCGTTTGCTCACGCAGACTACGCCAGTACGCAGCAGCATCGGCCTCGGGCAGTAACTCGCCTCCTAATTGTTTCCTGGTTGCTATTGTCGCTGCCTCTGAGCCGGATAAGCGCAGGTACAGATGGCCATTTTCCCAGCTGGTGGCTGAGATGGGGTAAGGTAATCCGGCCCATTTATTTACAGTAGCCAGAGCCTGTTCGCGAGACAGTTCAAACCGCAGGCTTAATTCCTTGCGTGGTACAGGGAGTACCTTAATCGAGAGTTCCAGCAATAAGCCCAAACTGCCCATGGAGCCCGCCATCAGACGCGATACATCATAACCCGCTACGTTTTTCATGACCTGTCCGCCAAAGACGAGTCGCTCGGCCCGCCCGTTCAGCATGACCACACCCAGTAAAAAGTCGCGTACTGCACCGGCATAAGCCCGGCGCGGACCGGCAAGCCCTGCTGCCACCATGCCTCCTACGGTTGCGCTGCTGCCGAAGGAGGGCGGTTCAAAAGCCAGCATTTGCCCCTGTTCTGCCAATACAGCTTCAATCTCAGATAACGGTGTGCCGCAGCGGGCAGTAATGACCAGTTCGGTGGGATCGTAATCCACTATGCCGGTAAAATTCCGGGTCGTCAGCGTATCCCCCTGCGGAGCCTGCCCATACCAGCGCTTGCTGCCGCCGCCCTGAATACATAAGGGGCGTTTTTCGGCAGTAGCAGTGTGGATGCGTTCTATAAAATGAGTTAACACGAGGGGATATCCTTAAAAACGCGGAAGATCGGGAAATTTTTGCTGACCATGGTGCACATGTTCACGGCCAAATTCGGCACAGCGATGCAATGTGGGGATCGCTTTATCCGGATTAAGCAGCATCAGCGGATCAAAAGCGCGCTTCACTGCAAAAAAAGTACTGCGCTCCGTTTCAGAGAACTGCACACACATGGCATTAATTTTTTCTATCCCTACACCGTGTTCTCCGGTAATGGTGCCGCCTACATGAACACACATAGTTAAAATATCGGTACCAAAGGCTTCCGCCCGTTCAAATTCACCGGGAGTGCTGGCATCAAATAAAATCAAGGGATGCAGGTTGCCATCCCCGGCATGAAATACATTGGCGCAGCGTAGCTGATGTTTGATTTCGAGTTGGGCAATGGCGAGTAATACTTCCGCCAGTTTTTTGCGTGGAATAGTGCCATCCATGCAGTAATAGTCCGGAGAAATACGTCCTGCTGCCGGAAAAGCATTTTTTCTGCCCGACCAGAAACGCATCCGTTCCGCTTCGTTTTGCGATACTGCCAGAGCACTTGCCCCGGATTGCTTCAGTACCACGCTCATGCGCTCAATTTCATCCGCCACTTCTTCCAGGCTGCCATCGGTTTCGCACAATAAAATGGCGGCGGCTTCGGTATCGTATCCGGCATGTACAAACGGCTCTACCATGCGTATCGAGGTTTGATCCATCATTTCCAGACCTGCCGGAATAATACCGGCGCGGATAATTTCAGCAACGGCATTTCCTGCGGTAACCACGTCATTAAAGGATGCCATTACCACCTGTGCATACACCGGTTTCGGGATCAGTTTAACGGTGACTTCCGTTACTATACCCAACATGCCTTCTGAGCCGATAAATACCGACAGCAAGTCCAGTCCGGGCGCATCCAGTGCATGGCTGCCTAATTCAATGATGTCGCCTTCTATGGTGGCTACCCGAACCCGCATGACATTGTGCAGTGTTAATCCGTATTTCAGGCAGTGAACGCCACCCGAATTTTCTGCGACATTGCCGCCTATAGAACAGGCAATCTGGGAGGAAGGGTCAGGTGCATAATACAATCCCAGTGAGCCGGCCGCATCAGAAATAGCCTGATTGCGCACACCTGGCTGTACCACCGCGTAGCGTCCCGCCTGATCAATATGGACAATGCGCTTTAGTTTTGCAGCAGAGAGCACGATGCCATCCGCAATCGGCATTGCGCCACCGGATAAACCTGTGCCTGAGCCACGTGGCACGATGGGTACGGCAAGCGTTTTGCATACGCTTAATATCGCCACAATCTGCTCTTCATTTTCTGGCAGTACGACCAGCATAGGGAGCTGCGTGTAGGCGCTTAGTCCGTCACACTCATAAGGGCGGGTATCTTCGGTCTGGTACAGGATGCAAGAGGCCGGCACCACCGCGCAGAGGGCGAGCAGTACCTGTTGTTGGCGTTCTTGAGTGAAGCTGGCTGGAGTATTCATAGCGCCTAGTGTATTAAAATACGCAAATCGGTGTGATGAATTGTAACAACTTATTCTGGTGAAAAAATTTCATCTTGTTAGCAGGCGGGAGTTTTAACCGGAAAAATGAGGGTTAACATAAAAAAGGACGCAGTTGCGTCCTTTTTGACCTGATGCGGCAAGCCGCAGGATCAGTTTGTTATGAAAACGATGATCCGCAGCCACATGTGGTCGTAGCATTTGGATTTTTAATGACAAATTGTGCACCTTCAAGATCATCTTTGTAATCTATTTCAGCTCCTACCAGGTACTGATAGCTCATGGAGTCTATCAGTAAATGCACGCCATTTTTGGTCATGGTAGTGTCATCTTCGTTGACGATTTCATCAAAAGTGAAACCATATTGGAAACCGGAGCAACCGCCACCTTGTACGAATACGCGAAGTTTCAGATCGGGATTACCTTCTTCTTCAATTAACTGAGCGACTTTGGAGGCAGCACTGTCGGTAAAGACAATAGGGGTAGGCATTTCAGTAACGGCGTTCATGTGATACTCCTTAAAACTATTAATTCGGCACGAAACCAGAGAACCGGGTGGATGAGCCATCCCTTGTGCGCGATAGACCTGACTATTATCCCAGATTTTTGATGATGGCGTATGCGGACTACAATCAATGAATCTGCGGGGTGCGATTGTTATTAATCCGGACTGCCGGTCATGCGTCAGACGCCGGATGCTGCCAGTCTTAATACAGGCTCAATAATATCTCCGCCATGATCAAGTTTTCCGGTTACCAGTGCGCCGCTATTCATTTCCAGTGCTTTATAGTGGACATTTCCGTTAATGCGCGCCTTGGAAAGGAGTTCAAGCAATTCGCTGGAAAATACCGGTCCCATGATCGTGCCATCCACCACAATATGAGCCGCACGTACTTCGCCGCAGATAATGGCATGTTCTGATATCACCAGCATACTGTCATGTTCTTCATCAGCAATGACATTGCCTTTGATATGCCCGTCAATCCGCAGCCCGCCTTTAAAGTACAGGTTGCCATCAATATTGGTGGAAAGACCAATCAGGCTATCGATAGTGCTTTTATTTTTACGGCTAAACATAATGATTCCTTTACAAATTGACGGACTGGAAGGTGCGGATCCGGCCTTTGTCCATGATACGTGCCTGTAGCGTTTTAATGCTGCTTCCTTCAGGAAGAGTCAGCGTACCTTCTATGCGTTGATAGTACCTGAACGATAATTTTAGCTTACCGGTCTCTCCTTCTTTTGCATCAGGGTAGGTAATTGTGACATTTTTCCCGGCCTGAACTACGGTTGCGACTAGTTGTAATTCCCCCACAAAATCACGTACTCCTTTACCACCCTGCATGACAAGGACACGATACTGAAGCTGTGAGTGGCTGCCTGCATTTGCTTTGAATCCACCTATACGCACACCTTCCTGAGCCTGAGAGGATGGAATAAGATTCTCAAAAAAAGCCAGGTCTTCTTTTAGCTTATTATTTTCTTGCGTGAGTACCTTTACCTGATCAGCCAATTGCTTTTGTGTAGACAATTCGATGTTTAATTTGCTTTCGGCGCTGTTACTGGTATCGGAAAGTTGCTCCCGCTCGTTACTGAGTTGTTTAACTTGTTGTTTTAATTGCGTAATTTGTTCTTTTGACGGCGTATTGCCACTGGCAGAGCCGGCAGAATGGTAGGTGCTGAAAAAAAATATTGCTAATACGCCGCCTGCAATCAGCCCTAATGCAGCACGATCCAGCCATGGTCTGTGGCTGGCAGGCACTAACCTGATAGCCGGAATCGATTTTTTACGTGACCAAAGTTTTTTCATGTGTTTGCGGCGGCGTATCAGCTTATGGCATCAGAGGAACATGCATCAGGCCACATGTTTCTTCTAGTCCAAACATTAAGTTCATGCACTGTACTGCCTGACCGGAAGAGCCTTTAACCAGGTTATCCTGTACTGCCAGGATGACCAGAGTAGCGCCATTGCCCGGACGATGTAAGGATAAACGTAAAATATTGGAGCCACGGGTTGAGCGTGTTTCGGGGTGACTGCCAAACGGCATGACATCAACGAAAGCTTCGTCCCGGTAGGTATTTTCAAATAAAGCCTGAATTTCGGCGTTATCGGGATTCCCCTTCAGTCTGGCATACAAGGTGGAATGCATGCCCCGTATCATAGGAACCAGATGCGGTGTGAACAAAAGCCCGACATTGTCTTGCGTCATATATTGCAATTGCTCTGCGGTTTCCGGTGTATGGCGGTGACCTGAAACACCATACGCTTTGAAGTTATCGCTGGATTCAGAAAATAATGTGGCAATTTCAGCTTTGCGTCCGGCACCCGAAACTCCGGATTTACAGTCGGCAATCAGATTGCCCGCATCAACCATTCCTGCCTTTAACAGCGGATAAAATCCCAGTTGCATGGTAGTCGGGTAGCAACCGGGATTGCCGACAACCCGTGCTTTTCTGATGGCATCACGATTTAATTCTGGTAAGCCATAGACTGCTTCACTGAGTAATTCAGGGCAGCTATGCGGCATGCCGTACCATTGTTCAAACAGGGCAACATCTTTGAGACGAAAATCTGCTGCTAAATCAATGACTTTGACGCCTGCATTAATTAATTCCGGTGCTTGTGCCATTGCAACACCATGCGGTGTCGCAAAGAAAACGACATCGCAGTCAGTCAGTCTGGCATTGTCAGGGGAGCTGAATGCCAGGGAGACATGACCACGTAAGGACGGATACATCGAAGCCACAGGTAAGCCATCTTCTTTGCGTGATGTAATGGCGGTGAGCCGGACTTGCGGATGGGTGGCCAGAATACGTAATAATTCAACCCCGGTATATCCTGTACCGCCAACGATGCCTACTTTGATCATGTGTTGTTATCCCTTGCAAGAAAAAAATCTCTACTCTTATAACAGTAGACTCCAACCGCTGATTTTAACAGTTGAACGCTGGTTTATTGCGAAGAATTTGTGTATTTGCGCACGACAGAAGTGGTTTTTTTACCAATGCAGAATTTACGTAGAATTGTTCCCGCAGGTTGCAAAGCCAGCGGCGTGATTTTGCGTAAGTTCTGTAATAAAAAAGACACTGGTTCGGGAATGGTGTTCAGAATGAAAAAAACCCGCCAAAAAATAAGTTGGCGGGTTTTTTTGCAACAAACGTACAGCATCTGTTTTCGCCTCTGCCGGCGTAAGCCGGAAAAGGCAAAACAAAAAATTAACGTTTGGAGAATTGCTTAGCGCGGCGTGCTTTACGCAGACCGACTTTTTTACGTTCAACTTCGCGGGCATCGCGAGTAACGAAACCAGCTTTTGACAATTCTGATTTCAATGTTGCTTCGTAGTCGATCAATGCGCGGGTAATGCCGTGACGTACTGCGCCAGCCTGACCGGATTCGCCGCCGCCGTGAACGTTAACCATAATATCGAAAGTTTCGAGATTGTTAGTCAGTTCCAGTGGTTGACGGATAACCATCAAGCCAGTTTCACGAGAAAAATATTCGTTAGCTGGTTTACCGTTAACAACGATGTTGCCGCTGCCGGATTTCAGGAAGACGCGAGCAACTGCACTCTTGCGACGGCCGGTTCCGTAATTGTAATTACCGATCATGTCTGTTCCTTAGAGTTCGAGTACTTTAGGTTGCTGCGCAGAGTGCGGATGAGTTGCCTCAGCGTACACTTTGAGCTTCTTGATCATGGCGTAGCCAAGCGGACCTTTAGGCAGCATGCCTTTAACAGCCTTTTCAAGAGCGCGGCCAGGAAAACGTGCTTGCATTTTCTGGAAGTTTGTTTCATAGATACCGCCTGGATAGCCAGTATGACGGTAGTATATTTTGTTCAGAGCTTTAGTACCGGTCACGCGCAGTTTACCTGCATTAACAACAACGATGAAATCGCCGGTGTCTACGTGTGGTGTAAATTCTGGTTTGTGTTTGCCGCGTAACCGGAGTGCCACTTCGCTGGCAACACGTCCGAGGACTTTGTCCGTCGCGTCAATCACGAACCATTCGCGCTGCACTTCGTGTGCTTTTGCGGAAAAGGTTTTCATGATGACTTCCTAATATAAAGTTTAATTCGCTTAAATGGTGGTTCTGTTAATAAATCTTATTTCTCTTATTTCAAATTCTCACCGGTCTTTTTCAGTCTGAACCGACTGGAAAAAACAGCATGGTAGTAGAGAAATAAGGAGAAAACTAACAGACTCTGCCTTGTATCGTTTTCCATAAGCGAGATGGAAGGCGCAAATTATAGTCTTTTCAAGGACTTAGTGTCAACAAGTGCTTAAAAAGTATTCAGACTCTGTGCGGAATTTGGAAGGGCTATGTGAGCAGAGTACGTTTTCAGACAAAAAGAAGCCCGGAGTTGCGAAACTCCGGGCTCAAATCCACCTGAGGAGGTGGAGGAGACAAAGCTTGCTGAGCGGCGGTGACCAGAGTCTTTGTCGTTCAGCGATGAACTGAGTATAGGTGAGAAAATTGTGCAGTGCAAGATATTTGCGTAAATTAGAATGTTTATTCGCTTTACTGTAGTGGTAAATGTACGATATTGCAGTGCCGCATCTGCCGGTTTAAATTTTGTCGTTATTGATTATGCGAGAAACTTCCCCTGCACCCGGAAGCTAAACCTGATTCAGGCTACAATAGTCGCCCGATCAAATACAAGGTTGTGAACGATGGAATGCACAGTACGTTGGACAGGTTTGTCCGGAATGACATTTTTAGCCGAAACAGGCTCTGGTCATGTAGTTGCTATGGACGGAGCGCCGGATGGCGGCGGACGCAATCTGGCACCCCGGCCAATGGAAATGGTGTTGTTAGGAACGGGTGGTTGTACTGCTTATGATGTGGTATTGATTTTACGTAAGAGTGGTCAGACGATTACCGACTGTTCAGTCACATTAAGCTCCGAGCGGGCTGAAAAAGAACCGAAAGTGTTCACCAGGATTCATTTTCATTTTACGGTAACCGGACATAATCTGAAGCCGAATCTGGTGGAACGTGCTGTGAAGCTATCGCATGAAAAATACTGTTCTGCATCTATCATGCTGGAAAAAACCGCAGAAATTACTCACAGCATTGAAATAGTTGAGTCATTTCCTGAGTCTGTCTGAAAATCAGCCGGAAAAATGGTCTTATATGTTGGATAGAACGAACAATATAAGACCACAGTGAGCAGCATTGAAAATGACATCATAATCATAACAATAGCGTTGGGGTTGCCTGTAATGCCGGCGACCACGATGCTGATTACGGTAGGCAGTATGCCGCCCAGTGCAAACCAGGCTAATCCGTACACAGTAAAGGCGCGGAAAGCGTGTTTTACCGAAAAGAAGCTGTAAAAAATAGCCTTAAATAATGGCATCTGCTGCCATGCTATCAGTGGTCCTGCAAACCAGAAAGCCATCATGGATGGGATGGTGAGCAGTGCAGCACACAGCATGGCGCCTGTCATATTGCTTTCTTCAACAGTTTTTGCACTCAGTTCCAACTGCCCGCTGATTACCTGCCAAAATACGCCGTCATCGACCAGACTGGAGACAGACAGGGAGATCAGGGCTGCCACCAGATACAGCAGGCCCAGCTGCAATAATTTTTTAACTTGCGGCGAACGGAAACCGGACAGGAGCAGGCGTGGATGTACGCGCTTTCCTTCATCAATGTCCCGGCATCCCTGCATAAACGCCAGCGTGAACATCGGCAGTAGTATAAATGCCAGCATCTGTCCCAATACAGGAATGAAACCAATGATCAGCATGGAAAACAGATATCCTAAAAACAACGTAGAAAATTCCATAGGTTGTTTTTTAAAGTATTGAAAGCCTGCTTTTACCCATTGCCAGCCTGTGTTTGCAGGGAGTCGGTTCGTCATGGTTGTGCGCGGCGCCGGCGTAAAATGCGTTCAAAATGGGTCGGATCGTGTGGTGTCAGCATATCTGCATCTCTGGGTTGGTAAAAATCAAACAAACGCGATAACCAGAAGCGTAATGCAGCAGCACGTAACATGGCTTGCCAGGAATGTAATTCTTCGGTACTGAATGGACGTATTGACTGGTATGCCGCTAACAGGGCATCAGTGCGTTCCGTATCGAGCTGGCCTGTTGCCAGATCAATGCACCAATCGTTAACGGTCACAGCGACATCAAATAGAAATGTATCGCATCCGGCAAAATAAAAATCAAAAAAACCGGTGAGTGTGGTGCCGTTGAACATGACATTATTGCGGAACAAGTCAGCATGTACCGGGCCGCGGGGCAGTGTCCGGTAATCGGGTGTTACAGCAAAATGTTGTTGATAGCGCAGTTCATCATCCAGTAATGCCTGTTGCTCCGGATTCAGATAAGCAGTTACTTTTGGTGCAGTTTCTGTCCACCAGTCCAGTCCGCGTAAATTATCCTGATGCAGGGGGTAATCTTGCCCTGCAATATGCATGCGAGCCAACATGGTTCCGACCTCAGCACAATGTACCGGTTGCGGGGAAAGCTGACAGTCGCCATTAAGTTTACTTACAATTGCTGCCGGTTTGCCGTGTAATTCGGTAACTAATTGGCCTGTATGGCTGGCGACCGGGGCAGGTACCAGAATACCGCGCTGTGCCAGATGATCCATTAAATGCAAATAAAACGGTAATTGCTCAAAGCTTAAATTTTCAAAAATCGTTAAAACAAATTCACCTTCATCTGTTGTGATGAAAAAGTTACTATTTTCGATTCCTGATGCAATGCCCTTGATAGAATGGGCGCGTCCTAAAGGGAATTGCGGCAACCAGGTGCCAAGGTCAGCCAGGCTGACCGGTGTAAAGACTGCCATGAGATCAATTTATAAAAATGTTAATAGTGGATTAATAGCAAAATAGCAAATAAATGGGAAATTAATAAAAAACAATGAAAAATGAGTTTGTAATTAATTTCAGCCAATTGCCGGTCAGCTTCCTGTAAACGGCAGGCTAGCGTTGCGATGGAGCAGCAGGAGGCGTGTCGTTTGTTTCTGCAGGTTTGGCTTTGCCCCAGCTGAAAATATTCCATTGTGCAGGATGGTTGCTGCTGCTCTGGACTTCACCCGGAATGATGTTGCCACTGTTTTGGTTCGGTTTGACAGTATAGGTGCTGCCGGCGCTATTAACGATCACTTCCGTATTAGGGCCATTTTGTATCGTTTTTGTGGTGACGCTATCGCTGTGAACCGGTTTATTGGTGGTGAGGGCGGGCTCTGTGTTCTCATTAAGCGGTTCCAGGTTGGGTGGAATATCAGCAGCCGCTGAGCCTGCAGCGATGGCTGCACTTGCGCTTAACAGGCACAGCAGTGACAAAATCAGCTTGTAAATTATTTTCATGGTATATGGTCAGGTAACTCAGGGAGAATTTAGTGCAATAATGTCCGAATGCCTTCATTGTAGCAAAGTCCCTTACATGCACGGACTTGCGGCAGCAATAAATTACATTAAATTTAAATTAAATTAGCCGACCTTATGCAAAAAACTTTGTTGTTAGTTGATGGATCCAGTTATCTGTACCGGGCTTTTCATGCCATGCCCGATCTGCGCAATAGTACCGGATTACCTACCGGTGCGATATACGGCATGATTTCTATGTTGCGCCGTTTGCGCAGTGATTACCCCTCAGCATACATGGCCTGTGTGTTTGATGCAAAAGGAAAAACCTTTCGTGACGAGTTATATGCGGAGTATAAAGCACAGCGTGCCTCCATGCCGGAAGATCTGGTATTGCAACTGGCGCCGATTCATGAAGTAGTCCGGCTGATGGGATGGCCTATCCTGATGGTGGAAGGCGTGGAGGCGGATGATGTGATCGGCACCCTGGCGGTGGATGCGGTCAGCCTGGGGTTGAAATGTGTTGTTTCTACCGGCGATAAAGATCTGGCGCAACTGGTGAATCAGGATGTGACGCTGATTAATACCATGAGTAATGAAACGCTGGATGAAGCCGGGGTGTTTGCCAAATTCGGCGTGCCGCCGGATCGTATTGTGGATTACCTGAGTTTAATCGGCGATACGGTAGATAACGTGCCCGGTGTCGCCAAAGTCGGCCCTAAAACGGCACTGAAGTGGCTGGGTTTATATGAGTCGCTGGATGGCGTGATGGCGAATGCTGCCAATATTGGCGGCGTGGTTGGTGCCAACCTGCGTCAGGCGCTGGATTGGTTGCCGCAGGCCCGTACCCTGGTGACGGTTAAAACAGATTGTGATTTATCTGCGCAGTGTGTTTCTATTACTGAATCCCTGGTCAGTGGTACGGAAGATGTCACGGGCATGGTGGAGTTTTTCTCGCGTTATGGTTTTAAAAGCTGGTTGCGGGATGCACTGGCACGCCAGCCTGCCGCAGTGCCTGAATTTAATTTATCCTCCGATTCTGCCTTTGCCACAGCCAGTCCGCAGCCGCAGTCCGCCTTTATTTCGCCCTCAGCAAGTGCGGATGTGGTCAGTGGTGAAGCACCGTTGTCAACTTCATTGCAGCCGCAAGCGCAATTACCGGTACAAACGCAAACGCCTGTGCGTTACGACACGATTCTGACTGAAGCAGAGTTAAGCGTCTGGCTGGAAAAAATTCAGCATGCTGAATTAACTTCTGTTGATACTGAAACGACCTCGCTGGAGCCGATGACAGCGCAATTAGTCGGCATTTCGCTGTGTTGCGAACCGGGGCATGCTGCTTATATCCCCGTGGCGCATCGTTATGCCGGTGTCGTGCCACAGCTTTCACGCGAACTGGTGTTGAGTCGCTTAAAACCCTGGCTGGAAGATGCGCAGTGTTTAAAAGCCGGACAAAATTTGAAGTACGACAGCCATATTTTTGCTAATCACGGTGTGACCCTGCGTGGCGTGGCGCACGATACTTTGCTGCAATCCTATGTGCTGGAGTCACATAAATCCCACGACATGGATAGTCTGGCCTTGCGTCATCTGAACTACAAGACCACCAGTTTTACTGAGTTGTGTGGTAAAGGAGCGAGTCAGATTTGTTTTGATGAAGTGGACATTGTTGCTGCGACACATTATGCGGCAGAAGATGCTGATATTACCCTGCAATTGCATCAGGCCTTGTATCCGCAAGTGCGGTCCGATGCGCAATTACATGATATCTATCAGCGTATTGAATTGCCCACAGCGCAGGTTTTGCAAAAAATTGAACGCAATGGCGTATTGATTGATGCCGGTTTACTGGCAACGCAATCGCATGAAATCGGTTTGCGTTTGCTGGCACTGGAACAGCAAGCTTACGAGATGGCAGGGCAGCCCTTTAATTTGAATTCTCCTAAACAATTGGGTGAGATTTTCTTTGTTAAATTGCAGTTGCCCATCGTAAAAAAAACACCTTCCGGAGCACCTTCTACGGATGAAGAGGTCTTGCAAAAGCTGGCGGAAAATTACCCTCTGCCTAAAGTGTTGCTGGAATACCGTGGCCTGGCTAAGCTGAAATCGACGTACACCGATAAGCTGCCAAAAATGGTGAATAGCAGCACGGGCCGGGTGCATACGAATTATGCGCAGGCAGTGGCAGTCACCGGCAGGTTGGCGTCCAATGATCCCAATCTGCAAAATATCCCGATTCGCAGTGCAGAAGGGCGGCGTATACGTGAAGCCTTTATTGCTCCGCCAGGCAGCGTGATTGTCTCTGCCGATTATTCTCAGATTGAATTACGTATCATGGCGCATATCTCTGATGATGCCAGTTTATTACGCTCTTTTGCCGAAGGTGAAGACGTTCACCGGGCGACTGCCTCAGAAATTTTCGGTATTCTGCCGGCAGAGGTAACGACTGAGCAGCGCCGTTATGCCAAAGTGATCAATTTTGGCCTGATTTATGGTATGAGTGCGTTTGGTCTGGCTTCCAGTCTCGGTATAGAACGGGCCGCAGCACAGCGTTACATTGATACTTATTTTGCCCGTTATCCGGGGGTGGCGCAGTATATGGCGGATACCCGGGTGCAGGCCAGGGAGCAGGGCTATGTAGAAACCGTCTTCGGTCGTCGTTTATGGCTGGCTGAAATTAATTCATCGAATGGTCAGCGCCGGCAGGGAGCGGAACGCGCTGCGATTAATGCCCCGATGCAGGGTACGGCGGCGGATCTGATCAAGCTGGCGATGGTGGCGGTTCAGGACTGGCTGGAGCAGGGACAGTTGCAATCGAAAATGATCATGCAGGTACATGATGAACTGGTGCTGGAGGTACCCGGGCATGAGTTGACGCTGGTACTGCAAAAATTGCCGGAGTTAATGGCCGGGGTGGCGACATTGAAGGTGCCTCTGCTGGCAGAGCTTGGTGTTGGCCCGAATTGGGATAAAGCACATTGATTTTTTAAATCAGCCCGTAATTTTTATGGATAACACCTTGATCTGCAAGAAAATTGTTTTGTGACGTTAAATTTTGATACTGAAGTAGTTTTGTATAAAATTTAATAGCCTTGTTGCATCAGAAGCAGAACGTTTTACTGTTGTTTTGTTACAACAGCATGTCATGCTAATGAAATAATTGGGTATTATGATCACCACTTGATTAAGTAAATATCTGGTTGGCAATCATAATTTTGGCGAAATTGACGTAATTTAGGCTAATTTCGCTTAATTCGCATAATCTATTAACTTGCCTAAGAAGACATGATTGCCCGGCTTTAACTGCGACACATTGAATTTTATGATTGGCGCGGCTTATTCGGTATTATTTTAATAATGTAAAGAATTACTCACCACATCACTAGGGACTACCCATGAACAAGAAACTTATCGGCATGAGCATGCTGCTTGCAACAAGCGGCGCTTACGCTCAATCTTCTATCGAATTGTACGGCGTTCTGGATGCTGCAGTTGTTCACGTTGAACATTCATTGAGCGCTGACTCCAATTTCCCTGCTACTGTTAATCCGGTATCGGCAACTAAAACACCAGTAAACAGTTCAGTTACTGCACTGGCTAACGGCGGCATACAAGATTCACGTTGGGGTCTGCGTGGTTCTGAAGATCTGGGTAATGGCATGAAGGCATTTTTCGTGTTGGAATCTGGTTTCAATCTGCCATCCGGCGGCCTGAACAATGCAGCCGGTTCACTGGCAGCTAACAGAAATTCAACAAGTGGTACTGTTTCTGCTAACTCATCATTAGATGGTCAGTTGTTTAACCGTATGGCTATTGTTGGTTTGTCAGACAGCAACCTGGGTTCGGTATCTTTTGGCCGTAACACTACGCCTATTTTTGATATCCTGACAACTTACGATCCTGTACAAGATGCGCAATTGTTTTCCCCAATGGGCTTCTCCGGCACTATCGGCGGCGGCGGTGGTGTTTCTGAAGATACACGCGTAGACAACAGCATTAAATACACCAACAAAATGGGTGCATTCAATGTCGGCGCTATGTACAAACTGGGCGGCGTTGCAGGCAGCACATCAGCTCAATCCGGTTACACATTGAATCTGGGCTACGATAACGGCGCTTTCGGTATTCAAGGTGCTTACGAAGCGTTCACAGATGGCATGAAAGTAAGCAACAGTACTGTTGCCGGTGACATCAACGTTACCAGCTACAATACATCAGCTTATTTCCTGGCTGCTAAATACAAAATGGGCGATGCAACAATCCGTGGCGGCGCTGAGCGTTATACACTGAAACAACCTTCTGATGCATTTACAGCGACTAGCCTGTATGGTTACACCATCGGTACCGGTACTAACTTTGCATCTGCAATGCAAACGACTGACGTTTATTTCGTTGGCGGTGATTACAACATCACTCCTGCATTCAACGTATCTGCCGGTTTCTATGACCAAAATGCAAAACAGTCCGCTGATCTTGCACAAAAAGATGGCAATATCTACACTTACTCAACTCTGGCTGACTACCATTTCACTAAACGTACCGACGTTTATGCTGGTTTGATGTATTCGACATACAAAGGTGCTCAATACCCATCGACTACCTACAATACAAGCAACTACATTTTTGCTGTTGGTATGCGTACAAAATTCTAATAGCAGCCGTATTATTTTGCTATAAGAACGCAGATGTGGCGTAAGCCACATCAATAAAAAAGCCGCTCAGTTTTATACTGAGTGGCTTTTTTTATACGGAAAATGGCATCCGTAATTTGTCCTACTTCTTTTGTGCAGCAAAAAGTGCTTCTTAAGGCACTTAATCAACTAATGCATTTTTCGCATATCAAAGCGTGAAACGATTCGTTTTGAATAAAAACAGGCAATGCTACTCTGCGTCTTCCGGTGCATGAAGCGGCTTTCTTATTTGGAAAGGCAGCCTGTCATCGTCACTTTTTTATGCGAGATAAAAATGAAAACTAAAACTATTCCCACCCTGGTTGCAGGGATTGTCGTAGCGCTCACTTCCAGTGTCGCATTTACAGAAGCCTATGCGCAAAGCAGTGTTACCGTGTACGGTATTGTTGACCTTGGGGCACGCTATTCATCGGGTCTGGGATTATCAGCAACTTCATCCCCATCTGCCAGCTCCGGTAATACGGCGGCGCTGGCAAATGGTGTGGACAGATCAGGTCGCTTTGGTGTGACTGGCGGAGAAGATCTCGGTGGCGGTTATCAGGCTGTGTTCACACTGGAAAGTGAATTATATGCAAATACCGGTAGTGTTAATCCTAATCTGGGCACTGGTAAAGATACTGCTGCGGCATCGACCGATAAATTATTTGAACGTCAGGCTTTTGTTGGTCTGGCTACGCCTTACGGTAAAGTATTATTTGGTCGTCAGCAAAGCGTGATACGGGATCTGATTGATGAAATTGATGCGATTGACGGACGTTTTTCCTCATTTAATCCTAACTTACAATACACCTCGCTGAATTCAAGCAGTCTGGTTGCCTCGTCTGCTACTTATTATGGTACCGGCGATCCTGGGAATGATTCCATGATGCGTCAGGATAACGCCGTCAAATATATTACCGATGTGGGCGATGTGAAGGCGACTTTGTTGTACTCGTTTGGCGGTGTGGCAGGTGCAACACAGGCCGGTTCAAGTGCCGAAGCCGGTTTAACATACCGTCATGACGGATTGGTTTTGTCCGCAGCATACCAGGATCTGAATAACAATACGGATACCCTGAAGCTGACTGCATACACAGCAGGTGGTCGTTACACTTTGGGTGACTGGCAATTTGCGGCCAATTACGGCAGCAATACCGCAGATCGTACCAGCGTGACACAAATCAAAACAGATATTTACTCGGTAGGTAGCACTTACGCTGTAACACCTAAAGTTGATCTGACCTTGGGTTACTACAATGTAAACCGGACCTGGACTCCCGGAGCTGGCTTTAAACCAGAAGCAAAAATTGACCGTGTGATTGGATTCGCTGAATACAAATTCTCAAAACGTACTTTGGCATTCTTAGAGTTGGATCACAATAAATACGGTGGTGACGTGACCCAATTCCAGGGTAATGCGACTAACAAAGCGACATCAAACGGACTCACTATTGGTCTTGACCATACTTTCTGATTTAAGCGGCAGCTTGGGACGACATGCAGGCTGGGACGAGAGTCCCGGCATGCAATTTTTTACCATAATGCCGGGATTATCATCCCGGTATCTACACAATTATCCGGCTTGCAATTACCCCGCGCTGCACGGGCAAAAAACAGTGACGTGGGTTCCGGCCGGACTGTCCTGAAATGTTAAGGTGTAGCCATGCAAATGCATGATCGCGGCGACGATGCTCAGCCCCAGTCCATATCCTTCTTTTTCTTGTCTGCGATGACTGCGATGAAATCGTTGTAATACCGCTTCCCGTTCATTGATTGCAATACCACATCCCGTATCGATAATATCAAAGCGCAATATGGTTTGTTGACGGCTTAGTCTGACCAGTACCCTGCCGCCGGGAGGGGTGAATTTAATGGCGTTATCGACCAGATTACTTAATCCTTCAAATAATAAATCCGGATCAGCATAAATCATGTTGCTGTTTGTATTGGCATTGATACTGAGCTCAGAATGCGAATTGCCGGCATCCGTATCGCACATTATATCCAGTCGTACTCCGGCATCGTCTGCCAGCGCATCAAATAAGTCGGGTATCTGATTCAGTACTTCGCAGGGATTCATCAGCCGGAATCCGGCTTTTCTTTGCTGATTTTCAATTTCCGATATACGTAATAAAGCACGAAAGCGTACTAGCAGGGCATCAGTTTCGCTTAGTGCTTTATCCAGTAGCTGATGCTGAGGATTTTCTGCTGCCTGCTGTTGTTGTACCCGATAGAGTAACAGACGAATACGGGTCAGTGGCGTGCGCAGATCGTGTGCCAGTGTATCGGTGACACTTTTGACTTCGGTGAGTAAACGTTCAATTTCTTCCAGCATCCAATTGACGATGCCCGCCAGCATATCAAGTTCATCCTGCCGTTTTGAAACGGGAAGACGCAGGCTTAGTTCCCCCTGAACGATGCGTTTGCTGGTGTTGCGTATGGCATTAATACGGCGTAAGGGTCGCAGACTCAGGGCAAATCCGCCCAGAATACCAATCATGAGTATGACGGCTCCGCTAACCAGTAAGGCATTTAAGATGATGGTTTTAATTTCGGCCAGTTGGGTAAAATCGCGTCCGACAATTAACACATCGTCATTGGATAAACGTTGAATCAGCGCCCTTGCCAGACCATCTGTTTTTATCGGGCCGGAGGATGCTGGTATATTGGCCTGATTGGCCGGCATGTAGGGCGGGATGCTGTGATGTGCAAATTGATGGATTTTTCCGTCTGCCGGTAATGTTGCAGGAAAATCATCCATATTTCCCGCAATAATATGCCCGTCTTTGGTAAACAGACCGTAGACGTTTGATTTTCGCAGGTCATATTTTAGTGCGTCGTTAACGCGTTTTAATACGTCATGAGGAGCAATATTCCTGAAATTTTCCGACATAATATAAATGCTATCGTCGGTACGATGTACCAGATAAGCCGAAGTTTTCCAGTAAATCAGGCTTAATAATGCGATATTCCCTATGATGAAAAGAACGCCGAACAAGGCTGCCAGCCTGAAAGTCGAGGTATTCCAATGTTCGCGTAAGGTGAGTTTCACGGCTGAAGTCCCAGCATATAACCTGACCCCCGCACGGTATGGATGAGCGCCGGCAGACCGGGAAGGTCAATTTTTTTGCGTAACCGTGCCATATGCACTTCGATCAGGTTGGTGTAGGGGTCAAAGTGGTAATTCCAGACGGCTTCAAAAATCATACTCCGGGTCAGTATCTGCCCGGAATTGCGCATCATATATTCCAGCAGGCGGTACTCGGTTGCTTTCAGCTCCAGTATACAACCGTCGCGGCGCACACTGCGATCCATCAGGTTAAGATTAAGATCGGCGACTTGCAGGGTGACGATAAGAGCCGGAGTCTGACGGCGCCGCAAAAGCACTTCCAGTCGCGCCGACATTTCATCCGAAGCAAAGGGTTTAACCAGATAATCGTCCCCGCCTGCACGTAAGCCACGTACACGTTCATCCACATCACTGAGCGCACTGATCATCAGTACCGGCGTACTTATTCCATTTGCCCGTAATCGCGTCACTATACTCAGTCCATCCAGTCCGGGTAGCATGCGATCCAGCGTGATGGCATCGTAATGCCCGTTCAGCGCTTTATCAAGTCCACGGCCGCCGTCATGAGCGATGTCAACTAAAAAACCGCGCGCACTCAATTCAGCAGCGATTTCTTCGGCTGTAGTGTGATCGTCTTCGATCGTCAACACCCGGAGTGCAGATGGAAGTGCCATAGTTTTTCCTGAATACCTGTTTGTTGTCACGGTAATCATAGCGCTAATTGATCACCACTGCGTAAGGTGCTCAGACGGCAGGGTGTCTGCCGTCTGTTACTGCTATTGTCAGTTAACAAGCTTAGTTTGCCGGTGCTGTTCCTGCGACCAGCCTCCGCCTAATGCCTGGATCAGATCGACACTAGTACGTAACTGTTGTGTATGCAAATCCAGTGCATTGCGTTGTGCCGCTAAAGCAGCTGTCTGGGCTGTGACTACTTCCAGATAATTAACCGCACCCTCACGGTAACGATTTAATGCCAGCGTCAGGGTGAGTTCGGCCGATTTAACCGCCGCATCTTGTTCAAGCTCGCTTTCTCTGTTGTATTTCATTTTAGATAAATCGTCAGCAACCTGCTGAAACGCGCTCAGTACAATGGCGCGATAATCAGCTCCGGCAGCTTCCAGTACAGACTTTGCTCTGGCAAGTTCTGCATCGCGCTTTCCCCCGTCAAATATATTGAAGATAGCAGAAGGTCCCAGTGTCCAGAAATTATTAGGTGCGCTGAGTAAACCTGCTTTTCCGGTATTTTGATCACCGAAGGCCGCATTAATGGAAAAATCAGGATAATACGCTGCGCGTGCCACGCCAATTTGTGCATTTGCTGCTGCTGCACGGCGTTCTGCTGCCGCAATATCAGGACGGCGTTGCAGTAGTGTTGATGGCAAACCAACAGGAATAAATGGCGCTGACAGGGCAGATTTACTTGCCGGTAGCGTGAAATTCATGGCTGGCTGACCAATCAGACTGGCAATGGCATGTTCATATAATGCACGTTGTGAGGCAATGTCGGCTGCCTGTGCCCGTACAGTTCGCAATTGTGTTTCTGCACGTGCCACATCTAATCCGGATGCGACGCCGCCTGCATGGCGATTTTGTGTCAGCGTCAATGCACGGGTATAGGCTTCTACGGCATTGTTGAGTATGCCGGCTTGTGCGTCGGTACCACGTAAACGCAGGTAATTATCGGCTAAACTGGCATGCAGACTGAGCCGGATCGTTTCTACGTCAGCAGCATCTGCCTGTGCATTTGCCTGACTGGCAGCAACCAGGTTACGTACGCGTCCCCATATATCCAGTGTGTAACTGGCGCTGAGACCTACTGTATTGGCATCGTACACATTGGGCTGATTAGAACCCCGTAGCGGACGATTATCGGATTGCCGGTTATTAGTCAGTGCGGCACCGGCATCTGCGGTGGGCGTGAGTCCCGCCTGCATCTGGCTGACATAGGCATTAGCCTGATCGTAACGTGCTAAAGCAGCAGCAATACCCGGATTGGCCTGATCCAGGCCGGATTCAAGTTGATCCAGTACCGGGTCGCCGTAGATCTGCCACCAATTTCCGCGCGGCTGATCGTCCAGAGGTTTTGCTTCTTTCCATAACTTATCTTGCCATGCATCGGTGCGGATAGTAACGAGGGGCGGGTGGTATACCGGTGCCAGTGAACAGCCGCTCAGCAGTACCGTTCCCATAATAATACCCAGCGTGACAGCTGTTTTTCCAGGCCCGGAGATCATTTGTTATTCCCTCCTGTTTGATTTCCTGATGATTTTTCTGATGCAGCAGTCGGTTTTACTTTGTCACCATTTTCCAGTGAGTCGGCCGGATTATCAATAATACGATCCGTGATGCTTAAACCCGACGCGATCTCAACCATAGAGCCAAGATCACGACTGATCTGTATGGTTTTGTAGTTAACGTGATTATCCGGTGTGAGTGTGGCGACGGTCAGGCCCTCTTTACGGAACGCCAGGGCGCTGGCTGGTATCTGAACGGCATTGACATCGTGTGGCAAATCGAAACGGACATTGCCATACTCGCCCGGCATTAATGTGCCGCTGGTATTGTCGACATCCAGTTCAATTAATACTGTGCCGGAATTTTCGCTGATTGCACGGGCATTGTCGGTTAGCAGTGCGTTAAATGTTTTCCCCGGAAACTCAGGAACACTCAGTTGTGCATTCATCCCGATCCGGATTTGATTAGTGTAGCTTTGCGGGACGTTTACATACAGTCGCAGTTTATGTACATCGGCAATGGTAAATAATTCATGCCCGGCATCATGCCCGGCATTAATCAGTGCACCGATATCCGTTTTTCTGGCAGTGACTACGCCATCAAAAGGAGCGGTGATACGTTTGAAGGATTCCAGTGCCTTTAGTCTGTCCACATCGGCACGTGCCGCTGAAACAAGTGCTTTTTTTGCTTCGTAATCACCGCTTTTTTCATCGGCTTCCTGTTGTGACACAGAGTCGCTGGACAGTAAATGCTGCCAGCGTTTGCTGGTGATTTCTGTTAATCGTTCATTGGCCAGCGCGGTTTCCAGATTGGCCTGAGATTGCTTCAATTGCTGATCCAGTTCAGGCGTTTCTATATCGGCCAGCAGCTGACCGGATTTGACTGGTGCGCCAATGTCGACCGACCAGTGATTGAGATAGCCGCTTACCCGCGCATAGACCGATGCTGAGTAATAAGCCTGTAAGGTGCCTGGCAAAAGCAATACTTGTGCATCCGGCCGGTTGATCGGGTGTAGTGCATTTACCGTCGGGATCGATTGCGTATCAGCCAGATTAACCAGTGTAGTATGTTCCTGAGCGCGACTACTTATGCCCCAGATGACAACGCTGATCGCAATAGCTAAAGCGCTCCATGCTACCCATTTGGTATTCCCCGGTAATTTTTTATGTAATGGTGTCTGTATGTCGTTAGAACTCACGAGTATCTCCATCAGGTGAAACAGCTTGATAGTGTCTGTGTACGATGCTGAATACGACAGGCACGAAAAATAAGGTAGCGATTGTGGCAGCGAGTAATCCGCCGATGACAGCGCGACCGAGAGGGGCATTTTGTTCGCCGCCCTCCCCAAGTCCGAGCGCCATCGGCGCCATACCGATAATCATTGCCAGCGCAGTCATCAGGACTGGCCGGAAGCGGGTGAAGCCGGCTTCTAATGCTGCTTTGACTGAGTTTCCGGTGTGGTGCAGCCGTTCCCGGGCAAAGCTGATGACCAGAATACTATTGGCTGTAGCAACGCCCATACACATAATAGCGCCGGTCAGTGCCGGTACCGATAAGGTGGTATGTGTGGCAAACAGCATCCATACAATACCGGCCAGTGCAGCAGGCAGGGCGGTGATAATCACAAACGGATCGCTCCATGACTGAAAGTTAACCACGATCAGCAGGTAGATCAGTACTACCGCCGCCAACAGGCCAAACAGCAATCCGCTGAATGCGGTATTCATCGTTTGCACCTGTCCGCGCAATGAAATAATGGCGCCTTTGGGACGACTGGCTTCATTTGCTTTAAGAATGTGTTCAATATCGGTAGCCAGTCCGCCCAGATCCCGGTGTTGTGGCGTCGCAAAAATATCAATCACTGGCTGTACGGCGTAGTGCGAGACCACAGCCGGCGTAGTGCTGCGGGTAATACTGGCTAAGCCTCCCAATATTTGTAAACCCTTGGCACCGTCACCGGCAATCGGGATGTTTTCAAGATCCGACAGGGATTGAATACGGTATTCCGGAGTTTGTGCCACGATAGGATAAGACACGCCATTACGTTTGTTTAACCAGAATGCCGGAGCGACCTGACCACTGCCTGCCATGGTGACGACCAGACTATTCGTGACATCGCGTTCGGTAATCCCAAGTTGTTTGGCCCGGTTACGATCAACTTCCACGCGCAGTTGCGGGTAATTATTGGCCTGTTGAATTCGTGCATCAGCAATCCCCGGAACTTTGTTTATTTCACGCAGTAATTTTTGCGCATAAATCATATTTTGTTCGCCATTGGGGCCCATTACCTGGATATCAATAGGTGCCGGAGAGCCAAAGTTCAGAATCTGACTGATAATGTCTGCCGGTAAAAAAGAAAATGTCGTACCCGGAAATTGGCGTACCAATGTCTGGCGTAATTGCGATACATACTTATCGGTAGGGTGGTGGCCTTCATTGAGCGTAATGAGAATATCGCCGTCTTGTGGTCCTATGGTACCGGTATTGTTATAGACCTGATTGATACCGCTGACGGTGAGTCCCATGTTATCTACTATACTGCCCAGTTCCTCTTTTGGTATGGTGCTACGAATCTGGTGTTCCACCTGATCAAACAATTTGGCAGTTTCTTCAATACGTGTTCCTATCTGTGCCCGTACATGCATTTTGATTTGGCCGGAATCCACTGCCGGAAAGAAATCTCTGCCTAAATACGGAACCAGTGCAAAAGACAGCATAATGATAGTCAGAAAACCGATAATAAATGTAGGCCGGTTTTGCATGGCGAGTACCAGGAATGAATAATATACATTACGGATACGTAAAAAAATACGTTCAAAAGTTTGCTGAAATCGTACCAGCCGATTGTGGGAGTGGGACGGAGAATGGTGTTCCGGCTGCGCCATCTGAAGGAGTTCGCCAGACGGATGTCCGTCAATGCTATGTGTGCGCAACAGGTAGAGTGACATCGTTGGCACCAGTGTCCGTGACAGAAAAAAGGAGGCAATCATGGCAAAGATAACGGCTTCTGCCATAGGGACAAATAAATAATGCGCGACACCATTTAAGAAAAACATCGGAATAAATACGATGCAAATACAGAGTAGCGAGACAAAAGCCGGACCGACAATCTGATGTGCGCCATCCATGATGGCAGCGTGCACCGTTTTTCCCTGTTCAAGATGCCAGTTAATATTTTCAATCGTTACTGTTGCATCATCCACCAGAATACCGACAGCCAGAGCCAGACCGCCCAAGGTCATGATATTCAGTGTCTCTCCTGCTATATATAATCCGACGATGGACGATAAAATAGCCAGCGGTATTGAGGCGGTAATAATCAGGGTGGAGCGCCAACTGCCCAAAAACAGCAATATCATCAGACTGGTTAACAAGGCAGCGATAATGGCTTCACGTGCGACACCACTGACTGCCGATTTTACAAAGACGGATTGATCGCCGATGACGGCCATGTGTATGGATTTTGGCAGTGTTTCAGAAATAATCGGCAGTATTTTTTTAATATTACTTACGATATCGAGTGTTGATGCGGCACCACTTTTTAAAATGGTCATCAACACAGCACGATTACCGTCTACCCGTACAATATTAGTTTGGGGCGGATTTCCGTCACGAACTGTCGCTATGTCGCGCATGGTAATGATGGTGCCATCGACTGCTTTAATCGGCAGATCATTCAATTTTTCAAATGCATCGGGGCTGTTATTTAATTTGACGCTATATTCAAAACGCCCAATTTTTTGTGTGCCGACCGGAATAATTTGATTTTGTGCTGCCAGGGCATTTTCAACATCTTCTGCTGACAGATGTTTGGCTTGTAAGGCTTGCTGGTTGATATCAATTTGAATTTGTCGTACTTTACCGCCGTAAGGGGATGGAATCGCTGTGCCTGGTACAGTCGCAAGTTGGGGGCGTATGAAGTTCTGGCCAAAATCAAATAATTTTTGCTCCGTTTCCTGCATGCTGGAAAGGGCTAACTGAATAATCGGTACAGTCGATGCGTTGTAATTTAAGATCAGAGGCGGCGTGATCCCGGGAGGCATTTGCTTGAGCACGGTTTGTGAGATGGATGTCACTTGTGCGGTAGCGGTACGAATATCGACATTAGGTTGAAAGAAAATTTTAACAATGCCATAACCGGCCAGCGATTGTGATTCAATGTGATCAATATCGTTGACGGTAGAACTTAGCTGTCTTTCGTAATAATAAACCACCCGCCCGGACATATCTTCCGGAGAGAGCCCTGAGTAGCTCCATACGGCGCTAATAACAGGAATTTTGATGTCAGGAAAAATATCTGTTGGCGAACGTAGTGCTGCCAGTGGGCCAAAAATCAGGATAAGCAGGGCTAACACAATAAATGTGTAGGGGCGTTTCAGTGCAATTCGAACAAGCAAAAGCATTCGTGTACTCCGTCACAAAGAATCGGAATGACGGGCAGTGATCAATGTCTGCCTGCTTCGTCAATCGATGTTAATGTCGCCAGATTTTCAGCGTTATGCCGGAGTATAAGGGGAGTGCAGGATTGTTTACATTAAACATTATTCATGTTTAAAGCGAGGGCTAAGCGCAGATCAGTGAAAATGATCAGGTGGGGAAAAACAGACGGGAGGGACAGAACAGATGGGTGAATCAGATGAGTCGTAGGCTGGGACGACAGTCCCGGCATGCAATTTTCAGCTATATTGCCGGGATATTATCTCAGCCTACGATTTACATCTGTGCCGGGACTGTCGTCCCAGCCTGCGCATGCAGTCTACGCATGCAGCCTGGTATTATCAGAATGAATGACGAATACCGAAGTCAATCGCTTTAGTACCGTAAGCAGCAGTGGTGTTGCCAACAGTGCTTGCATTACCGATTTGGCTTGTTCCGCCGTTGGTGTTACGCAAGAAAGCCAGGGATGAATACAAACCTGTGCGTTTCGACAATGCGTAGGTATAACCTACTGCGTATTGGTCTGCATCTTGGTTCAACGCAGTTTTGTCGTTTTTCCGGATGTAGGAAGCTAACACTTCGCTGGCGCCAAATGGAATACGTGCACCCAGGATCAGGTTGGTCGAATCAACGTTGGTGCCGCCGACAATATCAGAACCTTTATTGATTGCATAACCCAAACTTGTTTTAACAGGCAGGCCGAACTGAGCCAGATTCAATGTGCCGCCGAACAATGTTGTTTTGTAAGTGTTGCTGTCATCGATAGCTTTAACGCCATCGTAGGAAATCAACAATGCCAGTGGGCCATTAGCGTAGTTGGCAGTAGCGCCAACTTCACGACCGGCTGAATTATTGCCAGCTACACCGCCAAAACCGTAGTTAACTTCACCGGAAAATCCACTTACGTTTTGTGATGCATAACGCAGGGAGTTGTTTTGCCATGCGCTGCCGTTAGTCATTGTTTGTACGTTGTCTACTGTGACAATATTGCCGCCGCCAGCATTCATCAGGTTGGTTGACGCACCGGCGAAACCAGTTTCAAACGGATCAATAACGTTCAGTGCATTGTACAGAGGAGTAGCCTGACGACCTGCTGTTACTGTACCAAAATCACCTGACAAACCAACCCAGGATGCACGGCCAAATAAAGCGCCTTGCTGGCTTGTGCCGTCGGCTGCTGAGAAACCAGCTTCCAATTGGAAAATGGCTTTTAAATTGTTACCTAAATCTTCAGAACCCTTGAAGCCTAAACGTGAACCACTTGCAATGCCGCTGTCCAGGGATACTTTGTTGCCAACTACTGGTGTGTTATTAGCTACAGCATTATTGTTACCAGCGTAGGTTACGCCTGCATCGATCAGACCATAAACAGTGACGGAAGACTGAGCTGAAGCGATACCAGCAAAAGAACTTAAAATGGCTAAGGCGAGTAGTGATTTTTTCATCGGGTATTTCTCCAAAAGTTGACTTGCTATAATTACTGCCGTCAGCAAAGCGACTATTATTACTGCATTAACAGGCGCATTTCTTTACTGACAGTTGCTAAATCTGATTAGATTAAAAGCAGGGCTCCATTTCAACAAAAAACGGAATTCAGGGCAAAGGAAATGTCATTTTCAAGCTGAAATAACGGCAAAATTGTCGCTATTGCGCAACAGCAAATTACAAAAAAAGGTGGGTGATACATTGTGTAACAAAATAGACTTGTTAGTAACAAATTTCGATAAAATGTTACGTGTTGTCGTTGGCGCAATACCAGCAACTCGCGATAATCCCGGCAGGAACCTGAATGATAGTGCAATGTTGTCAGAAGATAGGCAACATAGTGCTGGCCTGATGCGGGTGAATCATGTCGGTGAAATATGCGCTCAGGCGCTGTACCAGTCGCAGGGATTCTTCTCCCGCAGTGCAGCATTGCAGCAGCAATTTGCTGAAGCAGGACGTGAAGAGGAAGATCATTTAGCCTGGACATCACAACGGGTTAAGGAGCTTGATTCACACCTGAGTATATTCAATCCGCTTTGGTATGCCGGTGCATTTGTGTGTGGTGTAGTTGCTGCCAAAGTCGGCGATGCAGCCAGTCTTGGTTTTGTGGTTGAAACCGAACGTCAGGTAGAGGCGCACCTAAATAGTCACCTGGCAAGTTTGCCGGTAGCTGATGCAAAATCGCGTGCGATTGTAGTGCAGATGCGTGATGATGAAATTGCACATGGCGCTGCTGCGCAGGCATTGGGTGCTGCCGAGTTACCGGAGGCAGTTAAAAAACTGATGAAGGGTATGGCAAAGGTGATGACGACGGTAGCTTACCATATGTAGATTTACTGCCAGGAGTAGTGGCCTTAATTAACTAAGACCGTTACGCAGGTTGGATCAGGATGTAATCCAACCTGCGAAAGGGGCAGCCTGTCATCAGTGATGATGGTGTCCTGTTAAAAATAATACCAGCATTACACCTAAGCCAATCAAAATGATTTGCGGAATGGTTTCTCGTAAGGTGGCGCGCCGTTGCATCTGAGGCATGAGGTCACTTACTGCTATATAGATAAATCCTGATGAGGCAATTACCAGTACATAGGGAATCAGGTTGCTGGCATTTTCCAGTGTGTAATATCCTAAAATACCTCCCACAACAGCCATCATGCTTGAAATCATATTGTAAACATAGGCGCGGGTGCGGGTGAATCCTGCATTCAGTAAGACGATAAAATCACCAATTTCTTGTGGTATTTCATGAGCGATAATCGCTAAGCCGGTTACGATACCCAATTGTGGATTTGCCAGAAATGCCGCAGCGATTAAAATGCCATCGGTGAAATTATGCATGCCATCACCAACCAGAATCATCCAGCCGGATTTGCCTGCTTCGTGTGCGTCATGACCGTGATGGTGGTGGTGTCCGTCACCTTCATGGTGATGAGAGTGTCGTAAAATTGCGAATTTTTCGAGCAGAAAAAACGCAAGCAAGCCTCCAAGCAGCAGCGCAAACAAGTTATGGGAATCGGCTCCGGATTCAAATGCTTCCGGTAAGGCGTGTAAAAATGAGGTCGATAACATAATGCCTACCGATAAACTCACCAGGCGTTCGACTACTTTGGATAGAATCGAAAAAGAAAAAATGGCAGCGGCGGTGAGGCTGATTACGCCGGCAATCGCGGTCGTAAATAAAATGGAAAGTAAAGTGGAGTGAATTTGGAGCCTCATCATGAGGAAGTAAGCAGAGGGTCGATTAAAACACAGAGCGACTGGCTGCGCAACTACGTACTGCGCTAACCAGGTCTGATTGGAAACGGATGCTGCTATCAGGCCATTTACTACGTTATTTCCGGGTGATTTATGCGGAGAGATCCGGTATCACGCTTCAGTAAAACACGACCAGCCGGCCGTGAGCTGCATCAGTCAGGCTGATTTCCGCCTGTGCGTTAACTGGCAACTGCGTTTGGTAACATAGTCACGCCAGGCAAAGTGCTATTTAATATTGCCCGTCTCAGTGCCTCAATGGCAGTACTGCGCGGAAAACTTTTACGCCATACCAGCGCTACCTGGCGCATGGGGCTGGGTTCACTGAACGGTAAGTGACGCAGCATGCCATCGGCGCTGTTGTTGTTGGGGGCTGATGCTTTGGGTAGTACAGTGATGCCTATTCCGGAAGCGACCATGTGACGTATGGTTTCCAGGGAAGATCCTTCAAAAGTGCGTGCTATGCCATCGTTGCTGGTGGCGTATCGTGCCATTTCCGGACATACTTCCAAAACCTGATCGCGGAAGCAGTGTCCGTTTCCCAGTAGTAGCATGGTTTCGGATTTTAATTCACTGGTATCTATACTACTGCGTTTGGCCCACGGATGTTGTTTGGGTACTGCAACGACAAAGGGTTCATCGTAGACTGGTAGCGTCATAAAACCATGTTCTGGTAATGGTAGTGCGACAATAGCGGCATCCAGCTCACCTTGCCGCAGTAGTTCAAGCAGACGTGTTGTGAAGTTTTCCTGCAATATTAACGGCATTTGCGGCAAGTGCTCTATCATGCTTTTGACCAGCGTCGGGAGTAGATAGGGGCCTATGGTGTAAATAACGCCGAGCCGGAATACGCCGGCGAGCGGGTCTTTATTTTGTTTTGCGATTTCTTTAATTGCAGCAGTTTGCTCTAAAACATGTTCTGCCTGCGCCACAATTTGTGCCCCCAGAGCAGTGGTGGTGACTTCTGATCCGCCACGTTCAAAAAGAATAACGCCCAGCTCATCTTCCAGTTTCTTTATTGCGACAGAAAGAGTAGGCTGGGCTACAAAACAGGCTTCTGCTGCATGGCCAAAGTGTTTGTGACGTGCAACAGCCACAATGTATTTGAGTTCGGTCAGTGTCATAAGTACGCTTCCAGGTAATTAATGCCGAATTTGGTGCCGGGTTTTGTACCGGACTCAGCGTTAAGTTCAACGCCAGATTCAATGCCGGTTTTCAAAGCTGGTACACGTGGAATGTGTTAATGATGGCTACGATTATTTAGCTAAAATGCTATATTTTCAAGTTATTTTTATAATTTATTGCGTTTTTTATATGACTTTACTGTCTATACCCGCAGATATTCTTCTTTGTTGTTCATCCAGCGTAGTAAATGGGCGGTGACGATGTCTGGTGCGGTGCGCAGTAGTGATTGTGCCAGATCCCGGGCCTGTTCCGCCAGCCACTGGTCATTATTCAGATCAGCAAAGCGCAGCATGGCCTGACCGGCCTGACGCGCACCTAAAAATTCCCCCGGTCCGCGGATTTCTAAATCTTTACGGGCAATTTCAAAGCCGTCGGTAGTGCTGCGCATGGTCATTAATCGTTGCTTGGCCGTGCTTCCCAGCGGTCCCTGATATAGCAGCAGGCATACGCTTGCTGCGGTGCCCCGGCCGACACGACCACGTAGCTGGTGTAGCTGCGATAATCCAAAGCGTTCAGCATGTTCTATCACCATCAGTGATGCATTGGGTACGTCGACTCCTACTTCAATCACTGTGGTAGCGACCAGTAATTGGGTTGTTCCGGCAATAAAATCGGCCATGATGGCTTGTTTTTCAGCGGTTTTAATGCGTCCGTGAATGAGTCCGATCGTTAACTCAGGTAAGGCTTCCTGCAACATCAGGTGGGTGTCTGTGGCTGTTTGTAATTGCAGTGCTTCAGACTCTTCAATTAGTGGACATACCCAATAAATCTGACGGCCTGCTGTTGCTGCGGCACCAACCCGTTCAATGACTTCGTTACGTCGCTCCTGATCAATGACACGGGTCATGACAGGGCTGCGCCCGGGAGGGAGTTCATCAATAACAGAAATTTCCAGATCTGCATAGTAGGTCATGGCCAGCGTGCGTGGAATGGGTGTCGCTGACATCATGAGCTGATGCGGAATCAGGCCGGTACTGCCCTTGTTTCGCAGCGTAAGACGCTGGTCTACGCCAAAGCGATGCTGCTCATCCACAATGACCAGACCCAGTTTTGCGAATTGCACATCATCCTGTAACAGTGCATGGGTGCCGATGACCAGTTGAGCGTTGCCTGATTCAATTTGCCCGCGTGCCGCGATTTTTTGTTTTTTTCTGAGGCTTCCGGTCAGCCATGCTACTGAAACGCCACAAGGCTCCAGCCAGGCAGCAATTTTACGAAAGTGCTGGTCGGCGAGAATTTCTGTCGGTGCCATCAGTACTGCCTGATAAGCACTGTCGATTGCCTGTGCAGCTGCTAAGGCGGCTACGATAGTTTTTCCGCATCCGACATCTCCCTGTAATAAACGCTGCATCGGATAAGGAGCCGCAATATCAGTCCGGATTTCGGTAAGTACCCGTTGTTGTGCTCCCGTTAATGAAAATGGCAGTGTCTGTAAAAAGGCTGCGGATAAAGTGCCAACAGAATCCAGGCACGGTGCATTTTTACTGCGCCGTGATGCCTGGGCGCGTTGCAGAGAGAGTTGTTGCGCCAGCAGTTCATCAAATTTCATGCGATGCCAGGCCGGATGCGACCGGTCTTCCAGGCTGTGTTCATCGACATCGGCAGGCGGGTTGTGCAGAAAATGCACAGCTTCGGAAAATCCCATTAATCCAAACTGTTCACGCAGGGAGGGGGGCAGCGTATCCTGCCAGTTTATACGTGGCATGGCGGCGCGAATTTCACGTCGCAGCGTTGCTTGCGATAAGCCTTCGCCAGCCGGGTAAACAGGGGTTAATACCGTGGGGAGCGGGGTGTTTTCATTGACCACCTTGTATTCGGGATGCACCATTTCCGGGCCGAAAAACCCCTGTCGCAGTTCTGCTCTGGCGCGAATGCGTGTCGATACCGCAAGTTGTGTGGTCTGACTGCCATAAAAATTAAGAAAGCGTAAAACCAGCTGGCCACTGTCGTCGGCAATAGTGACGATCAGCTGGCGTCTCGGCTGGTATTGCACTTCGCAGGCGGTGACTACTCCTTCTACCTGTACCATGTGCCCGCCCAGACAGGCAGCTTGTCTGATTGGCATGACGGTGGTTTCGTCAATGTAGCGCATGGGCAGGTGTAACACCAGATCCATATCGGTACGTAATCCCAGTTTGGCCAGGCTGCCTGCCAGTTTTGAAGCGTTGCTTGGTTTGATTACGGCTGGTTTGGCGGCAGGCATATCGGAGTCGTGATAGAAAGCGTAGAATGGCGGGTTTGCAATTGCACTAAGTCGGTATCTGGTTTGCACCTCAGTTGCACATCAGCCTGGTCGACAGACTCAGGGGAGCCCACAATTTAGCACATTACTGTGTTTTTATACAGCCTGTGCGCTATTATATTTTTTCTTATTCACCAGTTAAGTAAGCCTCTGTTCATGTATTCACTTTCCGATTTTGATTTTGACCTTCCAGCCTCCCTTATTGCGCAATTGCCTTTGCCGGAGCGTAGTGCTTCACGTTTGTTGCATGTAGATGGTGATGTTTTGATCGACAGGCAATTTATTGACGTTGTCAGCCAGTTAAGTGCTGGTGATGTATTAGTATTTAATGATACACGGGTGCTGAAAGCCCGCTTTTTTGGTATCAAAAATACCGGTGGTAAGGTAGAAGTGCTGGTGGAACGTGTTTTGTTTAATCAACCGGGACAACATAGTGTACTGGCGCAGGTTCGTGCATCTAAATCACCGCAACCGGGTAGCCGGATTCGTCTGGCTGACGCATTTGATGTTGAGGTGGGGGAGCGTGAGGGTGAATTTTATACATTGCATTTTCCCGGCGATGTCTTTGATTTGCTGGAAACACATGGCCGCTTGCCTCTGCCTCCCTACATTGAGCACACCGCAGATGCATTTGATGAAACACGTTATCAGACCGTGTATTCACAAGTGCCCGGAGCAGTCGCGGCACCTACGGCCGGTTTGCATTTTGACGAAGAGTTATTGGAGCAGTGCCGTATTAAAGGTTTGCAGTTTGCTTACGTCACCTTACATGTGGGTGCCGGTACTTTTCAGCCGGTACGCCATGAAAATCTGGCCGAGCATGATATGCACAGTGAGTGGTATAGCGTTCCCGACGCTACGGTGACGGCTGTGCAGGCGGCGCGGGCAGCAGGGCGGGCGGTCGTTGCTGTGGGTACTACCAGCTTGCGTGCGCTGGAATCGGCTTCCCGTTCAGGTTCTTTGCAGGCGGGCAGTGATCATACCCGCTTGTTTATTACACCCGGTTATACGTTTAAAACCGTCACACGTCTGATTACGAATTTTCATTTACCTAAATCAACCTTGCTGATGCTGGTATCTGCATTTGCCGGGTATGCGCAAATTCGTGCGGCATATCAGCATGCGATTGCAGAAAAATACCGCTTTTTTAGTTACGGCGATGCCATGCTGCTGACGAATACGCAAAACGCGTAACAACATAAGAACCCTACAGGTAATATTTATGCTCGAATTTAAACTGATCAAAAAAGATCCCAATAGTGCGGCCCGGCGCGGTCAGGTCACTGTGAATCATGGTGTGATAGAAACGCCTATTTTTATGCCGGTCGGCACCTATGGCTCGGTGAAAGCCATGTCGCCTCTTGAGTTGAATGAAATTCAGGCGCAGATTATTTTAGGAAATACCTTTCATTTGTGGTTGCGGCCGGGTATGGAGGTGATTAAGAAATTTGGCGGTTTGCATGATTTTATGGGCTGGAATAAGCCGATATTGACCGATTCGGGTGGATTTCAGGTGTTTTCATTGGGGGCAATGCGTAAAATTACCGAAGAAGGCGTGAAATTTGCTTCGCCTATCAACGGTGAGCGTTTATTTTTATCTCCTGAAATTTCGATGCAAATTCAACGCGTCTTGAATTCCGATATTGTGATGCAGTTCGATGAGTGTACGCCGTATGAAATTGACGGCAGACCGGCGACCAGTGATGAAGCCGCGCGTTCCATGCGTATGTCGCTGCGTTGGGCCAAGCGTTCACTGGATGAATTTGAACAGGGTGAAAACCCGAATGCCTTGTTCGGTATTGTGCAGGGCGGTATGTTTGAACACTTGCGTGATGAATCACTGGCTGGTCTGGAGCAATTGAATTTTGATGGTATTGCCATTGGCGGTTTGTCGGTAGGCGAACCTAAAGAAGATATGTTGCGTGTGCTGGCGCATGTGGGGCCGCGTCTTCCTGCCGATAAGCCGCATTATTTAATGGGTGTCGGTACGCCGGAAGATTTAGTTGTAGCAGTGCAAAACGGTGTGGATATGTTTGATTGCGTTATGCCAACCAGGAACGCGCGTAATGGCTGGTTGTTTACCCGTTTTGGTGACATCAAGATTAAAAATGCCAGATATAAAGAGGATATGGCGCCCCTGGATGCGACCTGCAGTTGTTATGCATGCAGTCATTTCTCACGTGCTTATCTGCATCATTTGCACCGTACCGGTGAAATTCTGGGCGCACGTCTGAATACAATTCATAATCTGCATTATTACTTGGAATTAATGCAAGAAATGCGTGATGCTCTGGATGCAGATGGTTTTTCAGCTTTTGTGGCGCAATTTCATGCCGATAGGGCGCGGGGCATTTAGCTCCAATGCTAGAATAGGCACCCTTGTTGCTTATTGTGATTAAAAAATAATTCAAAAGTCATCTGATTCTGCGGTGTCCGGGCGGATGGCTGGTGCCGGGCAGGGAGAGCAGGACGCTGAGTAAGACGTGAATCAGCATCCGGACAGACTGCCTGTCACCGTAAGTCATTTAATAATGCTTTAAAAATGCGTGTCAGGCACCATCTAGCGGAACTGGTGCCTAATGCGTCTGATGTGTCTAACGTTTCAATCTTGAGGAAAACTATGTTTATATCTAATGCTTATGCACAATCGTCCGGAATACCAGGCCTGGATGGTAATTTAATGAGTTTTTTACCTATCGTCATGATGTTTGTTGTGTTGTATTTTTTGATGATACGCCCGCAAATGAAACGTCAGAAAGAACAAAAATCTATGATGGATGCGTTAGCAAAAAATGATGAGGTGATTACTGTTGGCGGTGTGTTGGGTAAAATTACCAAAGTAACTGATGCCTACGTTACGCTGGAAGTCAGTAATGCAACTGAAATCGTCGTGCAAAAAAGTGCGGTCACTTTGTTGTTGCCAAAAGGAACAATAAAGGCAATTTAATGTGAGGCGGGGATGTCCCCGCCCTTGTTGTATTTTTCGGTGTTTTTTCAGTATTTTTTTGTTTTTCGTCCTTAGTTTATTGCTGCTTGATTGCAATTTCATCGAACTGTTTAAACTGTTTTATTAACTCAGAATTTTTCTTCTTCCTATGAATCGTTATCCCGTCTGGAAATACGTACTGATCGTCATTGCCCTGACGTTTGGTGCGCTGTACACCTTGCCGAATTTTTATAGTTCGTCGCCAGCCTTACAAGTGAATAGCGCAAAATCAACCGTCAAAGTGGATTCTGATATGCAGGCGCGGGTAGAAGATGCGCTGAAATCGGCTCAGGTTACTACCACGGGCGTCTTCTTTGCGATTAATGGCACGCAAGGCTCTGTACGAGCGCGGTTTGTTGATCCTGATGCGCAATTTAAAGCCAAAGAAGCTTTAGAAAAAGCATTGAATCCGGACGCTACTGACCCTGCTTACAGCGTCACATTTAACTCTATGTCGAATACACCCGGCTGGCTGCAAAGTATGCACGCATTGCCTATGTTTTTGGGACTGGATTTACGCGGCGGCGTGCATTTTCTGATGCAGGTGGATACCAATGGCGTATTGACTAAGCGTTTGCAAAGTATGCAGTCGGGTATCAGAACCACTTTGCGTGAAAAAGATATCCGTCACTCTGGTATTGAGCGCAGCGCAGATCAGATTACCATTAAATTTACCGATGCAGCCATTCGTTCCCGTGCAAAAAATATCGTGGAAGATCAGTTGCGCGATGTCGATGTTATTGAATCTGGCAGCGGCAGCGATCTGGTCTTAACTGTAAGTCTTAAACAGGTTGCTTTACAGCAGGCAAAAGCCGATGGTGTGAAACAAAATATTGCCACCTTATCCAAACGGATTAATGAATTGGGCGTATCAGAACCGATTATTCAGCAGCAAGGCCTTGACCGGATTGTGGTGCAACTTCCTGGTGTTGTCGATGTAGCCCGTGCTAAAGATATCATTGGTCGTACTGCGACACTGGAAGTACGGATGAAGGATGAATCCATTATGGATGGTTCCGATGCGACGGCCGCCGTACCGTTTGGTTCTGAGTTATTTAAAACAGGCCGCAATGCGCCGGTGATTTTGTATAAAGATCCGGTACTGACAGGTGAATCTATCTCCGGTGCTTCGGCGAGTTTTGATCAGCATCAGCAGCCATCCGTCAGTATTGACCTGAACAGTGATGGCGGTCGCAAAATGCGTGAAGCCACACGCGGCAAGATCGGTAAAAAAATGGCGATTGTCTTGTTTGAAAAAGGCCGTGGTGAAGTGTTGACCGTAGCAACTATACAAGCGGAACTGGGTTCTTCATTCCAGATTACCGGTATGGGTTCAACAGAAGCTGCCAGTGATCTGGCCTTGTTGCTGCGTGCCGGTGCACTGGCCGCGCCTATGGATATCATTGAAGAACGTGTTATCGGGCCGCAACTTGGTGCGGAAAATGTCAAGCAAGGGTTTAACTCGACCTTGTATGGCTTTATTGCTATCGGTATTTTCATGATCGCTTATTACATGCTGTTTGGGGTATTCAGTGTCATGGCGCTGTCCTTTAATTTATTGTTATTAATTGCCTCTCTTTCTTTATTGCAAGCTGCATTAACTTTGCCGGGTATGGCGGCGATTGCCCTGGCCTTAGGTATGGCGATTGATTCGAATGTATTGATTAATGAACGTATTCGTGAAGAGTTGCGTTCGGGTAGTTCTCCGCAGGCCGCGATTTCTGCTGGTTTTGACCGTGCCTGGGCCACTATTCTGGATTCCAACGTAACAACGTTAATTGTGGGGCTGGCGTTGTTGATTTTTGGTTCAGGAGCGATACGCGGATTTGCTGTGGTGCATTGTCTTGGTATCCTGACTTCGATGTTCTCTTCGGTGTTTGTGTCGCGTGGTGTCGTTAATCTCTGGTACGGCCGTAAGCGCAAATTGACTACGGTGGCTATAGGCCAGATTTGGAAACCATCGAACCAGTGACGGATGAATTATTGTCCCGGCAGGCGCTTATTCCTGTGTCGTACACAGAGCCGGGACATGTTTCATTGACGTTATTCGGGCAACTCAGTATTTAAGGATTATCATGGAATTATTCCGTATTAAAAAAGACATTCCCTTCATGCGCCATGCGTTGATATTCAACGCTATTTCAGCGCTTACTTTTGTGGCGGCGGTATTTTTTCTGTTGCATCGTGGCTTGAATTTATCTATTGAATTTACCGGTGGTACGGTGATGGAGGTCAGTTACAGTGAGGCCGCCAAGGTTGAAAATGTGAAGCAAACCCTGGAAGAATTGGGTTTTCACGATACCAGTGTCTCTATTTTTGGTCGTGCTCAGGATGTACTGATACGCCTTCCGGCACCTAAAGAAGGTAGTACTGCTGCGCAACAAACCGATGCGGTGTTACTTGCATTACAAAAGCATGACCCGCAAGTTAAAAAGCAACGGGTTGAAATTGTCGGGCCACAAGTGGGTGAAGAGCTGTGGACCAACGGATTGTATGCACTGGCTATGGTTATTTTTGGTGTGATGGTATATCTGGCGATTCGTTTTGAATGGAAGTATGCTGTATCTGCCATTATTGCTAACTTGCATGACGTGGTGATTATTCTGGGCTTTTTTGCTTTCTTTCAGTGGGAATTCAACCTGTCTGTATTGGCAGCCGTGTTAGCAGTATTGGGGTATTCGGTGAATGAATCCGTGGTTATTTTTGACCGGATACGTGAAAATTTCCGTAAGCAGCGTAAATCTTCAGTGACAGAAGTGATTGATAATGCGATTACCAGTACGATTTCACGCACAGTGATTACCCATGCTTCTACTCAAATGATGGTATTGTCGATGTACTTCTTTGGCGGGCCGACACTGCATGGTTTTTCTATGGCGCTGACGATTGGTATTTGCTTCGGTATTTATTCATCCGTGTTTGTGGCCGCAGCGATTGCTATGTGGCTGGGTGTGAAGCGGGAAGATTTGATTAAACCGGCTAAACCGAAAGATGAAACGGATGGCGCGGTTGTTTAATGATTGTGTTTAACTCTGCTGTTTAGCATTGTCAGTGACGTATTTCTGATAGTGCAGTAATAAAAACTCTCGTACTGAATTGAATTGTGCGTCTGAATTAGACTTTGTGTTTAATTCAGACATGCGGTTTATATCGTTACCGGGAGTTTTTTTGTTTTCAGTAAGCGCTTAATGGTAATGTGCTAGTTCAGTGCGTTGCCTGGTTTGCAAACGCTGCTAACAATAGCGCTGAAGATCGTCTTTAAGGTAGTAATCAGGCCGGCAATAACTTCGGCTACAATGTCAGATTCCTAAAAAATCGGCCTGTTATGATAGTTCTTGGCATTGAGTCTTCCTGTGATGAAACAGGCCTCGCGTTGGTAGATACCGAAACCGGCTTGTTATCGCATGCCTTATATTCCCAGATTGCGATGCATCAGGAGTATGGTGGTGTTGTGCCGGAATTGGCCTCACGTGATCACATCCGCCGTGCTTTGCCTTTGCTGGAGCAAGTGCTCGCAGAGGCAAATCTGAAAAAAGAAGCCATTGATGCGATTGCCTATACGCAGGGGCCCGGTTTGGCCGGAGCGCTTCTGGTCGGTGCTTCTGTCGCGTGTGGTCTGGGTCTGGCGCTGAATCTGCCTATGTTACCTATCCATCATTTGGAAGGGCATTTACTTTCCCCTTTGCTGGCTTCCCGTCCGCCGCAATTCCCATTTATTTCCTTACTGGTTTCTGGCGGGCATACGCAATTAATGCGGGTAGACGGTATCGGGCAATATACCTTGCTGGGCGAGACGCTGGATGATGCCGCCGGTGAAGCTTTTGATAAATCCGCCAAGTTGCTTGGCTTGACGTATCCGGGCGGGCCTGCCATATCGCGTCTGGCTGAGCAGGGTGACCCTGCGGCCTATCAGTTGCCGCGGCCGATGCTGCATTCTAAAGATTTTAATTTTAGTTTCTCCGGCCTGAAAACTGCTGTGCTCACCGTAGTTAAAAATCATCCCGGCGTACTCACAGAACAAGACAAAGCCAATGTGGCGCGTGGGTTTGTCGATGCCCTGGTGGATGTGTTGGTGGCAAAATGTTGTACCGCGCTGCGTCAGACTAAACTCAATCGCCTGGTGATTGCCGGTGGCGTAGGTGCAAATAATCAATTGCGGGCCGGACTGAATGCCGCCGCCGCTAAAAAACGTTTTGAAGTGTATTACCCGGAACTGGAATTTTGTACCGATAACGGTGCAATGATTGCGTTTGCCGGTGCCATGCGCTTAAAGGCCAATCCGGCCGAGGCGCGTTATGACTATGGTTTTACTGTGCGGCCAAAATGGCCATTGGCAGAACTGAGTTAAGCTGAACTCAGCTAATTTGGGTTTGGTTGATAAAAATCAGATTGGTAAAAAACAAACTAATAAAGCTCACTATCCTGCGTTGCAGAGCGGGATGACTTGTCTTGTCCGGAAACGCGCTCAGGCAGGGGTAATGCTGACAGCGCCTGTGGTGTATAAATTATGTTAATGTGTTGTGGCGTGGTATTGATCATAATAATCAATGTAATATAGACATCAGCTGGCCCGTCAGTTCATTCCTCTGTAAGGCCGTTGTAAGTCTATACTTTTATGTTATTGGAAACCATAACGACGGAGATAAATCATGTCTGACACTCAAATTGAAATTCTTGCAGGTAAAGAAGAAAGCCGCGTATTTCCACCCCCTGCTGCATTTCAAGCGCAAGCAAATGTATCAGGCATGGATAGTTATCTGGCGCTGCGCGCTGAAGCTGTTAATGAGGAACAAAATTTTTGGGGTAAGCATGCTCGTGAGCAATTGAGCTGGCATAAACCCTTTACTAAAGTGCTGGATGAAACCAATGCACCGTTTTACACCTGGTTCGAAGATGGCGACATGAATGTGTCGTATAACTGTTTGGACGTGCATCTTGCTAACGGCAATGCAGAAAAAACAGCAGTTATTTTTGAAGCGGATGATGGTACATCAACTAAAGTCACTTACCGTGAATTGCACGCAAAAGTATGTCAGTTTGCAAATGGTTTACGTTCACGTGGCATTAAAAAAGGTGACCGCGTTGTTATTTATATGCCAATGTCGGTAGAAGGTGTTGCTGCTATGCAAGCGTGTGCACGTATTGGTGCAACGCATTCTGTGGTATTTGGCGGATTCTCTGCTAAATCACTGCAAGAACGTGTAATTGATGCTGGTGCAGTTGCTATCATTACCTGCGATTATCAGGTTCGTGGCGGTAAGCAATTACCACTTAAAACCATTGTTGATGAAGCGTTTGCATTAGGTGGTTGTGATGCCGTTGAAAACGTCATCGTGTATCAGCGTACCGGTGGCAGTGTTAATTGGAATGAGCGTGATATCTGGTTGCATGATCTGGTGAAAGATCAGCCAACTGAATGCGAACCTGAATGGGTCAGCGCAGAGCATCCGCTCTTCATTTTGTACACATCCGGTTCTACCGGTAAACCAAAAGGCGTACAACACTCTTCCGGTGGTTATCTGTTGTGGGCCAAGCTCTCCATGCAATGGGTATTCGATCTGAAACCAACCGATGTATTCTGGTGTACAGCCGATATCGGCTGGATTACCGGCCATACCTACATTGCTTATGGCCCGTTAGCCGCCGGTACGACGCAAATCGTCTTTGAAGGTATACCGACTTACCCGAACGCCGGGCGTTTCTGGAGCACTATTGAGAAACATAAAGCGACTATTTTCTATACTGCACCAACTGCGATCCGCTCTTTAATTAAAGCGGCTGATGCTGATGCAGCTGTGCATCCGTCGAATTTTGATCTGAGTTCAGTACGTTTGCTGGGTTCTGTCGGTGAGCCGATTAATCCGGAAGCGTGGATGTGGTACTACAATAATGTGGGTCGCGAACTTTGCCCTATCGTTGATACTTTCTGGCAAACTGAAACAGGCGGAACCATGATGAGTCCGTTACCTGGTGCTACACCGCTGGTTCCGGGTTCCTGCACATTGCCATTGCCTGGTATTGCTGCGGCTATCGTTGATGAAGTCGGTCAGGAATTGCCGAATGGTCAGGGTGGTTTGCTGGTGGTAAAACGTCCATGGCCATCCATGATTCGTACTATCTGGAACGATCCTGAGCGTTACAAGAAAAGTTACTTCCCTGAAGAATTGGGCGGAACAACATATCTGGCTGGTGATGGTGCGATTCGTAATAAAGAAACAGGTTATTTCACTATCACCGGTCGTATTGATGATGTGCTGAACGTTTCCGGTCACCGTATGGGTACTATGGAAATTGAATCCGCTCTGGTCGCGCATCCTTTGGTAGCAGAAGCTGCGGTGGTAGGCCGTCCGGATAATACGACCGGAGAAGCGATCTGCGCCTTCGTTGTATTAAAACGCAGTCGTCCGACCGGTGATGAAGCGCGTCAGATAGCAACGGAATTGCGTAATTGGGTAGCGAAAGAAATCGGCCCGATTGCAAAACCAAAAGAAATCCGTTTCGGCGACAATTTGCCAAAAACCCGTTCAGGAAAAATCATGCGCCGTTTGCTGCGTATCCTGGCCAAAGGCGAAGAAATCACGCAAGACATCTCTACACTGGAAAATCCGGCAATTTTGGATCAGTTGAAAGACGCCGTATAAAAAACGGCAGTTGCATTTGATTTACAGCTTGAAATTGTTGTTGGGATGTTGCTGTTGGAATTATCAATGCAGGGATTGTTATTGTAGGCTGGGATGCTAATCCCGGCATGCGATTGACAATCCCTGTATGCGTTTTTACAGCATAAAATTCCTCTCCGGAATTGCTGGGATTGTCATCCCGGCCTACGACTTTCCCAAGCCTGCGACCTCCCCCCTGCATCGCTGAAACCGGAATGACGCATCAAACTGTGTCGTTCAGATATGCCGGTGTGGTCAGATTTTCGTTTTATCCGTCTGCCCGAAGCTGAGTGCAACCGCTTCAGCTACTCTGATTCCGTCTACTGCCGCAGATAAAATTCCACCTGCATATCCGGCACCTTCGCCGGCCGGGAATAAGCCGCGGGTATTTAAACTCTGTAAGTCGTGATCATTGCGCTTGATACGAATCGGTGAGGATGTCCGGGTCTCTACGCCGGTTAATACGGCATCCGGCATGGCAAATCCACGAATTTGTTTGTCAAATGCAGGCAGTGCTTCCCGTATCGCGTTAATGGCGTAATCCGGTAAGGCAGTACTTAAATCACCTAATAAAACACCTGGCTGATAAGACGGTTGTACGGAGCCGAGTACAGTGGAAGCCCGTCCTGCAATAAAATCACCAACTAATTGTCCGGGAGCATGGTAGTCAGAACCGCCTAATATATAGGCGTGTTTCTCCAGCGCACGTTGAAATGGCATACCAGCGAGAGCATGCCCCGGATAGTCGGCTGGTGTAATGCCTACAACAATAGCGCTGTTGGCATTACGTTCGTTACGTGAATATTGACTCATACCGTTGGTTACTACGCTGTGCGGTTCGGATGTGGCTGCCACTACGGTACCGCCCGGGCACATACAAAAGCTATATACCGAACGACCGTTGCTGGCATGGTGGACCAATTTATAGTCTGCGGCTCCAAGAATGGGGTTGCCTGCATTTTTACCAAAACGACAGCGATCAATAATGGATTGGGGATGTTCAATCCGGAATCCTACTGAAAATGGTTTTGCTTCTATGTACACGCCACGTTCAGATAGCATTTCAAAGGTATCTCTGGCACTGTGACCGATGGCGAGCACAACGTGATCAGTACGTATTTGTTCGCCTCCAGCCAGTGTTACACCGCGTACTGCGTCATCTTCCCGAATAATATCAACGACTTTTTGACCGAAGCGTACTTCGCCGCCCAATGAAATAATGGTCGCACGCATTTCTTCAACCATCTTAACAAGACGAAAGGTGCCGATATGCGGCTTGCTGACATACATAATCTCATCCGGAGCGCCAGCCTTTACAAATTCAGTTAATACTTTTCGTCCGTAATGCTTGGGATCTTTAATTTGACTATACAATTTTCCGTCAGAAAAAGTTCCTGCGCCACCTTCGCCAAACTGAACGTTGGATTCGCTGTCCAGTATTCCCTTGCGCCACAATCCCCACGTATCCTGGGTGCGTTCGCGTACTGCTTTACCGCGCTCAAGAATAATCGGACAGAATCCCATCTGCGCTAATAGTAAACCTGCAAATAAGCCACAGGGCCCGGTTCCAATAACTACCGGGCGCAGGCCTGGTTTATTGCTGGCATGCGTTACAAATTGGTATTGCGTATCCGGTTTGCGTGTGACGTTGCGATCAGCATCAAATTGAGTAATGAGTTGCTCGTCTTTCGTGGTCGCCACATCTAATGTATAGATGAGTTGTATTGAAGATTTTTTACGTGCATCGTAACTGCGTCGAAATACCTCAAAACTAAGCAACTCATCTTCTGCAATACCTAATTTGGTCAGAATGGCCTGGCGAATTGCGGTTTCAGGATGGTCTAGTGGTAGTTGAATGTCAGTCAAGCGCAGCATAAAGTGGATCCGGTATATATAAGGTGTTCAATAGGGCGCTATTTTACCGCATGCCTCATGCGCATAAAATAAAGGATTTAAATAGGGTCAGAGTCAATTTAATTATTAAGTTTTCTGTCTTTGTGATGTGGCTGTATTAAATGGGGTCAGCGTCAATTTAATTGGAGATGCAAGGTAACTTGTAATTAAATTGACTCTGACCCTATTTTATTTTTAGTGATGGTTACTGGCTGGTTTTGAGTTTGGTCGGTCGGGGGAGGTCAATGCCAGCCCGTTTTACTGATTGAGATAAAAAGACGGCGCACAAAAATAATTGCAATGAATTAGCGAAAGTACTTGCACAACGTGGAGTAGCTTGCTATAGTTCGCCTCCCGTTGAAAGAGACGGGAAAAAAGCAAGACAGGCAGGAAGCGGCGGGGTAAGTGAAAGTCGAAAGACGGAAAGCGAAACCGGCGTGCAGGAAGAAGTGGCGGGAGTGATCGGTGCGGTGAGCTGGCAAGATTGAGTAAAATAAGTGTTGACAGCGTGAAGTAAAACCCCGATAATCTCGCTTCTGTGTTGCAGACGAACAAAACGCTTCGTTGCGAAGGTGGGAGATGGCGGAAGTTACGCGTCTTTACCGACACAGGCAGTCACGCAAGTGACGTTCTTTAACAACCTACAACCAATAAATGTGGGCATGTAATACAAGCAACGAGAACCTTCGGGTTATCGGACACCAAGTATTAGATGTTCACGAAAAGAAATGAAATAGGATGTCGGCCGAAGCAATTTGGCCGGTAGCCTGTCAGTTAATTGAGTGAGCGATGGTCGTAACCGACCAGGGCCAGCAATGGCCACCAACAGGTATTAAACTGAAGAGTTTGATCCTGGCTCAGATTGAACGCTGGCGGCATGCCTTACACATGCAAGTCGAACGGCAGCGCGGGGCAACCTGGCGGCGAGTGGCGAACGGGTGAGTAATATATCGGAACGTACCTGGAAGTGGGGGATAACGCAGCGAAAGTTGCGCTAATACCGCATATTATCTGAGGATGAAAGTGGGGGCTCGCAAGACCTCATGCTACCAGAGCGGCCGATATCTGATTAGCTAGTTGGTGAGGTAAAGGCTCACCAAGGCGACGATCAGTAGCTGGTCTGAGAGGACGACCAGCCACACTGGAACTGAGACACGGTCCAGACTCCTACGGGAGGCAGCAGTGGGGAA
>CAIWPG010000079.1 GCA_903914535.1 uncultured Oxalobacteraceae bacterium
CAAATGGAAAGTTGGAGAGAATGGTTCGATTTGTTTGAGTAAGTTGTCGGTCAATTCTTGACCGGTGCAGACTGGCACAGCAGGGATATCGTAACTCGGTTTGTCTGGATACAGTTCCACGCATTGACCGCCAACGACGGCTAAAGAATCAATAACGTGGGCTTTAATTTCAAGTAAACCTAATTCAAATACCTGAAACAAGCCAACCGGCCCGGCGCCAATAATGACGGCGTCAGCGATGATGATGTCCAATGGTGTGTTGGCGGCGGTGGTTTCCATGCGGCGGAATATTCCTATATTGATGCGCCCGACAAGATAGTGTCCGGTCAGGCGGCTTGAAAAAGAAGTCGTACGTAGCAGAAGCCTGATGTAATACCAGTCTAAAGATCAGGACTGGTACCCGTATTGAGTAATTACATGGCTTCCTGTTTAAGAATTAACGTTTTAAATACTGTAATTTGTCTTTGACGTCTTTCCATTCTTCAGCATCAGGCAGCGGCGCGATGGTTTTGGTGATGGAAGGCCAGCTGCGGGACAAATCAGCATTTAGTTTCAGGTAATCTTGTTGATCAGCAGGAATATCTTCTTCAGCAAAAATTGCATTCACCGGACATTCGGCGACGCATACAGCACAATCGATGCATTCATCGGGATCAATAGCCAAAAAGTTGGGTCCGACGCGAAAACAATCTACCGGGCAAACATCAACGCAATCCGTGTAGCGGCAGCGGATGCAGGATTCGGTCACAACGTGGGTCATAGCAAGCCTATCAGGAAAAAACTGGAATTGGTGAGCAGCAAAAGCTACAAAGCACATCATTTTAAGGTAATTCTGCCATTCCTACAAATCGGCATTATATAGATTACGAATAAGCAAATATATTAACAGGTGGTATTGTGTTGATTTACATCAAAAAAAACAAAGTAAGTACTTGTTGTACACTACTTGCCATGATGAATTGCAGCGAATTACTGTCCCGAAACTGCCCCGGATTTATAGCAATCAATTTCTGTCAGGCCGCTCATTGCAAGGCAAGATAGCGTTGTCTTGTAATATACAAATTATTTTGCCGGAGTGGTTTGGTGTGAAATTCAAAAAAACAGGAAAAAAATTATGATAAAACCTAAAGTTCTTTTAACCCGTGCAGTTTTTCCTGATGTGATTGCCCGGCTTGCCGGGTATGTTGAGGTGGAAACCAATCAGGACGATATCGTTTTTTCTGAGCAGGAATTATTGCAAAAAATGCAGGGTAAGCAAGGCGTGATTACCCCATCGAGTGCACGGTTTAGTGCCGGACTGATTGCACAGCTGCCTGAGCTTAAAGCTATTTGTGCTATGACCGTAGGGTATGACAATATTGATGTCGCAGCATGTGAAGCACGGGGTGTCGTTGTGACGAATGCACCTGATGTGCTAAACCAGACTACCGCTGATTTTGCCTGGGCCTTACTTTTATCGACTGCCCGCCGCGTAACGGAATCGGGGCAATGGTTACGTGACGGGCAGTGGAAAAAATGGCAGATAGATGGCTTTCTTGGTGCAGATGTGCATGGAAAAACCCTGGGTATTTTGGGGATGGGGCGTATTGGTCAGGCTATTGCCCGGCGTTCCATGGGATTTGATATGCAAGTGATTTATCACAATCGTTCACGCCTGACGGAGCAAGAAGAAGCGTATGCCAATCACGCAGTTTATGTCGATAAAGAACAATTGCTGGCACAGGCCGATCATCTGATTTTAATGGTGCCGTATTCTGCCGCTACCCGTCATTGCATCGGCGCTGCCGAACTGGCGATGATGAAGCCAGGCGCGACCTTGATTAATGTGGCGCGTGGTGGAGTGGTGGATGATGCAGCGCTGATCGCGGCTTTGCGTAACCGGCAGATTGCGGCAGCGGGTCTTGATGTATTTGAGAATGAGCCGCAGTTGAATCCGGATTTTTTAAGTTTATCCAATGTCGTACTGACACCGCATATTGCCAGTGCGTCAGAATCAACACGGCGCGCTATGCTGCAGTGCGCCGTGGATAACCTGATCGCTGTATTGCGTGGTGAGGCAGCGCTTAATCCGGTGCATAGTTAGTCAGCCGTTTGCTGACGGCTGTTATAACGATACGACCAGCCGGACAGGCAGTTCGTATCGTTTGATTGCCAATTAAGCAACTGAAAACTAAGCAGAAACCAAGTAAAAAATAAGCAGTGAAATTGAGCGAATTATTTTTTTACTAAATTACACGCCCAGCAATTCAACTTCAAAAATCAATGTAGCGTTAGGTGGAATGACGCCGCCTGCACCGCGCGGACCGTAGCCCAGTGAGGAAGGAATAATCAGATTGCGAACGCCGCCAATATTCATACCTTGCACGCCTTCATCCCAGCCTTTAATGACATGGCCGGCACCTAAGGGGAAGGAGAATGCTTCGTTACGGTCTTTGCTGGAGTCAAATTTGCTGCCTTTGCTGCCATCATCGTTTTGCAGCCAGCCAGTGTAATGCACGCTGACGTGATTACCGGCTTGTGCTGTTGCGCCTTCGCCTACGGTGATGTCTTCGTATTGCAAGCCGGATGCGGTCATTGTTGTAGTCATATAATTCTTTCGTAAAATAATGGGATGGCGAGATTGTAGACCAAATCAGGTAAATAAGTCTGCATCAGGCCGTGTGATTTTGTGCGCGTTTGAGTTGTTTTTTGAGATAAATAACTTCACGTTTTAAATTGGAATGTACACACAGGCAAGTTGGGTGCGCTAGAATGACAGAAAATATTTTGCGCAAGCTTGTACATTACATTGCCGCCGGCCCGGCGGTCTGATTAACTGGTTTTTGAAAGCAAAATCATGGCAATAGGCCTTATTATCATCGGAGATGAAATTTTATCCGGCAAGCGTACTGATAAACATTTTTCCAAAATGCTGGAATTATTGACTGCACGCGGTTTACAGCTGGACTGGACGGAAATTATCGGTGACGATCCTAAGCGTATTACCGCTACCTTGCAACGTACTTTTGCGAGTGGTGATATTGTATTTTGTTGCGGAGGTATCGGTGCGACACCGGATGATCATACGCGGCAATGTGCTGCCAGTGCTCTGGGTGTTGATCTGGTGTTGCATCCGGAAGCAAAGAAATTGATTCAGCGGCGCATTACGGAAACAGCACAGGCAGCCGGGCTGAATGTTGATCTGACAACGCCTGATCATCAGCACCGCCTGAAGATGGGAGAATTTCCCGCCGGGGCTGATATTATCCCCAATGCATATAATCTGATTCCGGGATTTTCACATTCCGGGCACTATTTCGTACCGGGTTTTCCTGTCATGGCTGAACCTATGATGACATGGGTGCTTGATACCTGCTATACCCATTTGTTTCATCAGCATCAGCGTGAAGAAAAATCAGTATTGGTTTTTGAAATTGCTGAGTCATTGCTGACACCAATGATGGAGCAACTCGAAACGGATTTTCCGTTAATTAAAGTATTTAGTTTGCCTAGTGTTGGTAATCACCAAATCCGGCGTCATATTGAACTTGGCGTTAAGGGTGTTCCTGAACAGGTGGATGCCGCGTTTGTTTTATTGCAAACGGAACTGGACAGAATTAACGCAGAATATGTGGCTGTATAACTAACCTGACCATACGCAGCCTGTTTTTGTATCAGGACAATGCAAAAACAGGCTGCCTGCTTTTCTAAGCACCGCGCCACGGTAATCCGTCAAAACACCAGCCACTGACTGTTTTCCGGTGTCCGTTTTCGTCTTTATCTCCTTCAAATCCGGCCAGAATATCATAGCATGCGGTATAGCCATGCTCGGTGGCCAGCTGAGCTGCTGCGCGAGATCTGACTCCGGAGCGGCATAAAAATAAGATAACAGTGTCCGTGCCGGCGATTCGTGCTAATTCAGTAAGAAAATCCGGATTAACCCGACTTGGGTACAAATTCCATTGGTCGACATGCAATTGTATTGGATTAATAATTACCTGGCCGACCCAGTCGCGTTCTGCATCGGTGCGGACATCAACCAGGTATATCCGCGAATCTGTTTGTAAGAGTTCAAATGCTTCGGTGGCGGTAACGGCACCGGCGTAAGGGAGTGATGCGCCGCGTTGGTGCGCTTTTTCAAAAATGTGTGCAGTCATAATGAGTCCGATATCCTAAAAAATAAAAGTGAAAATCAAAACGTTGAAAACGTATATTAATAAGTTAACTAAAAAATCCGGCTATTTTTAGCCGGGAGTGCGGCCGGAAAGGGTGTGCCCCAAATTGAAGCATTTTTCATTTTCGCACCAAAATGGATTGACTGCTGATTGCTGTTTGCACCGTCTTGGTGCGTCAATATTGGTGCATGTCGTTTTGTCTGATTTGTTCTCCTATTATATTAATAATCGGGAAGTAAAATCCTATAACGATCATGGCATGGAATCTGCTAATATTGCGATGCGCGTAATTTATCAAAATGAAATAGTATTTAAACGTTGCGCCTCAACTAACTAATTTAGGTCCCTTTAAGGAGTTTCGCATGGCAATGACAGCGGCAGAAGTATTGAAAATGGCGAAGGACAATGAAGTTAAATTTGTTGATTTCCGTTTTACTGACACGCGCGGCAAAGAGCAGCATGTGACTGTGCCTGTATCTCAGTTCGATATCGATAAATTTGAATCCGGCCATGCTTTCGATGGTTCTTCCATCGCCGGTTGGAAAGGTATTGAATCATCCGACATGTTGTTGATGCCGGATCCAAACACTGCCAACATTGATCCGTTCATGGAAGAAACCACATTGTTTATGCAATGTGACGTGATTGAGCCATCAGATGGTAAGGGCTATGACCGTGATCCACGTTCGATCGCTAAACGCGCTGAAGCGTATTTGAAATCAACTGGCCTGGGCGACACAGCCTATTTTGGTCCGGAACCAGAATTTTTCATTTTTGACGGCGTGCGCTGGAAAATTGATATGTCCGGTTGTTTCGTTAAAATTGATTCCGATGAAGCATCGTGGTCAACCGGCGAAAAAATCGAAGGCGGCAACACCGGCCATCGTCCTACCGTTAAAGGTGGTTACTTCCCGGTTCCTCCGGTCGACAGTTTCCAGGACATGCGTTCAGAAATGTGTCTGATTCTGGAAGCCCTGGGCATTCCGGTTGAAGTGCATCACCATGAAGTTGCAGGCGCTGGTCAAAACGAAATCGGTACTAAGTTTTCTACATTGGTAGAACGCGCTGACTGGACACAAAATCTGAAATATGTAGTGTGGAATGTTGCTCACACTTATGGCAAAACAGCGACATTTATGCCTAAACCTATCGTTGGTGACAACGGTTCTGGTATGCATGTACATCAATCCGTATGGAAAGATGGTCAAAATCTGTTTGCCGGTGACGGTTATGCCGGTTTGTCTGAATTCGCTTTGTACTACATCGGCGGTATCATCAAACATGCACGTGCACTGAATGCGATCACTAACCCTGGTACTAACTCATACAAACGTTTGGTTCCTGGTTATGAAGCACCGGTTAAACTGGCTTACTCAGCACGTAACCGTTCTGCATCTATCCGTATTCCATATGTAGCTAATCCAAAAGGCCGTCGCGTAGAAGCACGTTTCCCGGATCCTCTGGCTAACCCATACCTGTGCTTCGCTGCATTGTTGATGGCGGGTCTGGATGGCGTACAAAACAAAATCCATCCGGGTGAAGCAGCATCTAAAGATTTGTACCATTTGCCACCAGAAGAAGATGCATTGATTCCAACTGTATGTGAATCACTGGAACAAGCATTGGATTATCTGGATAAAGACCGTGAGTTCCTGACACGCGGTGGTGTATTCAGCGACACAATGATCGATGCTTACATTGATCTGAAGAAAAAAGAAGTTGAACGTCTGAACATGACTACTCATCCTGTTGAGTTTGACATGTATTATTCTCTGTAATATTTTTACAGTTTGTAATGTGCAAAAAGCGGGGTTTTCCCCGCTTTTTGCTTGTTTTGTGCTTGTTTATGCCGAGGTTCTTGTCTTACACTATGATGTCACTTCAGAGAACGGGCACTGTAAATGAAACGATTATTAGTCGC
>CAIWPG010000080.1 GCA_903914535.1 uncultured Oxalobacteraceae bacterium
TGGGAATGGAAAGAAAAATCCGGTTCTACCATTACCGGTCAGATGCGTCGTATGGGAACATCTGCCGATTGGCAGCGTGAATACTTTACGATGGATGCACCGCGTTCCAAAGTGGTTGCCGAAGTCTTTGTGCGTTTATTTGATCAGGGTCTGATCTATCGCGGCAAACGTTTAGTTAACTGGGACCCGGTATTGGGTACGGCTGTTTCTGATCTGGAAGTAATTTCAGAAGAAGAAGACGGCTCCATGTGGCATATTCATTATCCGTTTGCAGATGGTTCCGGTCAGCTGACTGTGGCAACCACGCGTCCGGAAACCTTGCTGGGTGACGTGGCCGTTGCGGTAGATCCGACCGATGAGCGTTATGCGCATCTGGTCGGAAAAATGCTTAAATTGCCGCTTACTGACCGTGAAATTCCGGTTATTGCCGATGAATACGTCGATAAAGCCTTTGGTACCGGTTGTGTAAAAATCACACCCGCGCATGATTTTAACGATTACGCTGTTGGTCAGCGTCACAAGCTGGCACTGATCAGTATATTGACACTGGACGCCCGTATTGTTGATGAGGCTCCTGAAGCTTATCGCGGTCTGGATCGTTTTGTTGCACGTAAAAAAATGGTCGCTGATCTGGATGCACAAGGTTTGCTGGAATCCGTCAAGCCGCATAAATTGATGGTGCCGCGCGGCGATCGTACCGGTGTGGTCATTGAACCGATGTTGACTGATCAGTGGTTTATGGCGATGAGTAAGCCCGCCCCGGAAGGTACGCACTTTCCCGGTAAATCTATTGCGGAAGTAGCGCTGGAAAAAGTAGCCAGTGGTGATATCAAATTCGTTCCTGAGAACTGGAGCACTACTTACAATCAGTGGCTGGGTAATATCCAGGACTGGTGTATTTCCCGGCAATTATGGTGGGGACATCAGATTCCGGCCTGGTATGGTGATAATGGTCAGATTTTTGTTGCATTGACTGAAGAAGAGGCTCAGGCGAAAGCGGCGCTGGCGGGTTATAAGGGTGCATTACGTCGTGACGATGATGTGCTGGATACCTGGTTTTCCTCGGCGCTGGTGCCATTTTCCACCATGGGCTGGCCGGAGCAAACACCGGACATGAAGGCATTTCTGCCTTCTTCCGTGCTGGTGACAGGTTTTGATATTATTTTCTTCTGGGTGGCACGCATGGTCATGATGACTTTGCATTTCACCGGGGAGGTTCCGTTCCATACGGTGTATGTACATGGTCTGGTGCGTGATTCCAGCGGCCAGAAAATGTCTAAATCCAAGGGGAATACCTTAGATCCGATTGATTTGATCGATGGTATCTCGCTGGATGCATTGGTAAGCAAGCGTACCACCGGTCTGATGAATCCGAAAGATGCCGATAAAATTACCAAGGCGACCCGCAAGGAATTTGCCGATGGAATTTCAGCTTATGGTACCGACGCTCTGCGTTTTACTATGGCCAGTTACGCTTCACTGGGGCGTAATATTAACTTTGACCTGGGTCGTTGCGAAGGGTACCGCAATTTCTGTAATAAATTATGGAACGCCACCCGCTTTGTGTTGATGAATACCGAAGGTAAAGATGTGGGTCTGGATAGCCATATTGACGGTATCTGTAAACCCGGTTATTTGAATTTCTCGCAGGCTGATCGCTGGATTGTTTCAACTTTGCAACGTACCGAGCAAGAAATTGCCAGGGGATTCAGCGACTACCGCTTTGATAATATTGCTTCCGGCATCTATAAATTTGTATGGGATGAATATTGCGACTGGTATCTTGAAGTAGCTAAAGTACAAATGCAGCACGGTGACGAGGCACAGCAACGCGCTACCCGCCGTACCTTGTTGCGCGTACTGGAAACTATTCTGCGTCTGGCACATCCGGTTATTCCTTTTATTACCGAAGAACTGTGGCAAACCGTCGCCCCTCTGGCTGGCTATGCACTGAATCCGGCTGGTGACAGCATCATGTTGCAGGCTTATCCGGAAGCACAAACTGATAAGCTGGATGAAGCAGCAGAAGGCTGGATGAACGCATTAAAAACGTTGACCGATGCCTGTCGTAATCTGCGCGGGGAGATGCAGTTATCTCCGGCACAGCGGGTGCCTTTGTTATTGCAGGCATCCAATAGCGAAGAAAAATTGCGTTTGCAAGAATTCGCTCCTTATTTGCTGGCGCTGGCAAAATTGTCTGAAGTGCAGGTGCTTGATGCACTGCCGGAGTCGCCTGCGCCGGTTTCTGTCGTGGGTGAGAATAAGCTTATGCTCAAGGTGGAAATTGATGTGGCTGCTGAACGGGAGCGGCTGAATAAAGAAATTACCCGCCTGGACGGTGAAATAAGCAAAGCGCGTGCTAAATTGGATAACCCCGGTTTTGTAGCTAGAGCTCCTGCTCAGGTTGTGGCGCAAGAGCAGGAAAGAGTGGCAAACTTCGGAGCTACACTGGATAAGTTACGTGAACAGTTTGCCCGGCTGCCAGTGGCCTGAGGCACGATTGCACGGGTGAGGAGATGCTAGTCTGCGTTGCCTCAGCCGTGAACCGCTTGCAGAGGAAAACGGTATGAAACTGGCTAAACAATTTGGTGTGTTCGTTGCGGGTGTGTGTCTGATGTATGGTGCTTTTGCACAGGGTGGCCCGGCTGGTTTGTGGAAAAGTATTGATGATCAGACCGGAAAACCAAAAGCCCTGATACGGATAACAGAAAATAACGGTGAACTGACCGGTAAAATCGAAAAATTGTTTAAGGGGCCAGCGGAAGATCAGAATCCGAAGTGCCTGAAATGCGAAGGCGCGAATAAGGATCAGCCCGTCATTGGTATGGTGATACTGTCCGGTTTAACGCCGGATGGTGATGAGTATAGCGGCGGTACGATTTTAGACCCGGCCAACGGCAAACAGTACAAAAGCAGGCTGAAAATGGAAGAAGATGGTGCCCGGCTTCAGGTACGTGGTTATGTTGGTGTTCCCTTATTTGGCCGCACACAGACCTGGATTCGTGCGCAATAGCATATCCGCAGTATGTTTATTTAAGTTTGCTTTTGTCAGGCTACGGTGATGCGGGCTGTGGTAAGGTTGTGTTTTACTTATGTTGTTTTGCCCCCTTCCCAATAACAAGGATAAATTATGTTGCTTAAAGATAAAGTTGCTATCGTTACAGGCTCGGCTAGTGGTATTGGAAAAGAAATTGCCATGGAATACGCCAGACAGGGTGCTAAGGTAGTGATTGCGGATTTGGCGCTGGACGCAGCGCAGGCAACAGCGAATGAAATTATTGCCGCCGGTGGCGTTGCCATGGCGGTGGCGATGAATGTAATGGATGAAGAGCAGGTAGATAAAGGCGTGGCAGATACGGTTGCCGCTTTTGGCGGCGTAGATGTGTTGATCAGTAATGCCGGGATTCAGATTATCAGCCCCCTGATTGATCTGGGTCTTGATCAATGGAAAAAAATGCTGGCGATTCATCTGGACGGCGCTTTTTTAACAACGCGTGCCTGCATGCGTGCCATGATAGCAGGTGGTCGTGGCGGTTCGATTATTTACATGGGGTCGGTGCATTCACATCTGGCATCTCCGCTGAAATCACCGTATGTAACAGCGAAGCATGGCTTGCTTGGTCTGGCAAAAGCGGTGGCTAAAGAGGGTGCAAAAGATGGCATTCGCAGCAATGTTATTTGCCCTGGTTTTGTCCGCACGCCATTAGTCGATAAACAAATTCCTGAGCAAGCCAAAACATTGGGTATTTCTGAGAATGATGTGATTAAAAATGTAATGTTGCGTGATACCGTTGACGGTGAATTCACTACGGTACAGGATGTGGCTCAAACCGCTGTATTCCTGGCAGCATTTGGGACGAATGCCTTAACCGGACAATCGGTTACCGTCAGTCACGGCTGGCACATGCAGTAAGTCCTTGTGAATAGGCGAATGCCGGGCACCGGTGAATAATGTATGCGGTATCAGAAGTGACGTGATGGCTGGTTCATCACGTCATTTTTTTGCGGTGCTGTTTTATTCAGACGAAGCTCATCGATAAACCGGCCAGCGCGGCTCCGGAAAAGGCACTGCTCCAGGTTTGGCCTGGTGCTATCGCTTGGGGGTCATTCCAGGTTCCTGTGCTGACGATTTCACCGGCCTGCAATGTGGTGGTTTCGGGCTGGCTTTTTAGTAGTTGCTGTAAATGCCATAATGCATGCAGCGGGCTTTCCAGCAAATTTTTACCAAAACCGGCAGATAACAGGGTGCCATCGCATGACAACGATACGCTGGTATTTGCCAGTACCGAGCCTAAATGATGACGGGTGCTGCTGGCCAGTTGGTGTGGTTCGCCAATTAGTAAGGCGCCGTGTAAGCCGAAGGCGGCAATCGCATCGGTGGTGTCAAAGCGCCAATTAGGAAATGGACTGACGACAATTTCCACGCCATGTGCCATCCACTCCAGACTATCGGCCAATTCCTCTACGCTGGCATCAGGGGCTGGTGTTGTCGCCAGTTTGAAGATAATTTCGGCTCCCAATCGTGGTTGTACTGCCCCTTGCAGACTTTGCAAGGTGTGTTGTACATCCAGATAGCGCACGGTTGTGTTAAATAAAGGTGTCCAGATCGGTCCTTTGATCGCTTCGTTTTTACCGTATTTTTCCCATAAGGTATTATTAGCAAAACCGATTTTCCGGCCTAGCTGTACTTCACCTTCGGCAATCCGGATCGCCTGTATATGACGGGCGATAAGATAGGCATCCGCAATGCTGATTTTAGCCTTGCCGGGGAATGGGCGCAGTCGCTCAGATTGCGCGCGCGCCTCAAGGAAATGATAGGCATACTGAGTGGCTTGGGATGGCGTAAGCATGACTGCGTGGTGTTGGTGAGAGTAATTTAGTATGCACCATTGTGGGTGAGGCAAGCGTAATACGCAAGCAATACCATGTGGCAATAGTCTGACAATATGGAATTTATAAACAAACTGTAATTAAGCGGCAGGCAATGCGGGAATTTATTCTGTTGTATCTTCTGCCGGAACGGTGATCCCGGCAGAAGGTGACTGGCTAAACGGGTTTTTCCTGTGTGACAGCAGACCAGAATTCACTGATGGGGCCGGAACTGGGCATGGCAAGACCAAAATGCTGATATGCCGAAGGCGTGGCAATCCGGCCACGCGGAGTACGTTGTAAATAGCCCTGCTGAATCAGATATGGTTCCAGTACATCTTCAATGGTGTCTCGTTCTTCACCGATGGCGGCAGCCAGATTGTCGACGCCAACGGGGCCACCTCCAAATTTGAGCAATATGGCTTCCAGCAGTTTTCTATCCATTAAATCAAAGCCGACCGAATCGACATCCAGCATGCGTAATGCGGCATCAGCAACAGATTTGCTAATCTGTCCGTTGTGTTTAACTTCGGCAAAATCACGTACCCGTCGCAGTAGCCTGTTAGCAATACGCGGTGTGCCTCTGGCGCGCATGGCAATTTCACGCGCACCATCCGGGTCAATGGGGGCGTGTAACAGTGAGGCGGAACGCGTTACAATTTTAGTCAGTTCTTCGGTGGTATAAAATTCCAGTCTGGCTACGATACCAAAGCGGTCACGCAGCGGATTGGTCAGCATACCGGCGCGCGTGGTGGCACCCACCAGTGTGAAAGGTTGCAGATCCAGTTTAACTGAGCGTGCAGCCGGTCCTTCGCCGATCATGATGTCAATCTGATAGTCTTCCAGTGCCGGGTACAGAATTTCTTCTACTACCGGCGACAGGCGATGAATTTCATCGATAAACAAGACATCGTTGGCTTCCAGATTGGTCAGAATGGCAGCCAGATCACCGGGACGTTCTAATACAGGGCCGGAAGTCTGGCGTAAGTTAACGCCCATTTCGCGCGCAATAATGTGCGCCAGCGTTGTTTTCCCTAATCCCGGCGGGCCAAATAGCAAGGTGTGATCCAGTGCTTCGCTGCGCATGCGGGCCGCAGTGATGAAAATTTCCAGTTGAGCACGAATTTTTTCCTGTCCAACATATTCATCCAGTTGTTTGGGGCGGAGTGCCCGTTCAATGGCTTCTTCCTGTTGCGACGCTGGCGCAGCGGTGATGATGCGTGGGGCGGCACTGGCAAATTGGTCGGTTTGAATACTCATATGTCATATTCCCCTTATTTGGAGAGCGATTTTAAAGCCAGTTTAATCCCGTCCGACACGCCGCAGCCAGCCGGGAGCAATTTGACTGCCATCGTTGCTTCTTTATCGGAATAGCCCAGTGCCAGTAAGGCATTTAAAATATCGCTGTTGGCATCAGGCGGTAATAATTCACCGCCGGAATGGAATAATTCAGGTCCGAGTTTACCTTTGAGTTCCAGCAATAAGCGCTCTGCGGTTTTTTTGCCTATGCCGGGTACTTTGATGAGTCGTCCGGCTTCCTGCATGGTGATCGCCTGAGCCAGGTCGGCTACCGACATGCCGGATAAAATGGATAAAGCGGTACGTGCGCCCACACCGCTGATTTTAATTAATTGTTTAAATGTTGTGCGTTCTTCATGGTTGCCGAAACCAAATAAGACATGGGCATCTTCCCGAATCGCCAGATGAGTATACAGCACGACTTTTTCACCGGGGGCGGGCAGGTTGTAAAAGGTACTCATTGGTACGTCAATTTCATAGCCGACGCCCTGGCAATCAACTAAAATTTGCGGCGGGTTCTTTTCCAGCAAAATGCCTGCAATGCGACCTATCATGGGGAAAGCTTTCATCATCAACGTTAGGCGGTATTCTAGCAGCCTGACGGCGATTAAGACGGAAAGCTTCCGGGTTTAATCGGATTGCGTACTGTGGATGCACTGTATTGCATGCTAGCTAACGCAGCTTGTGGCAGATATGATTGCTTAACCGATCAGCCGTCCGCCACGTACTCTGAAGCCACGTTTGGCCAGACCGGGAGCCAGGGCGCTGATGGCTGCCAGCGCATCGCCGCTGTGGGCGTGGCAAATAGCGACACCTAATGCATCGGCGGCATCGGGGCCGGGCAGACCGGGAAGTTGTAGCAAGCGCTGCACCATTTCTTGTACCTGTTCTTTTTTTGCTTTGCCATGACCAACCACTCCTTGCTTGACTTGCAAGGCGGTGTATTCCGCGACAGCCAGACCGGCATTGACCAGTGCACAAATGGCGGCGCCGCGTGCCTGACCCAGTAGCAGGGTGGATTGAGGATTGACGTTGACGAAGACTTTTTCTACTGCGGCGCAATCGGGCTGGTAGGTGCGGACGATTTCAGCAACGCTGGAAAAAATGGTTTTCAGGCGCTCCGGTAGCGACGCATCGGTAGTTTTGATCGTGCCGGAAGCCAGATAGAAAATTTTCTGACCCTGTTTTTCGATCAGCCCGAAGCCGGTAGTACGCAGGCCGGGGTCTATGCCTAAAATTTTCATGGGTAGTATTTCGCTGGTGCTAACAGTGCTGCTGCAGATACGCTTGCAGCAGCCATGCTTGCCGATTCAGAGCAAACCGGCAGAGTAGTCTGATTAATGACGGAAATGACGCACGCCAGTCAACATCATAACAACATCGCGTTCATCTGCGGCATCAATGACTTCCTGGTCGCGCATAGAGCCGCCCGGTTGAATAACGCAAGTTGCACCTGCATCGACAACCACATCCAAACCGTCACGGAACGGGAAGAAGGCATCGGATGCAATGGCGGAACCAATCAGGCTCAATCCGGCATTTTGCGCTTTAATTGCGGCAATACGTGCGGAATCTACCCGGCTCATTTGACCAGCACCTACCCCCAGAGTCATACCGTTGCCACAGAATACGATGGCATTCGATTTAACGTATTTAGCAACGCGCCAGGCGAACAGCATGTCGTGCAATTGCTGAGGAGTCGGCTGACGTTTGCTAACAATGCGTAAGTCATCCGGGCCAATATTTTTTGCATCAGGTGATTGCACCAGCAAGCCGCCGCCGACACGTTTGTAGTCATGTTTGTTGACGGCTTTGTTTGTGCTGCCCAGTGCGATTTGCAATACGCGGACGTTTTGTTTTGCCGCAAAAATAGCGCGTGCTTCAGCAGTAAATGACGGTGCGATCAACACTTCAACAAATTGTTTGGCAACCACTTCAGCGGCAGCACCATCCAGTTCACGATTAAAGGCAATGATGCCGCCAAATGCAGAGGTCGGGTCGGTTTGCCATGCTTTGCTATAGGCCGCCAATGGTGTTTCTGCAATAGCAACGCCGCACGGATTAGCATGTTTAACGATGACGCAGGCAGCAGGGCCGTTAACGTCGTCAAAGGATTTGACGCATTCCCAGGCAGCATCTGCATCAGCGATATTGTTGTAGGATAATTCTTTGCCTTGCAACTGGGTGTAATTAGCCAGTGCGCCTTCAGCAACGTTTAATTCACGGTAGAACGAAGCGGACTGGTGCGGGTTTTCACCGTAGCGCATTTCCTGTACTTTTTCAAAGTGCAGGTTCAGTGTTTGCGGGAATTCGCTGCGTGTTGTATGCGCTTTATCTTCACCCAGACTGGTCAGGTAGTTGGTGATAGCACCGTCGTATTGTGCAGTATGTGCAAATACTTTTTTAGCCAGTGTAAATTTAGTGTCGTAGCTGACTTCACCTTGTTGTGCCTTCATTTCGGCTAACACAACAGCGTAGTCGGACGGATCGCAAATAACCACGACATCTTTATGGTTTTTTGCGGAGGAACGCAACATGGTTGGTCCGCCGATATCAATATTTTCAATCGCCTCTTCCAGACTGCATTGATCTTTAGCAACGGTAGCCTGGAACGGGTACAAATTGACGACGACCATATCAATGACCGGAATGCTGTGTTCTGCCAGTGCCTGCATATGTTCCGGAACATCGCGACGCGCCAGAATACCGCCATGCACTTTAGGGTGCAGCGTTTTTACACGGCCATCCAGCATTTCCGGAAAACCGGTATAGCTGCCTACTTCGATCACGGCCAAGCCTTGTTCTGCTAATAATTTGGCCGTACCGCCGGTAGACAACAGTTGTACGCCCATGTCGGCCAGTGCGCGCGCAAATTCGACAACACCAGCTTTGTCGGAAACGGAAATTAATGCTTGTTTGATCATGATCTTGCAGTCAAAAAAAGGAAATAGGAGGAGCAGCTATGTAACTGATATCGTTATAGTAAGCCGTGCTGCTGTAATTTTTTACGTAAGGTATTACGGTTGATGCCCAGCATATCTGCTGCCTGCGACTGATTGCTTTCGGCGCGGCTCATTACCATTTCCAACATAGGTTTTTCCACCGCCATGACGACCATGTCGTAGATGTTGGATGCAGGCTGTTCGCCTAAATCACGGAAATATTTTTCCAGATTTTTAAGTACGGCTTCTTGTATGCTATCTTTACTCATCTTGTTTTTGTTGTAAGGGTTTAAGGTGGCGGGATGAAATCAACCCGGTATCGGGCTTGCTTGTATCCTGCCGGTTTTGTTTATTTATGCAGCCAGTTTTATCTCTGCGGGGCGGTATTGTAACCGCTCACTGACGTGAGAATCAAAAAAATGATGGACTGCCTGTAGCTGTAATTCACAAGATTCGATCAGATTCATTTCTTTGCGGAATGGTTCGCCGCCGACAAGGTCATGTACATACCAGCCAATATGCTTGCGCGCGGTACGTACTCCCATAAATTCACCATAAAATGCATAATGCGCCAGCAGATGTTCTTCCATTAGCGTGCGTACTTCGGAGACCAGCGGTGCCGGAAGGTGTTCGCCGGTGGCCAGATAGTGAACTATCTCGCGGAAAATCCAGGGTCTTCCCTGTGCTGCCCGTCCGACCATAATAGCATCTGCACCGGTGACTTTAAGTACATAAGCCGCTTTTTCCGGGGTGGTGATATCGCCGTTTGCCACGACCGGCAGGCTGATTGCCGCTTTGACTTCGGCGATCGTATCGTATTCGGCATCACCTTTATAACCATCCGCACGGGTACGTCCATGTAGTGTCAACATAGCAATTCCTGCTGACTCGGCTATTCTGGCGATATTCAGTGCATTTTTATTTTGTCTGTCCCACCCGGTACGGAATTTTAATGTTACCGGGACATCCACCGCAGCTACCACGGCATCCAGAATTTGTCCGACTAATTTTTCATTTTGCAACAAGGCAGAGCCGCACCAGCTGTCACATACTTTTTTAACCGGGCAGCCCATATTGATGTCGATAATCTGGGCGCCGTTTGCGACGTTGTGTCTGGCACATTCTGCCAGCATAGCGGGATCGGCACCCGCAATTTGTACGGCTTTAGGCTCCATCTCGCCTTCATGATTAGTGCGCCGGCTTGATTTTTCTGTTTTCCAGACCCGTGGGTTGGAGGCAGACATTTCGGAGACGGCATAACCGGCACCGAGTTGTTTGCAAAGTTGCCGGAACGGGCGATCCGTCACGCCAGCCATTGGTGCGACAAAGACATTATTACGCAATAAGTGAGAGCCAATTTGCACTTGGAAATAGTTTTAAAAACGGGGGAGTCGTCATTTTACTCGAAACTGCCTAAAAAATCAGCAAAATACCGGTGCATCTTTGTTGCGTGGTAATGACCGTGTGTTAGTGTGTATGATCACGCTGTTATGAAATACTTGCATGAAGTGTGGTTTGAAACCGGGTGCGGATGCTCAGGGTCAGGATTGCTTCGTCTTGCCGTTACAATTTTTGATAAGTTGTGGAATTCATTTATAGTTTACTTCATTGCATAGTTAATTTCAGGAGCCAGGTATGTCTTATGTGTTTGAACCGGAAGCAGTGACTAGTTTGGCGGTAGCGGCCAGTCCGGAGCAATTTGCCGTCAGACGTGTGTATTGCGTAGGGCGTAATTACGCTGCACATGCACGGGAGATGGGAACAGATCCGGACCGGGAACCACCGTTCTTTTTTTGTAAACCGGCGAATGCGGTGGTGCCGGTGGTACACGGAGAGCGCGCTACGATCGCCTATCCGTCACAGACCAACAATTATCATTACGAAATTGAGTTGGTCGTTGCCATAGGTAAAGCCGGGCGTGCTATTCCGGTGGAAGATGCGCTTGATTATGTATGGGCTTACGGAGTTGGTCTGGATATGACCCGGCGTGATTTGCAGTCACAGATGAAGGAGCATGGGCGGCCTTGGGAAATTGGTAAAGCGTTTGATCAGTCGGCCCCCGTCAGTACGTTATATCCGGTCAGTCAGACAGGTCATTTGACTAAGGCTGCCATCTGGCTGGAAGTGAATGGACAACAAAAACAACACAGCAATATTGATCAGATGAGCTGGTCGGTGGCTGAAACGATCAGTCAGTTGTCCCGCTATTTTGAGTTAAAGCCGGGCGATATCATTATGACGGGAACTCCGGAAGGCGTGGGAGCGGTATTGCCCGGGGATGAAATCCGGGGCGGTATCACCGGACTGGATGAAATTCGGGTGCTGGTGAGTTAATCGCGTTATACCCGATTGTTCAGTTTATTGTAATTGGCGATATTAATTGCAACTGAGTTGATGCGATGGTGCCTGTGACCGGGATGGGGAAAAGTTGCCCCGGCATGCTTAATGATTTTGCCGGAGCATCAGATGTTACGGATTACAACTCATCCAGGGCTGCATGCAGGTGCAGATCGGTTGTCAGTGCGGTGAGATGCCGGACATCTCCCCACAGCGTGAGCCTGAGTTGTTCATCCATCAGGGTGAAACGGTTGATGCTGGCGTTCAGCATACTGACTTCCCTTGGTGCATCAAGCTCCAGATTAAGTGCAATCCGGTAAATGCATTCGAGCACACCACCATGTGCTACTACTGCAATTTTGCTTGTGCCTCCGCTCTGGCTGTGTGCGGCAAGTTTAAATAGTTTCTGTACCGCACCGGCAATACGGTGATGAAACTGGCGTATTGTCTCGCCTTTCCGTTCACCTTCGGGGAAGTGTGCATCAACATCGTGCGCCTGCCATGCTGCATATTCCATCGGGAAGCGCGCTGCAATGTCGCTATATAACAGACTCTCAAATCCACCATAGCAACGTTCACGCCACATCGGATCAGTAATGATGTCCTGATCCTGGAAGCGGCCAATGGCCCTGGCGGTTTGTTGTGCACGCAGCAAGTCGCTGCTGATAATCACATCCAGTTTTTCATGCTGTAATGCGGCTCCCAGTGCCGTAGCCTGGTGCATGCCGGTTTGATTTAATGGAATATCAGAGTGTCCTTGCAGGCGCCGCTCTGCATTCCATTCGGTTTCGCCATGGCGTATTAACAGGAGTTCAATCATGGGCATAGGTTGTGATGGTTTCATTAGTGGCATGTCAGCTGATGTGATTAACTTAGCTTAATGTTACGCGGGCAAATTTGCGTTTCCCGACTTGTAAAACAAATTCACCGGCAGGTATTTGCAGACCTTTATCCGAAATGACTGCACCATCTATGCGTACTCCGCCCTGTTCAACCATGCGCAAGGCATCGGAACTGGAAGGGCACAGGTTGGCCTGCCTGAGTAATTGACCTATTCCTAACGGTGCGCCTGTCAGGCTAAGTGCCGGGATGTCATCCGGTATGCCGCCTTTGGAGCGATTGACGAAATCGGTGAGGGCATCATCAGCTGCCTGCTTGTTGTGGTAGGTGGTGACTAACTCTTGCGCTAATGCTACTTTTAAGTCGCGCGGATTAAGACCATCCAATACAGCTTGCTTATTGGCAGCCAGTTGCGCCAGACTGCATGAAGAAAGCAATTCGTAATAGCGCCACATCATTTGATCCGAAATACTCATGATTTTGCCAAACATGGTATTGCCCGGTTCGGTAATGCCGATGTAATTCCCTTTGGATTTTGACATTTTGTCAATGCCATCCAATCCTTCCAGTAAGGGCATGGTTAAAATACATTGCGGTTCCTGACCGTAATCTTTTTGTAATTCTCTGCCGACTAACAAATTGAACTTCTGATCGGTTCCGCCCAGTTCCAGATCGGATTTAAGCGCGACAGAATCATAACCCTGCATTAAGGGGTATAAAAATTCATGCACGGAAATAGGCGTACCTGCTTTAAAACGCTTGGTAAAATCATCACGTTCCATCATGCGTGCAACCGTGTAACGGGATGATAATTCGATCATGCCGCGTGCACCAAGAGGATCTGACCATTCGGAATTGTAGCGAATTTCGGTTTTTTCGGCGTTCAGAACCAGAGATGCCTGTGCAAAATAGCTTTTAGCATTTTCTTCAATTTGTTCGCGTGTTAATGGTGGTCGTGTGATGTTGCGCCCCGACGGGTCACCTATCATAGAAGTAAAGTCACCGATCAGGAAAATCACGGTGTGCCCCAGATTTTGCAATTGACGCATCTTATTGAGTACGACAGTGTGTCCCAGATGCAAATCCGGTGCTGTCGGATCCAAGCCCAATTTTATGCGTAATGGCGTGCCACTTTGTTCACTTCTTGCCAGTTTTTGTGCAAATTCGGATTCGACCAGTAACTCATCCACGCCGCGTTTAGTGATTGCCAGCGCATTTTGAACCGACTCAGAGAGGGGGAGATCCTTTTTGGAACTTGGTGCTATTGAATTCATAAATGGTTTTCATTTTATTATTGCGTGTCCAAGAGCCTGTCGAACTAGTCGGCACAGGGTCATTGTTCGCGATAAGTTTGGTATAATGCGGCTTATGTCGAACGCGTGTGGCTAATACACACACTTTTATGCTTGCGTATCCGTTCTGAATTTCCGATCCGAATTCGCAATAACCATTATTTTAGCTTATTGCATGCCATTCATAGATAAAATCAAGAACATCGCTTCATCCGGCCTTTTGTTCTTTTGTTCTACCCGTAAAACGCGTTTGTTGTCGCTGTCAGCTTTTTCGCTGGCAGTATTTGCGATTGGTGCGGCCGGTGTTGTTCCGCTGGGACCGGATGCGTCTGATTTGCCGGTAGTGCGTCTGGTCGAACAATTACCCCTTCCCTCTGTCTCCGATCAGATTCAGGCTCTGGAAGAACGTGAACAGCAGTTTGTTCATGAGGAGCGTGTACGTCGGGGTGATACTTTGGCAACTATATTGCAGCGACTTGGTGTTGATGATAATGATGCAACAAAATTCATTAAGTCGGATCCTGTTGCCCGTCAGGTAATGCAGCAGCGTGCCGGTAAAACTGTGCGTGCGCAAACTAACGATGAAGGTCAGTTGGACTGGTTGCAGGCAACTATGCAAAATGGTGGTGAAATGAATAACATTACCATCACACGTCAGCCCAATAGTGATAATTTTGTCGTGAGTCAGGTTGCGTCTGTGCTGGAAAAACGTATCGAAATGCATAGCGGAGTGATTAATTCTTCGTTGTTTGCTGCGACGGATGCGGCAGAAATTCCTGATGCTGTTACCAGACAACTGGTAGATATGTTTTCAACTAATATCGATTTTGCTTCTGAATTGCGCCGTGGTGACCAGTTTCAGGTAGTGTATGAAACCTTTTGGCAAAATGGCGAAATGGTGCGTGCAGGACGTGTGTTGGCCGGTGAGTTTAAAAATGCCGGACGCACTTATCAGGCCGTGTGGTTTGACGAAACTGCGGATGGCGGTTCTTATTATGGCTTTGATGGCAAGTCCATGAAAAAGGCATTTTTGAAATCGCCGTTGGAATTTACCCGGATTTCATCCGGATTTTCGATGCGCCTGCATCCGATTTCTGGTAAATGGAAACAACATACCGGTGTAGATTTTGCTGCACCGACCGGGACTCCTATTCGTGCTTCTGCCGACGGTGTAGTGGCTTCGGTTGGTGTTTCCGGCGGTTACGGTAATCTGGTCGTGTTAAAACATTGGGCCGGTTACAGTACTGCCTACGGTCACATGAGTCGTTTTGCGGCCAGTACGCGTAAAGGCAGCAAGGTTAAGCAGGGTGATGTGATTGGTTATGTCGGTTCTACCGGTTGGGCTACCGGTCCGCATTTACACTATGAGTTCCGTGTGAATAATGTGGCGCAAGATCCGATGAAAGTGAAGATTAATCAGGCGCTTGCCCTGAATGCAGCCGAATTACAGCGCTTTAACACAGTATCAAAAGATATGTTGCACCGGTTTGCTTTGTTGCGCCCGGATGCAGCGGTGAATCAAGTGGCTTCGTCCCGTTAAATCTGCCAGTCCATGTCTCTGATTTCTGCGTATTATATCGGCTTAATGTCCGGCACCAGTCTGGATGGCGTGGATGGCGTGTTGGTTGAGGTCACCGCTCCTGCACATGCAGGAGCGGTGGAGACGACCCGGCAACTGGCAGCGGCATATCTGCCATTCTCTTCTTCTTTACGTGATGCTTTGCTTGCGCTGCAAGTGAGTGACACGGATGAATTACACCGTGAAATGCAAGCGGCTAATCAGCTCGTATTAGTCTATGCTAATTGCGTGCTGCAATTGCTGTCGCAGTCCCGCCTGACTCCTGAACATATTACTGCCATAGGCGCGCACGGTCAGACTATACGGCATCGCCCCGAGTGGGGCTATACTCGTCAACTAAATAATCCCGCTTTACTGGCCGAATTAACCGGGATTAATGTCATTGCCGATTTCCGCAGCCGTGATATTGCAGCCGGTGGTCAGGGAGCACCTCTGGTACCGGCTTATCATCGTCATGTGTTTGGTTTGCTTAGTGAGTCACGGGTAGTTGCTAATATCGGTGGTATCAGCAATATCAGTGTATTAAGAGCTGATGGTTCTGTCATGGGGTTTGATACCGGTCCGGGTAATGTGCTTATGGATGCCTGGATCATGCAGCACCACGGACGTTCTTTTGATACTAATGGTGACTGGGCTGCGCAAGGCAGTGTAATTCCCGGTTTGCTGACTTTGCTGAATGCAGAAGCTTTTTTGCATGTGCCCCCCCCAAAAAGCACCGGTCGTGATCTATTTAACCTGATTTGGCTCAGACAGAAATTATCCGGCTTTACTGATGCGTCAGCCGCGGATGTGCAGGCTACATTATGTATTTATACGGCCAGTACATTGATTGAAGCAACGCTGGCTTATGCGCCGGATGTGCAGCAACTGTACATTTGTGGCGGGGGGGCTTATAACAGCACCCTGATGCGGCAGTTGCAATTGCAATTGCAACTGGGTGGTAGTAGCGCATCTGTGCAAAATACCAGCGTATTAGGTGTTTCTCCCAGTCATGTCGAGGCACTGGCATTTGCCTGGCTGGCGCAGCGATTTATGCAGCGCTTATCCGGCAATCTGCCTGATGTAACAGGTGCCAGCGGCGGACGTGTTTTGGGTGCGTTGTATCCGGCTTAAAACTCTTGCTTAAATTTGCAGGGTTAATTCAGCTATTTTTCTTTTTTTGTCATAGTTATCAGGCGAAAGCGTGCGATGGCTGCTTCGTATTGCTCGTTAATGGCGAGCTCTTGTGCATGATAATCTCTGATGGATTGTGTGCTTTCCTTAATCGCATGTGAGGCATCTTCTGCCCGGCTTTTCAATTCGTCATATGCAAAGCCGGACGGATTGCTTAAGTACCGTTGTTCTTGAGTAATAATTTGCAGAGTTATTGTTTCTTTGCTTATCTTTTGAGCTTCTTCGTTTATTTTTTTCTGAATTAAATCCAATAATAGTTTGCGCTTTTCGTATATTTCCTGCTCATTGGCGAAATGTACCAGTAAATAATGGTCTTCTTTTTTTTGTTGTTCTATTAAGGCTGCCTGCTTAGTCTGACTGTATGCTGCTTCCATTGCTTTTTGGCGTTGCCCTTCATTCATCGGGGCTGGAATTTCCTTTTTTTTCATGCCGTTATTTTTGTATACCTGTACTGCCCGATCAGCACATTCCGGTATCAGGCGGTCGGATGTGATCAGGTTTCCCATACGGTCTTTACAACTATATATTTCTGCCTGACTCGTTTTGATGATAAAAAAAGCAAAAGCAGAAATAGATATTTACTGTTCATTTTTCACGACAAACTGGTTTGCATCCATTCCACTAACAGTGTTACTTCGGGACGAATAGCTGGTTCATGAACGACATAATAAGCATGTGGCGGACTAGCAACTTCGATATCAAATAAACGCACTACTTCACCACGGGCGATCATTTTTTCGGCAAAGTGAGTGCGTGATAATGCGACCCCATGTCCGTGCCTTACTGCTTCTAATAATAAACCAAGATCATCGATTCTTAAACCCATAGATGGTTCCGGCCACGGTAGTCCTGCTGCTTCAAACCATGGCTGCCAGGGTTCCAGTGCAGAGCGCAGCAGATAGGCAGATTTGAGGTCTGCCGGTGTTGTAATTGGGGGAATTGTGCGCAGATAGGCCGGACTGGATACAACGAATGCTGGTTCAATAAATAACTTATGTGTGATCAGGTTGGGGTAAGACCCGGCACCAAAACGTACTTCAACATCACTTTCAGACAAACTTAAATCGTATAAAGGAACAAATAAAAAAATTTCAATTTCAATATGAGGGTAGAGTTGTTTAAATTCTGCCAGACGAGGTAAAAATATAAAGCGGGCAAAGGTCGGCGGCAGGGTGATTTTTATTCGCAGTTGTTGTGGTGTTGTTTTATTCGGTAAGGGGAACTCAGTCAGTGTGCGCAGTACAGTGCGTACGACATCAAGATAGCGGCGGCCAAATTCGGTCAGGCTGACCGTGCGTCCGTCGCGGGCAAAGACGCGTTCACACAGATGTTCTTCGAGTAAGCGTATACGGTGTGATAAAGCGGATGGTGTGATGCATAGTTCGTCGGCGGCGAGGGCAAAGGAGCAGTGTCTGGCTGCAGCTTCAAAAGCAGATAAGGCGTGAACCGGAGGGAGGCGATTAGCCATTAGCAAAATCCTGATGAAGAGCGTTGACCCGATTGCGCATATACTATCAGGTCAGGTGGCATTGATTTATTTTCCATAGGGTGTGCCCAGCCGGGAGTTTGTCGGGCTTAGAAGAGATTTGCTTTAATAATATGAGGCCGACAGGCTCCCGATTCGCGGGAGGGTACAGTTTATCAATTTTTTTTAAAATATTATATTAATATGGGCAATAGACTCTCAAAAATAGCAACTCGTACGGGTGATAAAGGCTTAACGGGCCTGGGTGACGGCAGCCGGACCGGTAAAGATAGCTTGCGTGTGCATGCCATGGGTGATGTGGATGAACTCAATTCACAGATAGGGATGCTGTTATGTGAAGACTTGCCGGCCGGGCTGGCTTCCGAATTACTCGCTATTCAGCATGATTTATTCGATCTTGGCGGTGAGCTATGCATTCCCGGTTACCAATTAATTTCAGATCAACAGGTGGTTAAGCTGGATGCATTGTTGGAGAAATACAATTCCGGCCTGCCACCATTGCAAGAATTTATTTTACCGGGCGGGTCACGGAGCGCAGCAGCAGCACATATTTGTCGCACCGTGTGTCGTCGCGCCGAGCGCACTCTGGTTGGTCTGGGTATGGCAGAAACGATACATCCTCAACCACGCCAATATCTGAATCGCTTGTCTGATCTGATGTTTGTTTTATCCCGGGTACTAAACCGGCACGCAGGCGGAAGTGATGTGTTGTGGAGACGAGATACGCAAAAATAAATTAAATAGGGTCAGAGTTAATTAAATCGGGATGGAAGATTATTTCCAATAAAATTGACTCTGACCCTATTTAATTATATCAGCCGGTTAACTGGCTGGTAATTAATCGCGGGTAGCGTTGTTGGATGGCGCTGGTGATTCCTGCTGCATCTAATCCGCATAATGCCAGTAGCTGGTTAGCGTCACCATGGTCGATGAAGCGGTCCGGTAAACCCATGATCAGCAGGGGTTTAATGATGCCGAGCTCCTGTAATGCTTCTGCGATCGCTGAGCCTGCTCCTCCCATTTTTGCTCCTTCTTCCACGCTGACCAGCATGTCGTGCGATTCTGCCAGTTGTCTGAGTAAGCTGGTGTCCAGTGGTTTGACAAAACGCATATTAGCTACCGTGGCATTAAGTGCGTCGGCGGCCAGGAGAGCCGGTGCTAGCATGCTGCCGAACGCAAAAATGGCAATTTTTTTGCCGGTACGGCGAATTTCACCAGTGCCTAACGGTATCGTTGATAATTCTTTCTGGACGGTGGCGCCGATGCCTGCGCCGCGCGGGTAACGTATTGCTGCCGGACCTGCGTAATGATAGCCGGTGGTGAGCATTTGACGGCACTCATTTTCATCGGAGGCAGCCATGATGACCATATTTGGAATGCAGCGCAAAAAGGCCAGGTCGTAATTGCCGGCGTGGGTGGCACCGTCAGCGCCTACTAATCCGGCACGATCCAGTGCAAATGTGACGTCCAGGTTTTGCAGTGCAACATCATGTATCAGCTGATCGTAGGCGCGTTGTAAAAAGGTGGAGTAGATGGCAACCACCGGTTTCATGCCTTCGCAGGCAATACCTGCTGCAAATGTGACAGCGTGTTGTTCTGCAATGCCAACATCGTAGTAGCGATCAGGAAAAGCCTGTTCGAATTCCACCATGCCGGAACCTTCACGCATGGCGGGGGTAATGCCGACTAAGCGTGTGTCCTGTGCCGCCATATCGCAGAGCCAGTCACCAAAAACTTTGGTGTAAGTGAGTTTGGCAGAGCTGGCCGGTTTGATTCCTACTGCCGGGTTGAACTTACCGGGACCGTGGTATAACACCGGGTCGGCTTCGGCCAGTTTGTAGCCTTGTCCTTTTTTTGTCACGACATGTAAAAATTGCGGGCCTTTGAGTTCTTTCAGATTCTGTAATGTCGGCACCAGCGCATCCAGATCATGGCCATCAATCGGTCCTATATAGTTGAAGCCGAATTCTTCAAACATGGTGGCTGGCATGATCATGCCTTTGGCATGTTCTTCCAGTCGTTTGGCGATTTCCAGCATTGGCGGCGGCAGTACGGATTTACCGACGTTTCTGGCCGCTGCATAAAATTTTCCTGACATTAAGCGTGCCAGATAGCGATTGAGTGCGCCTACCGGTGGCGAAATGGACATGTCATTGTCGTTAAGGATGACCAGTAAATTAACGCCATCCATAATGCCTGCATTGTTTAATGCTTCGAATGCCATACCAGCTGTCATGGAGCCATCGCCGATGATGGCGACAGAGTGACGTTCTTCCCCCTTGGTTTTTGCTGCAACAGCCATACCAAGCGCAGCAGAAATTGAAGTGGATGAATGTGCGGTTCCGAACGTATCGTATTCGCTTTCATCACGTCGCGGAAAACCGGAAATGCCATCCAGCTGGCGCAGACTGTGCATCTGATCGCGTCGTCCGGTTAAAATTTTGTGTGGGTAGGTTTGGTGGCCTACATCCCAGACCAGCCGGTCTTCCGGTGTGTTAAATACATAATGCAGGGCGATGGTGAGTTCTACTGTGCCCAGATTGGATGATAGATGACCGCCGGTTTGTGCGACAGAATCAATAACAAAGTGCCGTAATTCATCGGCAAGCGGTTTGAGTTGCGCGCGCGTCAGAAGGCGTAAATCGGCGGGTGAGTTAATATTTTTTAATGATGGCATGATGGACTTTCCTACGCTTTACGCTGCACAATAAAATCAGCCAGCTGATTTAATCGTTCTGAGCGATGTACTGATGCGGTCAGCGGCAGCAGCGCATTGTGCGCTTCCTGTCGTAATTGTTCTGCTAATAGCCGGGATGATTCCAGTCCCAGGATAGTGACATAAGTCGGTTTATTTGCGGCGGCATCTTTGCCTGCGGTTTTGCCTAATGTGGCTGAATCGGCGGTAGCATCAAGAATATCATCAACGACTTGAAATGCCAGGCCAATGGCACGGGAATAACGATGTAGCGCGGTATTGTCTTCTTCGCTCAGTGTTTTTCCGCATAAGGCACCCAGTAATACGGCGGCCTGCAGTAAGGCTCCGGTTTTTAATTGGTGCATTTGTTCCAGTTCTGCCCGGTTCAGGTTGAGTCCGACGCTGGCCAGATCAATGGCTTGTCCGCCACACATACCCTGTGAGCCTGCTGCGTGAGCCAGAATTTGCAGCATGGTCAGCTGACGTTCTGGCGGATTTTTCCCCTGAGATAAGATGAAAAACGCGTGTGATTGCAATGCATCGCCGACCAGCAGTGCGCTAGCTTCATCGTATTTTTTATGTACGGTGGGTTTGCCGCGGCGCAGCGCGTCGTCATCCATACATGGCATATCGTCATGCACCAGTGAGTAGGCATGAATCATTTCCAGCGCACAGGCAGCACGAGCTAATTCATCTTTATTGGCATCAAATAATTGACCGGCAGCATAGACCAGTAAAGGGCGCACACGTTTGCCGCCGTCCATGGTGGCATAGCGCATGGCATCGTGTAATCGTTCCGGTATTTGTTTTGTTTCCGGAAGGAAGTTATTTAGTGCGATTTCGATTTTTTCCTGGATAGATTTCATCCATGTGGCGAGATCCGGTGAGACTGTTATTGTGTCTGGCATTGCGTCTGATGCGGCAGGTGATATGAAATCGTTCACGCTTATGCCCCCGGTTGGTTGGTGTCAGTGTGAAAAGGTTTTAGCATGTCATTGTCGAGTACGCTGACTTGTTGTTCTACTTTTTCCAGTTGTGCTGCACAATATTGAACCAGCTCGGAACCGCGTGTATAGGCGGCGACTGAGGCTTCCAGCGCTAATTCACCTGCTTCCATGCGAGTAACTAATTGAGCTAACTCCGCCATAGCTTCTTCAAACGAGGCTGGAGTCGTTAGTGTGGCAGAGGATTTTTTTGACATGGCGTTTGTATATAGTAGGGCGCAGTAAATGCAACCCGTCATTTTAAACCCAGAAGCACTGATTAGGCGGGGTGCATGTGGATTTTTCCACTCATGGACAATGAGTTTTTTAAATTGTTAATTCTGATGCATGTATATTAGAAATATCTACTCGTTATTAATTCAGGTATAATCCCCGGTTCTGTCCAAAATTTCCGTTTCATTTTGTTGAATACAGGTTTTTGCGGATTCTTTCTCTCTTAGGTCCATGTTTATATTGGGGGGGTGGGGATGTCCGATCTGGCTACATTCGCCAAGCTGGCGCCTTCAAACGCGCAACTTCCGGTTTCCGTCTATTTTGATGAGTCGCTTTTGCAGCGCGAAATCAAACAATTATTTCAGCAGGGCCCACGTTATGTAGGGCATGAGCTGATGGTGCCCAATATGGGCGATTTTGCTACACTGGCATCCGAAAATGAAGGTCGGGTGCTGGTGCGCAGTGATCGCGGTATTGAGCTGCTTTCCAACGTCTGTCGCCATCGTCAGGCGCTGATGCTGGGCGGTCCCGGTTCTAATGGACGCGGTAATGCGCCTATGGTGGTATGTCCTTTGCATCGCTGGACTTACGATCTTAAAGGCGAGCTGATAGGCGCACCTCATTTTGAGTCAACACCGTGTCTGAATCTGGCTAACACCCGTTTACAAAGCTGGAATGGTTTGCTGTTTGAGCAAAACGGTTATAACGTCATTGAAAAACTGGCGCAACTTTCTGTCACCAAAGATCTGGATTTTAGCGGCTATATGCTGGATCACGTGGAAGTGCATGACTGCGATTACAACTGGAAGACCTTTATTGAGGTGTATCTGGAAGATTATCATGTTGAGCCTTTTCATCCTGGTTTGGGCAGTTTTGTGTCATGTGATGATTTGCGCTGGGAATTCGGTGAGGATTACAGCGTGCAGACTGTGGGCGTCAATAGCGGTTTGCTTAAATCAGGATCTGAAAAATACCGGGCCTGGCAAGAGCAGGTGCTACAGTTTCGTCGTGGTGCTGTGCCGCCGTATGGCGCAATCTGGCTGACTCTGTATCCGAATATTATGGTTGAGTGGTACCCTCATGTGCTGGTCGTCTCTACGCTCTGGCCGCAAGGTGTGGGTAAAACCCGTAATGTGGTGGAATTTTACTATCCTGAAGAAATCGTTATGTTTGAGCGGGATTTCATTGAGGCAGAGCGCGCCGCCTATATGGAAACCTGTATTGAAGATGATGAAATCGGCCTGCGCATGGATGCTGGCCGTCGTGCCTTGCTTGATCGCGGTGAAAATCAGGTCGGCCCGTATCAGTCTCCTATGGAAGATGGCATGCAGCATTTTCATGAGTGGTACCGTAACCGCTTTTCCGTTTAGATATCGCCTGATATGCAGTCACTCTGGATGCTGGTTGCCAGCTTGTTGTTTGCTCTGATGGGGGTATGTGTAAAGCTGGCATCCTCTCAGTACTCCACCTCTGAAATCGTGATGTACCGCGGTATTACCGGTCTTTGTTTACTTTCTGTTTTAGCGTATACCAATCGGGTCAGCCTGGTTACGACAATGCCGGTGAGGCATATTGGTCGCGGACTTGTCGGTGTGCTTGCTTTATGGTTATGGTTTTATACGATGGGACAATTACCGCTGGCGATGGCGATTACGCTTAACTATATGTCGCCAATCTGGATTGCGGCTATTTTGTTCGGCGTATCCTGGTGGGGTGGTAAGACCTCAGTTTCCTGGGGCTTAATGGCGGCGATTGCATTCAGTTTTGTCGGTGTGGTGATGTTGCTTCAGCCATCTATGCAAGCCCGTCAGTTTTCTGCCGGGCTGATTGCGCTGGGCTCCGGCATGCTGGCAGCACTGGCTTATTTACAAGTACGGGCGATGGGATTGATGGGCGAGCCGGAAACCCGGGTAGTCTTTTATTTTTCACTGACCGGTGCCGTTGCCGGTTGTCTGGCCGGTGTGATTGATCATGACTGGCACCGGCATACGCCGGGTGGTATCGTTTTACTGGTGCTGATCGGATTAACGGCCAGTACGGCGCAACTCGCTATGACACGCGCATACCGGCTTGGCAATCCCCTGGTTACAGCTAATTTGCAATATAGTGGTATTATTTTTTCAAGTATTCTTGGTATGCTGGTGTGGCACGATAAACTGACCGCTTTAAGCTGGTGCGGTATCGCCGTAATTGCGGCGAGTGGAGTAATGGCAACTTTTTTTCATACGCGGGTGCAAAGTACCCCGGCATCTGACGATATCGTTTCTAAACTTTAAGCCAAATGCAATTAAAAAAGGATAACTATGTTTACTACCTTGATTTCTGCGGCAGAGTTGCGGCGTTGTAGCCAAGCTAATTGGATTATTCTTGATTGCCGGCATGACCTGAGTGATCCTGGTGCCGGTCGTATTGCTTATGCTGCCGGGCATTTGCCGCATGCGCAGTTTGCTCATCTTGATTTGGATTTGTCCGGCAGTAAAGCCGGCCCTAACGGGATATTTTACGGACGTCACCCACTTCCTGACCGTGCTGATTTTATTCATACTCTGCGTTCGTGGGGTGTGGACAATGGAACGCAAGTTATTGCTTATGATGCGCATGGCGGTATATATGCGGCGCGTTTATGGTGGTTGTTGCGTTGGGTAGGACATCCTGCCGTTGCTGTGCTGGATGGCGGGATTGACGCCTGGTTAAGAGAAAAGCAGCCATTAAGCACTTTGCCTGTTACGGCGACTCATGGCGAGATTCAAAGCCGTCCGGCATTGGTCAGTCATGTCAGGCTGGAAGAAGTACTGGCTAATCTGGGTACACAGGCAAAAACTTTGGTGGATGCACGTTCACCTGACCGGTTTCGGGGTGAAAATGAAACGATGGACCCGGTCGGCGGCCATATTCCCGGCGCAAAAAACCGGTTTTTCAAAAATAACCTGCAGGAAAACGGCTGCTTTAAGCCGGCTGCTATCTTGCGTGATGAGTGGCTGGCCGTGATCGGACAGCCTGAAAATGCCATTATGCAGTGCGGTTCCGGTGTAACTGCCTGCCATAATTTACTTGCGCTTGAAGTGGCGGGTATGCCCGGTGCAGCATTGTATGCCGGGTCATGGAGTGAGTGGTGTGCTGTGCCGTCGCGCTCCGTTGTTGTCGGTGATTAGCCGGATCTGACGGTTTTATATAAGCCGTGTGTTATCCCGGATTTGTGCTGTCTTGCGTGAATTACCGGGGAGATTTCAGTAAGGGTATGACGTTCCGTATGAGTTGCCATGCCAGCAGCCCGTTGCGCAGTAAGCCTATGGTGCGTTTTGGTTTTAATATGGCGATGCCTGCTGCGGCGCCAAGCAGCCAGAGTGGTATTTTTTTGATTTGAAAAAACGTACCAGTCCCCTGATCAAGCCATCCCGCGGCACGTACCATGCCGCGGGTTTGTGCTGATAGTGTATTGCGTTGCAATGCGCATTCAGCGATGAGTGCGACCCGTCTCCGGGCTAACAGTGTGGCGCGGTTCATGACGGATCCCGATCATTGTTGCGGAAGATCTCGCTGTCTTTTTTAAATTCGGCGATGCTCTGCTCAAGTAAACGTGGCTTATTTAAGAATTGTATCCTCAGCCATAAGGCCAGGCCTATGCTCAGGCTGCCAAATCCGGTAATCAGACTGAGTAAGACTGCGATACGGTGCGCATCCCAATACAGGACGATAATTAAAAAAATTCCCAGTAAAAGGGCAATTCCGGCGAAAAATAAGGCACACAGGGTAACGATAAAATAGGAAGAGAGTCGTACAACTTCTTCTTCCAGTTCGACGGTGACGAGTTCCAGTCTGGTTTGCATCATCGCCACCAGCGTACCTGTCAGCCGCGTTATGGTGGCGGTGATTGACATGGACTGTTTTATTTCCGGCTGATGAGCATGCCGATGACCAGGCCGACGGCTGCCCCCAGACCTACTGCCTGCCATGGATTTTCTTTGATATAGCTATCGGTTGCGCGTGCTGCATCCTTGGTTTTGTCTACGACGACCTCTTCCAGCCGAACCAGCTCAGCTTTCGCTTTGCCCAGTGTGTTTTCGAAGCGGGCACGTGCTTTTTTGAAACCTTCGCTTGCTTGTAATTCTGAATTATTCAGTAATTCTTCAGCGTCTTTAATCACGGACTGCATATCTTCGGTGAGTTGATCGCGTTGTTGGGTTGAGCTCATGGTATCTCCAATCAAAATTGTTGACATAAACCGGAATCGGGTTGAGGTCGGGTTGAAATCAGTTTCAA
>CAIWPG010000081.1 GCA_903914535.1 uncultured Oxalobacteraceae bacterium
ACAACAACAACAACATCACCCGGTTTAACCTGGTATGAAGCGATGTTAACCACGATAGTGTTAACAGTAAATGCTTTATGGCTGACCAACTGACGTGCTTCTGCACGTGTTGAACCGAAACCCATACGGTAAGCAACGTTATCCAGACGGCATTCCAGCAATTTCAACAGAGTTTCGCCGGTGTTACCTTTACGACGGTCTGCTTCAGTGAAATAACGGCGGAACTGACGTTCCAGGATACCGTACATACGTTTAACTTTTTGTTTTTCACGTAATTGATTACCGTAGTCCGAAGTACGCGCACCGGATTTTGCACCGTGCTGACCTGGTTTAACGTCCAGTTTACATTTTGAATCCAATGAGCGACGTGCGCTTTTCAGAAACAGATCCGTGCCTTCGCGGCGGGATAATTTTGCTTTAGGTCCGATATAACGTGCCACAATATTTCCTTTTAAATTGACGCTGTACAGACAATTCTGCAGCGCTAGTCCGGACTAGCTGCATCCGAACGGTGGGCTTAACAACAAAACCCGCCAAAAAACCTGGCGGGTCGTATTCTAACTAAATTTCAGCCAGAAAGATACAACTGATTCTTCCCTGCCGACAATAGGAAGAGACCGACAATAAAACACTGTCAGCTCAACACTATCATCTGCAACAACGCCGACTTAGATACGACGGCGTTTCGGAGGACGGCAACCGTTATGCGGAACCGGTGTAACGTCTTGAATCAGAGAGATCTTGATGCCAAGGTTGTTCAATGCACGCACTGAAGATTCGCGGCCAGGACCAGGTCCTTTGATACGAACTTCCAGATTTTTAACGCCACATTCAACTGCCACTTTACCGGCCGCTTCTGCTGCTACCTGAGCTGCAAAAGGTGTCGATTTACGTGAACCTTTAAAACCTGCACCACCAGCAGTTGCCCAGGAAAGTGCATTTCCTTGACGATCTGTAATAGTGATAATCGTGTTGTTAAAGGACGCATGAACGTGCGCGATACCTTCAGCAACATTCTTCTTTACTTTTTTACGCGCACGCGCTGCGGCAGCGTTATTTGGTGCTTTTGCCATGATTGTTTCCTTGAATCCGTTTGCCTAGTTAAAATTTAATTAAAGATAACTAAACTTAACCAGGATTATTTTTTCAACGATTGAGCTGCTTTACGTGGGCCCTTACGGGTACGCGCATTAGTACGTGTGCGTTGACCACGGCAAGGCAAGCCTTTGCGGTGACGCATACCACGATAACAACCCAAGTCCATCAATCGCTTGATGCTCATGGAGACTTCGCGACGTAGATCACCCTCGACGATGAATTTTGCAATCTCATCGCGCAGTTTTTCTAATTCGTTATCGTCCAGATCTTTAACCTTTTTATTGGTCAATACACCCGTTGCTGCACAGATTTTTTCTGAGCGTGGACGTCCAATACCATAAATAGCTGTTAAGCCGATTACAGTATGCTGATGATTTGGGATATTTACCCCTGCGATACGTGCCATTCGTTATTCCTCGATCAATAACGTTAAATTAACCTTGGCGCTGTTTATGGCGCGGCTCTATGCAAATAACACGAACCACACCTTTGCGCTTGATGATCTTGCAATTGCGGCAAATCCGCTTAACTGATGCGAGAACTTTCATTTTTTGCCCTCTTTCGTTTTACAACTGGTTCACTTGGTAAGTTACTTGGTACGGAACACAATACGTGCCCGGCTCAAATCGTAAGGTGTCAATTCAACTGTCACCTTGTCTCCCGGGAGAATACGAATGTAGTTCATTCGCATTTTTCCGGAAATGTGGCCTAGCACTACATGCCCGTTTTCCAACTTAACTCGAAATGTTGCATTCGGTAGATTCTCTAGAATCTCGCCCTGCATCTGGATTACGTCGTCTTTTGCCATTCTTGTCTCTATTCCGTCGCGTTACCGCGTTGGAACTCCGCCTTTGAAGTTTGCTTTACGAAGTAATGAATCGTATTGCTGTGACATGACATAGTTTTGTACTTGCGCCATGAAATCCATCGTGACCACTACTATGATCAATAATGAGGTACCGCCAAAGTAAAACGGCACTTTCCATTTTGCAATTAGAAACTCAGGCAATAAACAAACCAGGGTGATATAAACAGCACCAGCTAAGGTTAAACGCATCAAAATCTTATCGATATAACGCGCTGTCTGATCACCTGGTCTGATTCCAGGTACAAAAGCACCACTCTTTTTCAGGTTATCTGCTGTTTCTTTGCTGTTAAATACCAATGCAGTATAAAAGAAGCAGAAAAACACGATAGCCACCGCATACAACAGCGCATGAATCGGCTCACCAGGACCCATCGAAACTGCTAAATCCTTTAAGAATCGCATGAAAGGTGTACTTTCACCAGTCGAAACAAACCAACTCGTAATAGTAGCAGGAAACAGGATGATGGAGGAAGCAAATATGGGGGGAATTACACCGGCCATATTTAACTTCAGTGGCAAATGACTGCTTTGCCCACCATAAATCTTATTTCCAACCTGACGTTTCGCATAGTTGACGAGTATTTTGCGCTGACCGCGCTCAATAAACACCACCAGATAAGTCACTCCTGCCGCAATTAAGCAAATCAGTAGCGCAGATAACGAATGCATGGAGCCAGTACGCACTAACTCGAACAAACCGGCCAGGGCATTCGGCAAACCCGCTGCAATACCGGCGAAAATGATAATGGAAATACCATTACCTAATCCACGCTCAGTGATTTGCTCACCTAACCACATTAAAAACATGGTTCCGGTAACTAAGGTGACCGCGGTTGTAAACCTGAATGCCATGCCTGGATCAATAACCAGGTTAGCTTGATGCTCCAGTGCAACGGCAATACCAACGGCCTGAAAAGCGGCCAGCAGTAAAGTACCGTAACGTGTATATTGTGTAATTTTTCTGCGGCCGGACTCACCCTCTTTTTTGAGTGCTTCCAACTGCGGAGAAACTATCGACATCAATTGCATAATAATTGATGCAGAAATATACGGCATAATACCCAGCGCAAATATGGTAAAGCGTGACAATGCCCCGCCCGAAAACATATTAAACATACCCAGAATACCGCCCTGGTTTTGCTTAAACAGTTGTGCCAATTGCGTAGGATCTATACCTGGCACAGGAATATGCGCGCCGACCCGATACACGACCAGTGCTGCCAATAAAAACCACAGTCTTCCCCAGGGAAAACCGCTGGCAGCACCTTTAGCTAGTTGTGGAGTTGTCGCCAATTATTGCTCCATGTTGTGCATTAAGCGACGGTACCGCCAGCAGCTTCAATAGCGGCTTTAGCAC
>CAIWPG010000082.1 GCA_903914535.1 uncultured Oxalobacteraceae bacterium
ATCATGCTTTACCTGTTAGCTGCGGTGCTGATTGCATTGCGCTTTGGCAGAGGGCCCAGTATCTTCGCCTCTTTTTTAAGCGTTGCCTCGTTTGATTTTTTCTTTGTTCCGCCACGATACTCGTTTTCCGTTTCCGACACCCAGTACCTGTTTACGTTTATCATCATGCTGGCGGTATCGCTGATCATCAGTAACCTGATGTCTGATTTACGTTATCAGGCACGGATTGCCAACTACCGCGAACGGCGCACCAACGCCTTAAATACCATGAGCAAAGCCCTGTCATCGGCACTGATGGTAGAGCAGATTATTGAAATAAGTAATGAACATTTAGTCAGCATCTTTCATGCGCAGATCGCCGTACTGCTGCCGGACAGTCATGAAAAAATTCGCCAGCCGCTGGAAGATACGCACAGTATTCCGGCTCATCTGGATCTCGGTGTCGCTCAGTGGGTGTACGATAATCAGCAACGCGCCGGTTTAGGCACCAACACACTGCCATCGAATGCCCTGCTCTACATCCCGCTGCAAGCGCCTATGCGTACCCGTGGCGTCATCGCTATTGCCCCTAATCCGGGCAGCGCCGTTTTTCAGCCAGAACAACAACAACTGCTTGACACGTTTGCAGCGCAAATTGCACTGGCACTGGAGCGGGTACATTATGTCGATGTCGCCCAGGATGCCTTAATCAGTATGGAAGCAGAACGCTTACGCAACTCACTGCTGTCAGCTATTTCACACGATTTACGCACTCCGCTCACAGCCATCATCGGCTTATCCAGCACACTGGCACAAGAGCACTTATCCGAGTTAACCCGGTCAGAATTAACATCGGCCATTAATGAAGAAGCGCTGCACATGAGCAGCCTCATCGTCAATTTACTGGATATGGCACGACTGCAATCCGGCAAAGTCGTACTAAACCTTCAGTGGCAGCCGATAGATGAAGTCATTGGCAGCGCATTACGGGCATCCGCTCATGCCATCACCCACCACCACATCAATGTTGAACTGGACAGTAACTTACCATTACTCTCGTTTGATGCCGTTCTGATAGAGCGGGTACTATGTAATTTAATTGAATATGCCGCCAAATATGGCAATGACCAGATACACATTCAGGTCAGATTACATAGTGATACTGCCGAATTAAGCGTAATCGACAATGGTCCTGGTCTGCCTGAAGGTATGGAAGAAAAAATATTCGATAAATTCACCCGGGGCGAAAAAGAATCCTCCACATCCGGCGTCGGACTGGGTCTGGCTATTTGCAAAGCCATCGTTGAAGCACACGGCGGAAAAATAAAAGCAAGCACCATACCGGGACACGGTGCAAAACTAAGCTTCTCCCTGCCGCTTGGACATGCACCAAAAATGGAAATCGAACCAGAACCGCTCAACATGCCAAGAAAAAATGCATATTAATGAATGATTTTATATGCAAAGACCTAAACACATGATCACAGGACACCATGAATAACGACACCACCATCAATCTTGTGTTAATCGAAGATGAAAAACAAATCCGCCGTTTTTTACACGCCGCCCTGCTCATTGAAGGCATCACAGTCTATGAAGCCGAAACAGGTAAACAGGGACTGGTGGAATGCGCCACCAGAAAACCCGACATCATCATTGTTGACCTTGGCTTACCCGATATCAGTGGCGTAGAAGTCATACAGGAAGTACGCAGCTGGAGTGAAGTACCGATTATCGTCCTCTCCGCACGCACCCATGAGCAGGAAAAAGTCAATGCACTGGATGCCGGAGCCGATGATTATTTAAGCAAACCATTTGGCACAGCCGAACTGATTGCCCGTATTCGCGCCCATCTGCGCCGTCGTCAGCCCAACGCAACATCAGCAGATCATTTATTCCAGTTTGGTGACGTTCACGTCGATTTTTCCTTACGCTCCGTAACAAAAAATCAGGAAGCCATACACCTGAGCCCGATTGAATACCGCTTACTGTCGGTACTGGCCAGAAACGCCGGTAAAGTACTGACCCACCGTCAGCTTCTCAAAGACGTATGGGGACCGGGCCATTCAGAAAGCAACCATTATTTACGTATTTACATGAGCAACCTGCGCCAGAAACTGGAAAACGAACCCGCGCAACCGCGCCACTTCATTACAGAAACAGGAGTGGGTTATCGCCTGGTGATTGGTGATGGGCTTCGGTGAAAAGTGTAGTTGATGCCAAGCAGTCCGGTTTCCTGTTTTGACATATGACAAGTTTGTTAAGTAACATTTGATTAGTAGTAATGCTTACACTAATTGCTCTTGATGACGCATAAACAA
>CAIWPG010000083.1 GCA_903914535.1 uncultured Oxalobacteraceae bacterium
ACTCACCATTAAGCCAGCCATGTATGTAGCCAACGTCGCTGAAAATGGCTTCAAGAATAACCCGTTACTGGATCGCCTGGAGGAATTTGCCTCAAAGGAAGGCGCTCCTGTAGTGGCAATTTGTGCAGCTCTTGAATCAGAAATTGCTGAACTATCAGATGAAGACAAAAAAGAATTTCTGGCAGATGTCGGCCTCGAAGAACCCGGATTAAACCGTTTGATCCGCGTTGCATACAAACTACTCGGTTTACAAACCTATTTCACAGCCGGTGTAAAAGAAGTCCGTGCCTGGACGATTCACGTCGGCGATACTGCTCCGCAAGCTGCCGGCGTTATCCACAATGATTTCGAGCACGGCTTCATCCGCGCCCAGACTATCGCCTACGACGATTTCATTAGTTGCGGTGGCGAAGCCGGGGCCAAGGAAAAAGGCAAAATGCGAGTTGAAGGTAAAGAATACGTGGTGCATGATGGTGATGTGATGCATTTCCTGTTTAACGTCTAAGCCACATAAAGCTCTTTTACGCAACGATCATTACGACCTCTTTTCTTTGTATTTTAATTATTTATATTGATCATTAAATCAATTGATTGTCCAAATAATACCAATCTGATTTATCCTTAACTAGATTAAGGTTACTTTAGCGCAGAAAAACCCCTGTTTTGGTTCGACTGTAAAAATAGCACCAACATTTTGGATCACAAGCTGTTTTTTAATTCAGCTGCAGAGTAAAATGGTAGGATGTTTACGCAAAGACGGGAACGAAGCGTATTAGCCTAATAATAATAGCTGTGGTGCAACAATAAATAAGTTGTCAGGCTTAAGCAATTTTTACAGGCAATTTGAGTTATATCGTTTAAGCAGAACCTGGAAGCCTTAGTGCTCTTTTTAACTTAGGTTAAGTTCTGATTAACATCATTAAAGATGAATTTATAGTCATTCACTCCATAACCGTTCTAAATATCCAAATTCATTAAAACGAGGGCAGCTTATGTCAGATAGTAACGTACTGGACAATGCGGATCGCCGCAATTTTCTAGGGAATGCCACAGCAGGTGTTGCTGCAGTAGGAGCCGCAGCAGCGTGTTGGCCATTCATTAGTAGCATGAACCCATCTTCCGACACCCTGGAAAAGGCGTCGACCGAAGTCAACATTTCAGGCATAGCGGTTGGGCAATCGCAAACTGTATCTTGGGGAGGCAAGCCTGTTTTCGTCGTTCATCGCACGCCCGAACAAATTGCTTCTGTGAAAAACTCCCAAGGCGGGAAAGAACCACAAGCCGATAGCGAACGTACCAAACAACCGGAATGGCTGGTAGTGGTTGGCGTTTGCACTCACATGGGCTGCATTCCATCGCGCACCGAGGAGGGTTGGCTATGTCCTTGCCACGGCAGTTTGTACGACAACAGTGGTCGCATACTGCATGGTCCGGCCCCTAAAAACTTGGCCGTTCCCCCATACAAGTTTGTATCTAACGACAAAATTATCATAGGTGAGGCATAACATCATGGCGAACCCTGTTATTGATTGGATTGACCAGCGTTTTCCTTTAAGCTCATTTATCAAACATGACCTGACTGACTACCCGACACCACGTAATTTAAGTTACTGGTGGAATTTCGGATTTCTCGCCGGCTTCGTACTGGTTCTGCAGATTGCCACTGGCATTTTTCTGGCCATGTACTACAAGCCGGATGTCAACATGGCCTTCGATTCTGTGCAACACATTATGCGCGACGTCAACTATGGGTGGCTGTTGCGCTACATCCACTCCACGGGCGCTTCCGCATTCTTCGTGGTGATTTATATTCATATGTCGCGCACCTTGTATTATGCGTCTTATCATAAGCCACGCGAACTGATGTGGTGGACAGGCCAAGTGCTCATGATCATGATGATGGCTGCAGCATTCATGGGCTATCTTCTGCCTTGGGGGCAAATGTCCTACTGGGGGGCCCAGGTAATCACCAACCTGTTTGGCGTCACACCTTTCGTTGGCGACAAAATTGTAATGTGGCTGCGGGGCGATTTCTCGGTTGGTGATGCCACCTTGACGCGCTTTTTCTCCTTGCACTATCTGATTCCGTTCCTGATCTGTGCAGTGGTTTTCATCCATCTGATCGCCCTGCATACTGTGAAGAGCAGTAACCCGTCGGGAATTAATCTGGCAGACAAGGATAACATTCCCTTTCATCCTTATTTCACTATTAAGGACCTGTTTGGACTGGGTGTTTACCTGATCATATTTTGCACCTTCGTGTTTTTTGTTCCCGGCACATTTATTGAAGCCGCCAACAACGTTCCTGCCAACCCGCTGATGACTCCTCCGCACATTGAACCCGAGTGGTACTTTCTGCCTTTCTACGCCATCCTGAGGTCAATTCCTGACATGTTGGGCGGCGTCGTGGCAATGGGGCTATCCGTTGTCATATTTGCTGTTTTGCCATTTGCTGACCGCTCGACTATTCCAGGTGGAGCACGTTACCGCCCCGTTTACCGGGCTGTATTCTATGTATTTATAGCCGATGTGTTCTTACTGGGTTATATCGGATCACAACCACCAACTGGAATTCTGGTACCCATTGGGCAGCTCGGAACCTTTATTTATTTTGCCACATTCTTTTTTCTACCTCCCACCTCTAAATTGGAGGAACGCTGGATGCGCAAACGCGGCTTACCACCACAACTGGTAGCCCTCTTCGACAAAAAGCAAGAAGGAGATGCAGCATGAAGCGTTTAATTATTATATTGTCATTATGCTGGATCGCATCTAATGCGTGGGCCGAGGCAGAAACCCCACTGAAGATGGTTGATGTTGCGACCGACTTGCCAACCATTGCCCGTGGAGCAGAAACCGTCATGACAGTTTGCAATGCATGCCACGGCATAAAGTATGTCCACTTCCGCGATTTATCAAAATTGGGGGTTGATAAAGACAAGGTTGACGGCTGGCGCGGCTCCAACCCGATGGGAACGGGAATCGCTGGGCAAATGCCAGAAGAAGCCGCTGCCGCCTCGTTCGGTAAAGCTCCCCCTGACCTCAGCTTGATGGCAAAAGCACGTGAAGGCGAAGCGAATTATATATACTCCTACCTGACGGGGTACTACAACACCCCTGAAGGCAAGACGGGTAACCATTATTTCCCTCCCACAAAAATGCCTGATGTCTTGTCCGTTGCCGGAGTAACCGACCCTGCGCAACTCGCCGAGATTAATAAAAAGGCTCGCGAAGTCACTTCGTTTTTAGTATGGGCTGCCGATCCCCATGCACAGGAAAGAAAATCTCTGGGCCTTTACGTGCTTGGCTATCTGCTCGTTTTTACCACTATGCTCTACTTCCTCAAGGGGCAAATTTGGGCAACGCTTAAGAAAAGTTAAGCTTTCCAAGTCCAATAACCCGTCATTCC
>CAIWPG010000084.1 GCA_903914535.1 uncultured Oxalobacteraceae bacterium
ATAGCTAATTGATTAGCTTGTCTGGCATTTTCTGCATTTTTTTTCACCATCGAGGTCAATTCTTCGATAGAAGATGCTGTTTGCTCCAAAGCACTGGCCTGCTCTTCCGTTCTTGAAGAAAGGTCGAAATTTCCGGCTGCAATTTCACCGCTCGCTGCAGCAATAGTGCTACTTCCTTGCCTGACACTCCCGATAATTTTTTGTAAACTGGTACTCATATGCGATAACGCACTCAGGAGCTGTCCAATTTCATCATTTGATGTAACGACAATCTCTTTTGTCAGATCACCGCCAGCAATCAAATTTGCGACTTCAATCGCCGCGTTCAGTGGTTTAGTAATGGCACTTCTCAACCATAAAATCATCGACAATCCAGTCAATATGCCAATGATAATCACTATTATCGTGTTTTTCCGAAAATTCTCGTAGATAACTTGAGACGCTTCATAATTGTGTTTCCCTGTATTTAATTGCAATTGAATTAATGAGCCAATTGCCTGTTCAACTGTCCTAAAAGAGCTCGGCATTTCTCCTTTTGACAAACGTATTGCAGCCTCTTTATCTTGATTTATCAAAGAAAAAATCAACGGACTAACTGCATTATCGAGATAATGATCGTTGGTGTATTCAACCTCTTTTGCCAATTTTTTTTCTTCCGGAGTCAAATAAGCCGCCGTATAAAATTTCCAATGTTCATCCTGTAATTTCTGCCTATTGGCAATAACATCAAGATGCTGCCGGAGGTGCGAATCATCATTAATTGCCATTGATAATTCATTTTGATTTTGCAACATCAACCGAATTACCATATCTAATTGTCCAACGCAAACAAGTTGCTCATCGTAGATAGATTTCAACGCCCGGTTGAGTTGCTCCTGCCTGTAAATGCTGACACTGCCGATTAATACAATCATTAAAGATAATATCAATAATGCAAATATTAATTTGCCGCGTATCGTAAAATTTTTCACAATATTCTCTTTACAAAAAAATTCTGTTCAACCAAATTACGTCGACCCGGCCATATCAGTTTGCTGCATCAAAAAGGGGTATCTTTACTAAAATACCCCTCCTTATTTCACCGAAACAACATAAAGATCATTCATTGCATCAAATCGGTAAAACAGATTCTTAAACTCACAACTTAAAATCGATAGTTAATGCCAGCCATTAATGCATGCGTAATCACACCAGCAGTTACCGGCGATGCATAAACCGGGCCCTGATTCATGTTACTGCCCTGATTATTGACATTAGCGACTTCAAAATACAGCTTAGTACTCTTCGACAACGAGTAATCGGCACCGACCACATACAACACGGATTTATTGGCCATATTATTATTGTCTTTAATACTGTACATACCGGAAGTCAGGTTGAGTTGTGGGGAAATGCGGTATCCCAGGCCCAAATTCACCATATCAAGGCTACCTGTCGTTGCCGCTCCGCCTAATTTGGCCGGGTTCATCCCGCCCCCCGGAAATGTTGGATTGTCACCCTTCCAGTAACCTGCACTCAACGATAGCGATTCAAAGGTGTACATTGCACCGACCTGCATCAGGCGATTGGTAGGATTCCCTTGAGGACTCAAAGAAGCAGCGATACCATTATCATTACCACTATAATAAATAGCATCCAGTTTTAAATGCGGATCATCGTAAGTTATGGTTCCAACGATTTGTCTTCCTGCGGATGTATTTCCTGCCACTTCACCAAATGCATATTCAAAACTAGCAGTGACCCCAGACATTTTCGGAGAAATATAAACGATCGCATTGTCATTGTAGATCGTAGAAATAGTAGCGTTTGAGTTACCGCCGGCAAAAGCTCCGGTTGCGCTATTTAAACCAACCAACCCGGTTAAACTACTACCGAAATAAGCGCCATTACGCACATCGGTTCCGGCAAATGCGTAATACACAGGTGCAATCACACGACCAGCCCTGATCGAACCAAAATCGCCAGAGATACCTACGTTGGCTTCCTGATTGAACAAAGAAGTTCCTCCAGAAGAATTGGGCCC
>CAIWPG010000085.1 GCA_903914535.1 uncultured Oxalobacteraceae bacterium
AATCCTTGACACGACCACCGCGCAACAAAACAACGCTGTGTTCCTGCAGGTTATGGCCTTCACCGCCGATATACGAAATAACTTCGAAACCGTTGGTTAAGCGTACTTTGGCAACCTTACGCAAAGCCGAGTTAGGCTTTTTTGGGGTTGTTGTATAAACGCGAGTACAAACTCCACGTTTTTGCGGGCTGTTTTCAAGCGCCGGCGATTTGCTTTTGACACGTGCTGAAACACGTGGCTGGCGAATCAATTGATTGATGGTTGGCATCGTTCTAACCCAACATAAATAATTACTGATACAAAGCCCGGAAACGATTGCCCGGGGACTGATCTATCTCACGCACCAGGCAAAACCGAGTGCGGGTAGTTTTAATGTTTACTGATTTTCTCTGCCAGGTGCTCCGCCGCCAGCTCAATTTTCATGAGCAAATTAATGCTTTTACACGCAGCGGTACCAAAATCGAGAACTCGCAAGTCTAAACTTGCTTTGAAACTACGTCAATCACTTTCATCAATTTGCTGGTCTAAGTCCTTCATTTTATTTATCAAATTTCATTTAATTGTCACAAATAACCTTCATTTAGCATAAAGGCAATTAATTTTTAATAAATAAAACACCACGCCGGCCGGATAAAATTTATTGGCCTTCGCAGTATAGGAATAAAACCAGGAAGAGTAAGTGAATAATGCAGGTTTATTCATCCATTGGCGCTTCTCTTTGAACCGGACCGGAAATCTTTGATACCGTCAGCTTCCCCTTTATTATTAAATCATCCAGATTCAGGGGGGAGATATCATTAAAATCGTCATTTTGCATTATTGCCAAGTGAGCGCCAATGGCTTGATTCCGGCCGCCGATTTTTGCTTTATACAGGGCTGCATCAGCAATTCGCAGCGACTTCTCGATTCGGGCAACAGGTTCTTCGCATTGTTCCAATAAAATAAAACCTATCGACACGGTCACGTTCAGACGTTGTAAATCGACCTCGACGCATGTCCCACCAACTGCCTGCAATGCCCGCTCTACTATTGCACCCAGACTTTCTCTGGTGACGTTATGTAAATGCATCAGATACTCCTCCTCCCCCCACCGGAACAGCCTGTCATTTTCGCGCATCGTTTCCACCAACCGATGGCTAACCTCAATCAGGACGATATCGCCAACATCGCTCCCGAAAGTGTCATTGATGATTTTGTATTGATCAACGTCCAAAATGACCAGCGCCTGCAACGCGTTACTTTCCAAACCAGCGCGGCGGTTGGAGGACTTGCGCCGACGTTTCATTGTTTCATAAAATGCCCGGCGATTCGGAAGGCCTGTGAGCGGATCGCGTTTTGTTTGATATTTCAGCTTAAAATTGCGCTCCTTCAAATGCACATCGTACAACTTTAATTTCCTGTAAAGCAGATAAATCAACAGCACTAATAACCCAACAACGGCAAGCGCCAGTGCGGTTATTATCTCCAGAAAAAATTTGTTTTTGTTCTCTGCGTTTTTTAATTTGAATTGGTATTCCTGTTCTTCGGAATTCATTTTCCGCTGCGCCGCATCCGGGGTGGACGACAGGTCTTGATAGCGCCAGGCTGATTGATCAGCCTGGGACGCCGAATATGGCTGAGGTGAACTTTTTGTTGGCGTTAGCACGACCTCTGATGCCGATCCATCGGCCACCATTAAATACAGAGATGTAAAAAAGATCCCCGACGCATTCCGAATAAAAACGCTTAAAACGTTCTTCATGATGGCAACACTATGTCTCTCACAGTTTTTTATATTTTGAATTTCTTGTATGCGCGCCGGACAATTCAGAAAGGCTCGATTCAACTACTCTTCTCATTTTGCTCTGGACCGGCAATTTGTTCAATGGAAACTCTACCCTGCAAGACAGAATTTTCCAAATTTCCTTCCAATAATTCATCCAGATCGTCTTGTTGTACGTTGCCCAGCTGAATGCCGATTGCCTGATTTCTGCCTCGCGTTTTTGC
>CAIWPG010000086.1 GCA_903914535.1 uncultured Oxalobacteraceae bacterium
GGTGTGCCCTAATGAATAACGACCAGGTTGTGGCCATACAGTAAGCCCGTGTGGCTCTTGTCCAACTGCGATTTTATTCACGGCACCACTTGCGGTATCAATGCGATACACCACATCATCGTAGCGACCAGATAACCACAAATATTTACCGTCAGCACTGACGTTACCCATATCTGGACTACCTCCACCTGGGATAGGCCACTGTTGTACGACTTTACCGCTGGCGAAATCAATCACAGTGACACTCCCTTTACCATTGCGCGGGCCATGGATCAAATGTGAGCCACGGTTAGCAACATACAATTTGGTATTGTCACGACTTGGGTACAAGCCATGTGCGGCAACGCCTGTCGGGATTAAGCCAAGTTCTTTAAATGCGTCACCATCGATAATGTGTACACCATCGGCTTCCATATCTGCGACATAGAAACGTTTGCCATCAGGAGAAATGCGAATATCTTGTGGCATGCCTTTTTTAGACGAGCAGATTTCAGTGGCACCAGGACCTGCGAGACTTGGTACGTCTTTAAAGCGTAATGCAGGCATTTGCAATTTTAAATAACCAATAACAGACCGATTTTTCAGATCGATCTTGGCGATACTACCGTCAAATTCACAGGTAAAAATTGCATAGCTGCCATCGATAGAAAAATCAGCATGATTAATGCCGCCACATTGCGGCGTTGCAATCGAATACTGAATTGCCATTGTGCGCGGGTCACGAAAATCAAGTCGATGTTTGGCTTCAGCCACCACGATTGCCGATTTTCCATCCGGCGTGAAATACAGATTGTATGGGTCATCCACTGGTACCGCTTTAGACGGTTTTCCGGTACGAGGATCAATTGGTGTCAAACTGCCTTCATCAAGCCGCTCAGCATTATTGGCAACCCACAATGTACGCAAATCCCATGATGGCACAATGTGCTGAGGTGCTTTGCCTACTTTAAAACGATCCACTACTTTGAGCGTGGCGGGATCAATTACAGAGACATCGTTGGAACGCAAATTAGGAACATACACACGTGAAAGGTCATCTTTTACCTGTGGACTGAGATGACTGGCACCAGTTTCGCTATACAAATTATGAGCGTCAATAACCGCTGGCATACCGGGCACGGTGTTAATAGCTGTTGTGGGTTGGTTTGCAGTTGCAGCACCAGCGATCAAAAACTGAAATCCAGCGATGGATAAAGCAGTAATAACCCCAACACGAACAACATATTTAAATTTTAAAGACATACGTAAGACTCACTACTTTAGCTAAAAATTCGATTCATCGGGCGGCAGTGACACGCTTAATTGCGGCAACAGACGCATCTATAATTTGTTTAACAGCCAGTTGTCCCAGCTCTTCAGTTGCATGTCGTGGGTCGCCATAGACGCCCTCTGCCTCAGTCGGCTTTGCGGCATGAGCCAATGCATCTGTTCTGACTAGCGAACGGTCTAACGCCAGAGTCAATGCAGTATCAGCCAAACCTGCGTGCATGCCGATTTCCGCCATACTAAAGCCACGAC
>CAIWPG010000087.1 GCA_903914535.1 uncultured Oxalobacteraceae bacterium
CCGGCAAGGTTCACCACCGCAGGTCGTACACAAGCATGACAAGGTGATAATCACACCGCCGGGGCGGTTTTGCGTAAACCCTAAACTACTTACTAAATGCAATTAATGCCATCAATGAAACCTGAACTCTCCGTTGTTATCCCTATTTATAACGAACAGGCGGGACTGTCCCAGCTTTTCGCGCGCCTGTACCCTGCCCTGGATAAACTGGCACAAGAAGGTGTCAGCTACGAAGTTGTCTTCGTCAATGACGGCAGCCGGGATAAATCCGCACTGATTTTGTCCGATCAGTTTCGCCTGCGCCCGGATGTCACACGGGTTGTTCTGTTTAACGGCAATTACGGGCAACACATGGCCATTCTGGCCGGCTTTCAGGCAACGCGGGGCGACATCGTTGTTACCCTGGACGCCGACTTACAAAATCCGCCGGAAGAAATAGGAGCATTAGTCGCTAAAATGCGGGAAGGATTTGACTACGTCGGCTCCATCCGCCGCAAACGCCAGGACTCTATGTGGCGTACTTATGCATCCCGGGCCATGAATCACTTCCGTGAAAAAATTACCCATATCAAAATCACTGATCAGGGTAATATGCTGCGCGCATACGGACGCAATGTCATTGACCTGATTAACCAGTGCAGTGAAATGAATACCTTTGTACCAGCTCTGGCATACACCTTCTCGCGCAACCCGACCGAAATCATCGTCGGACATGAGGAGCGTGCCGCAGGCGAATCAAAGTATTCGCTCTACAGTCTGATCCGGCTCAATTTTGACCTGATGACCGGTTTTTCCATCATGCCACTTCAACTGTTTTCTATGTTGGGTATGCTGCTTTCTGCCGGTTCTGGCTTACTGGTTTTTCTTTTGCTGATACGCCGCTTTCTTTTGGGTGCAGAAGCCGAAGGCTTGTTTACTCTGTTTGCCATTGCCTTTTTTATGATGGGCGTGATTTTGTTTGGGATAGGCTTATTAGGCGAATATATCGGCCGTATCTATCAACAGGTACGCGGCCGGCCGCGGTTTGTGGTTCAGACCATATTAGAAAAAAATAAGGAGTCCGAGTTAGATGCATAATACAAATAACCGCGCTGTCGTTTTTGCCTACCATAGTGTCGGAGTACAAAGTATCAAAGTATTGCTGGCACGCGGCGTCAGCATTGTCCTGGTTGTCACACACCGGGATAATCCGGCCGAAACAATCTGGTTTGACTCCGTTGCTGCCCTCTGCCAGGAACACAACATTCCCACTATGTTTGACCCGGAACCACGGGAACTCAGTGACGCCGTAACTGCAGCAGCACCCGATTTCATCTTCAGTTTTTATTACCGGAATATGCTTCCGGTTAATATCCTGTCTATGGCAACCCGTGGTGCTTATAATCTGCACGGCTCCCTGCTCCCTCACTACCGCGGCAGAGTACCTGTCAATTGGGCCGTCCTGCACGGAGAAACAGAAACCGGTGCCACTCTGCATGAAATGACAGCCAAACCGGATGCAGGTGATATCATTGCGCAGACTGCCGTACCGATTTTGCCAGATGATACGGCCTATCAGGTTTTTGGAAAATTAACCGTCGCTTCCGAACAAACACTTTGGAAGGCTATTCCGCAATTATTAGCAGGAACAGCACCACGCCTGCGCAATGAACTCGCCAAAGGCAGTTATTTCGGCGGCAGAAAACCGGAAGATGGCCGGATAAACTGGCAGCAAACTGCACAACAAGTCTACAATCTGCACCGGGCTGTGGCTCCGCCTTACCCCGGTGCATTTACAGAGACTGGTGAACATCGTTTTGTTATAAAAAAAGCACGATTGGTAAATACCCCTAAAGCAAATTTGCCGCAAGGCTTAACAGTAGTGGATAATGTCGTCTTTGGCGTGTGCGGCGATGGTCGTGCACTTAGGATAGACGAATTACTATGCAATGACAGCATGATTTCTGCCAAGCAATTACAACAATTGCTCAGTCAAGAGACTGAGTAATAAAATCCAGTTCAAAAATTTAGTTCAAAAATAAAGATACTCTCCCATGAAAAAAGTCCTCATTCTTGGTGTTAATGGTTTCATCGGCCACCACCTTTCCAAGCGTATTCTGGAAACTACCGATTGGCATGTCTACGGAATGGACATGCAAACTGATCGTATCGGCGACATTCTCAACCACGAACGTATGCACTTTTTTGAAGGCGACATCACCATCAATAAAGACTGGGTTGAATATCACGTCAAAAAATGCGATGTTATTCTGCCGCTGGTGGCGATTGCCACGCCATCAACTTACGTTAAAAAACCATTGCGCGTATTTGAACTCGATTTTGAAGCTAATCTGCCTATCGTACGTTCTGCTGCAAAATACGGTAAACACTTGGTATTCCCGTCCACATCCGAAGTCTATGGCATGTGCCACGACGATGAATTTGATCCGGAAGCCTCCGAATTAATTTGCGGCCCGATCAATAAACCGCGCTGGATCTATTCATGCGCCAAGCAACTGATGGATCGTGTGATCTGGGGCTATGGCATGGAAGACAACCTGAACTTCACCCTGTTCCGTCCGTTCAACTGGATCGGTGCCGGTCTGGATTCTATTCATACGCCAAAAGAAGGCAGCTCACGTGTTGTAACACAATTTTTTGGTCATATCGTACGCGGTGAAAATATCTCACTGGTGGATGGCGGTCTGCAAAAACGGGCATTCACATATATTGACGATGGTATCGATGCACTGATGAAAATCATCGAAAATAAAGATGGTATTGCTACCGGCAAAATCTACAATATCGGCAACCCATCCAATAATTTCTCCATCCGTGAATTAGCTACTATGATGCTGACCCTGGCAGCAGAATACCCTGAGTATGCAGAAACGGCAAAAAAAGTAACTATCGTTGAGACAACTTCAACGGAATACTATGGTCAGGGCTATCAGGACGTGCAAAACCGCGTGCCGAAAATCACCAACACTCAGGAAGAACTCAACTGGAAACCGCACACCACGATGCCTGACACCATGCGTAATATTTTCGATGCTTACCGCAGCCAGGTAGCCGAAGCCCGTGCACTGATGGACTAAGTTAAAACACCTGCTTTACAGCAGTCAGTGTGGGCGTGCAGTTTACGCGCACACTGGCTTGTTTTTCATGGCAACCTGTCGGACTCAGGGCCGCACATCTCCTTCTCCCAAGCTTAAAATCAACATGCCCACCATTACTCTCAAGATTGATGTAGATACCTACCGTGGCAGTCGTGAAGGCACGCCCAATCTGGTTCGTCTTTTAAGTCAATACAATGCCAATGCCACGTTTTTGTTTGCGCTGGGCCCGGATCACACCGGCTGGGCGTTACGACGTGCTTTTCGTCCGGGATTCTTTCAAAAAGTCTCCCGCACATCGGTGCTTGAACATTACGGTCTGAAAACGCTGATGTACGGCGTACTGCTGCCGGCTCCGGATATCGGGAAAACCTGCGCAGAACAGTTACGCGCCGTCGCCGCTGCCGGATTTGAGTGCGGCATACATACCTGGGATCACGTGTTATGGCAGGATAATGTCAAAAATCGGGGTGCCGTATGGACCCGTCAACAAATGCAAAAGGCATATCAGCGGTTTACTGACATTTTCGGTACAGTTCCCCTCACTCACGGTGCTGCTGGCTGGCAAATGAATTCCCATGCATTTACGCAGCTTGATGATTATGGCATGGCCTACTCCTCAGACGGACGGGCTCAATTAAATGACGATGGCAGCCTGACTGATCCAACATGTGGCCCCTACCGCCTGACGATCCACGGCCGCGCCATGAATTGCATACAAATGCCGACGACTTTGCCAACCCTGGATGAACTTTTAGGCCGAACTATTGCGGGCGAAGAAATTGGATTACATAATATTGCAGAATATATACTAAAGCTAAGCAAAGAGCCGCGCGATCACGTATTTACCTTACATGCGGAACTTGAAGGACAAAAACTTGCCCCCATATTCGAGCAGTTACTAATTGGATGGCAAGCACAGGGTTACCTCTTTAGCTCCATGGCAGAGTACGCTCAGGCCATTGCTGACGATGCATTACCCAGCCGTCCGCTCCAATGGGCACAATGTCCGGGCCGTTCAGGTGATTTGATTGTGGCGTAATAATGTACTGACATGTGGTATTACTGATATCTGCTGATGACGTATGCAGGATTAAATGTGCTGAATAAAGCATGGTTGGTTAAATATATTCTGTCAGATACGCTCTGCTGATGCCTGGCCCGGACTCATTTCAAGTAACGAATTTCATCCATGGAATTGACATAAAATTGTTCCGGTAAGAAGCACCTCCGCAGACAGTAAAAGTATCGGCAATAACACTGCCGGAACCGTTTTTAACAAATCCTAACCTACTATCCACAGGAGAACACGGTGACAGTCAGCCTCAACGAGTGCCTAAACGATTTTTCAGCCGCAATGACCAGTGAAAAAACGTTTACCCTCTCTGATTATTCAGGGAAAAATATCGTCTTGTACTTTTACCCCAAAGATAACACCCCGGGATGCACAACGGAGAGTATTGCTTTTCGTGAATTGTATGCAGAATTTCAAGAGGCTAATACCCTCATTTTCGGCCTGAGCCGCGATAGCTTACGTTCGCATGAAAATTTCAAAAATAAACTGGGATTACCATTTGAGCTCATTTCCGATCCGGATGAACTGATATGTAACTTGTTTGATGTCATGAAAATGAAAAACATGTACGGAAAACAAGCTCGCGGTATAGAGCGCAGCACTTTTGTGATTGACGGGAATGGCCAAATAGTGAAAGAATGGCGTGCAGTTAAAGTGAATGGACATGTGGATGAAGTACTAGAATATGTGCGCAATTTCAACTAATTGAATAAACACACCACCTACCGTAAAGTCGTTCCGACACAGGCAACACGCTTGTCGGTGCGGCTTTTTTTATTTCCACCTGTGTAGAGATTGAGGTCCTGATGCCACTACCAAAAATGCCAACGAAACCAGCCGTGATACTGTCCAAAGAGGACTATCCAACAGCGGCAATACACACAACGGCCAAACCACTCGTTGCGGCGAGTGCCAAAGTTTCTGCCAGGCCCGCCGTCCTGACAAAACAAACAGCTAAATTAATTACTCCGGCTAAACCTCCGGTTAATGCACCTGCAAAACAGGTAAGTGCAACAAAATCAACTGAAAAATCAGTCGTTCCGCTTGCGTCAAAAACACATACCGGCACTATCGCAACAGAGGCCGGAGACATGAATGTACCGGCAGCACCCATCAGCCCGGAAGCAAAAGCAAACAATACCGGCACCGGCACAAAAAAAATCACCCCGATAAAATCGGTTGAAACCCGCGTCAAATCCGGTACCAGCCGTGCTGCAGACAAACTGGGCACGACCAAATTATTTGTACTTGATACCAATGTACTGATGCACGACCCTTCATCTATCTTCCGCTTTGCGGAGCATGATGTTTACTTACCGATGATCACGCTTGAAGAGCTGGATGATCATAAAAAAGGGATGTCCGAAGTTGCACGCAATGCCCGTCAGGTATCACGCTCGCTTGATGCCCTGGTCGGAGACAGTGATCACCATCAGATTTGCGATGGTATTTTACTATCAAAACTGGGTAATAAAGATGCCAAAGGGCACCTCTACTTCCAGACAAGACTGCAACATATTCAATTACCTGAAGGTTTACCGGTAGGCAAGGCAGACAACCAGATTCTGGGTGTCGTCCGCGCACTGGAAACAGAACATCCAAATCGTCCTGTGGTACTGGTCTCCAAAGATATCAATATGCGCATCAAAGCCCGTGCGCTGGGCTTACCCGCAGAAGATTATTTCAACGACCATGTCATGGAAGATTCAGATCTTCTTTACACCGGCATCGCCCAGTTACCGCCAGATTTCTGGAACAAACACGGTAAGGGAATGGAATCCTGGCAGGAAAGCCGCAACGGGGTCAGCACCACGTTTTATCGTGTTACCGGCCCTTTCATTTCCAATTTGCTGATCAACCAGTTTGTCTACCTGGAGCCTAACAACGGTGAATCCTCGTTCTACGGACAGGTACAGCAAATCAATGGAAAAACGGCAGTACTGCAAACCCTGCGCGATTTTGGTCATGCCAAACATAGCGTATGGGGTGTGACATCACGCAACCGTGAACAAAATTTTGCCTTAAATTTACTGATGGACCCGGAATGCGATTTTGTGACATTGCTGGGACAAGCCGGTACCGGAAAAACCCTGATGGCACTGGCGGCAGGTCTGGCACAGGTGCTGGAAACCAAAACCTACAATGAAATTATCGTTACACGGGTAACTGTGCCGGTAGGCGAGGATATCGGCTTCTTACCGGGAACCGAAGAAGAAAAAATGTCGCCGTGGATGGGAGCCTTTGACGACAATCTGGAAGTTCTTAATAAATCCGATAACGATGCCGGCGACTGGGGACGTGCTGCCACACAGGATTTGATCCGGTCCAAAATCAAAATCAAATCGCTTAACTTTATGCGTGGCCGCACTTTCGTCAATAAATTCCTGATTATCGACGAAGCACAAAATCTGACGCCAAAACAAGTAAAAACACTGGTCACCCGCGCAGGACCGGGAACCAAAATTATTTGTCTCGGCAATATCGCACAGATTGATACACCGTACCTGACCGAAGGCTCCAGTGGCCTGACCTATGTAGTAGATCGTTTTAAAGGCTGGGGACACAGCGGCCACATTACACTGGCACGCGGTGAACGTTCACGGTTGGCAGACCATGCCAGTGAAGTGCTCTAGCAACAAAAGAGTGATGATTATAAAGCAATAACTTACACACATCTCATCTGCCGGAAATAACGGTACATTACCGATAAAAACGCGGTCTGAATATAATCAGACCGCGTTTTTTATTTTAATTTATTACCACAAATCAATATTTTTTTGGTTTTCCAATGCATTACATTTTGAAATATAATTCACAAATACCCCATAAAAAAATTGATATGCAACAATAATTTATGTAATTATGTAGTGAATTTGTTTTATTAATCTGATAAAGCAAGGAATTAAGCCGCAATTATGGCTAATTCCAGCTGATAACAAGCAGTTACATAAATAAATTGGGAAAACTTTCCTGACTAAAGCAAGCCATCGCTACAAAAGACGTTTCGTCTAAAAGTCTCAGTACATTTTTCATTTGGAGGTAAGTTTATGCGTTTACGATCACCAGTCGGCCTTTTCCGACTTACTCTGCTTAGCCTGGCACTCAGCCAAACATGCGGAGGCAATGCGTGGGCGACAAGCGATGCAGAACGCATTGCCGACCTGGAAGCAAAACTGGCGCAAAGCGTGCAACAAATTGAACGTCTGGCAAACAGACTGGATCAATTAGAAAAAGATAAAACGGCACAAATAGCGGCGACTCCGGCAGCACCGGCTATCACCCCGGCAACGGCTGCAACAACAACGACCACAACAGAACAAAATGCACGGCTTGAAGCAGTAGAACACAATTTAGCGCAACTGGCAGATGCCTCTGCCCGCACTCCGGATAATGCCGGAGTGCCGATACATGGCTTTCTTGATGTCGGTTATGACAATTCTGGTAAGCAAGTCGACGATAACCGCAAATCTGGCTTTACGCTGGGAAATGCCGATTTTTATTTAACGCCTGATTTTGGCGGCCGTGTCAAAGGACTGCTGGAGCTGAATTTCGAGTGGAATGATGCAGGTCTGCTGACTACCGATACAGAACGTATGCAACTGGGCTACACCGTCAGTGATAATTTAACCGTATGGGCAGGGCGCTTCCATACACCGTTTGGCTATTGGAACACCGCTTATCATCATGGCGCGCAAATTCAAACATCCGTCACCCGTCCAAAAATGATTGCCTTTGAAGATGAAGGTGGTTTTGTACCGTCTCATACCGTTGGTTTGTGGGCAACCGGCAGCGTCAACTGGGGTGATGGAAAACTGGATTACGATGCCTACGTTGGTAACGGCCAGCGCATTCTTTCCGGGCAACTCGACTTCAATGGTGTAAGGGATGACAATAATAACAAAATGATAGGCGGCAATCTGCACTATCGTTTTCCCGGAGCACTGGATGGTTTGATTCTGGGTACGCATGCATTCAGAGAGCAGGTTGACTCTTATGCTGACATTTTAGTTCCCGGAGTTATTACTAATACCACCCAGGCTGTCGGCACCAGCAGCACGCCAAGCAACAGCACCATGGTCACCATGTTTGGCGCTTATGGTTTTTATGATGCCGATGACTGGGAAATCATCAGCGAGTACTACCATTTCAATGATAAAAATTTGAGCGGTAATACAGGCAACCATACAAGTTGGGCCAGCTTTGCGCAAATTGGAAGAAATTTAGGCGGCAACTGGATTCCTTATGCACGTTATGAAATAGCTGAACTCAACCAGGCAGATAATTACTTCTACAGCCAAACCATCGGCTCACAAACTTTGGGCAGCGGCCTGTCCTATAAACGTGAAGTGATTGGCCTGCGCTATGACCTGACCCCAAAATCAGCACTGAAGGTCGAAGTCAATCACACGGATGAAAGCAAAGACGGCGGACAAAAATACAACGAAGCAATGTTGCAATTTGCCACGCGCTTCTGATAAAGGGATTTCTTTATGTTTTTTTCACGCCTGAGCAAGCTAAGCGCTATGACTCTGTTCACGACAACGCTACTCATAACATCGCTGGCTCAGGCGGGATCCGGCTCCCTGTACAACTCAGGGATGAGTTGGACTGATGACAACAATCAGGTCGTGACATTGGATCAGTGGCGCGGCAAGCTGGTCATTGTGAGCATGGCCTATAGTAATTGCCGTCGTACATGTTCACTGACGCTGAAGAAGTTGGAAGAATTACAGTCTGAACTTGATACAAAACAACTCAATGCAGAGATTGTGATTATTTCGTATGACCCGAAAAACGATACACCGGAGACATGGGCGCAATATCGGCGGAAACACAAACTGGCTCGTGCCAATTGGCATTTTCTTACTGGTAATGAACGCGATACCCGACGGATTTCGCACCTGATGGGTCTGGCTGATTACTGGTCTTACGAAGATCATGTCATGCATGACTTTAAGATCGCCATACTCGGGCCGGACGGGGACATTGTCAGGCAAATTGCGTGGGAAGACATCAAAATCAAAAATGTTTTCTGATCTATTGGTCGACTACGACGAAAACAGCTAAGACGCTCTCTGCGTTAAAAAGGATATTAAAATGAAAATCAAAAAACTGCTCCCTCTCACTATCACACTTGGCTGTCTGCTGCTCAGCGCCCCGGTTATAGCCGGGGATATTTATGTCATCACCAATCATTCTCTGACTATCAACGCAGCCGATATACGCGATGTCTTCATCGGCGACAAGCAAATTGTCGGCTCAGTTAAAGTAGTTCCAATCGATAACGCCTCATTACAAAATGAATTTCTCAGCAAAGTCGTTAAGATGGATGCAAACAAGTATGCCAGTATCTGGACAAAAAAAGGCTTTCGTGACGGACTCAATCCGCCGGCAGTCAAATCCAGCGATGCTGAAGTCGCCGCAGCAGTGAAATCAACACCGGGGGCGGTTGCCTATGTATCGACATTGCCGCAGGGTGTTAATCTTGTTCAGAAATTTTAACCGACACTTTTAATAACGCGCCTGGGTGTGCTATTGATCGAATCAGGCCGCCACCAGTCGTATCGTATTTATGCATTAATTGAGCACGTTTCATTGGGATGATAAGCACCCGTCGCAACGGTGATGGTGTTTGTATCCGTGTGATTCATCAAAGATACCTGATTGAGGAGATATACGTGTTCGGAAAACTAAAAATCAAACAGCGCATGTACCTGCAATTTACTCTGGCGATTCTGCCACTGGCTATGTTGCTGTTATTTCAGGTGCTATCGGTCAGTGACCTGCCGGTGCGAGTCAATAAATCACTCGGAATTTATCATAATGCCCTTGAAGCATCTTCCGACTACAAAGATTTTTTAAATGGTGTTAATGAAGCCGTCGACACCGGAAAATTTAGTGAAAAAACCATACAGGCACTCACCGCAACGCAAAAAAAAACGGATGAGCTAGTAGCTGAAACACCCACTGAAGGTATCAGAAACGCATCAAAAACTTTAGAAAAAATTCACTCGGCTATCAGCAATAAAAATTCGATTGAGGTTCTCATTCCTCTCAAAGCCGAGGTTGGCAGTGTCGATAAAGCACTGACCGTTTTCATCGGTGAAACTGAAAAATATCTCTCCGATATGGTTGAAGAAGATGGTAAATCGGGCACCACTAAAAACCGTATTTTCATGGCGGTTTCCTTTATTACCATGCTGATGCTGGGATTCATGATCCAAAAAATGGTCGGCAGTATCATCAACCCGATTTCATGGGCGGTACAGACAGCAAAACGGGTAGCTTCAGGCGACTTATCAAGTTCGGTTAAAACAGAAATGCGTTACGATGAAATGGGGGAATTGCAGCAGGCATTAAGTGATATGAACGACTCACTGATTGCCGTAGTAAGCCGGGTACGTGTCGGTTCAGATCTGATTGCCAGTGCATCAGAGCAAATTGCATCTGGCAATCAGGATTTATCGGAACGTACTGAGCAACAAGCAAATTCACTGCTGGAAACCGCTTCATCGATGAAAAGGTTAACGACAACGGTCAAACAAAATGCCGAGCACTCACAACAGGCAAATCAACTGGCTCAGTCTGCATCGGATGTTGCAGTCAAAGGCGGCTTAGTAGTCACGCAGGTCGTTACTACCATGAATTCCATTACGACTTCGTCGAAAAAAATTGTCGACATCATCGGAGTCATTGACGGGATCGCATTTCAGACCAATATTCTGGCATTAAATGCCGCTGTCGAAGCAGCGCGTGCCGGTGAGCAGGGACGTGGCTTCGCCGTTGTAGCAACAGAGGTGAGAAGTCTGGCTCAGCGTAGCGCTGCTGCCGCCAGAGAAATCAAAACATTGATCGTCGATTCTGTCGATAATGTTCAGGCTGGCAGCATTCTGGTAGGGCAAGCCGGCGACACGATGGAACAAATCGTTACCAGTATCCGGCGTGTAGCCAACATTGTTGGTGAAATCACAGATGCCAGTAACGAACAAAGTGCCGGTATTGAACAAGTTAACCGGGCCATTGCGCAAATGGATGAAGTTACACATCAAAATGCCGCACTGGTAGAGCAAGCAGCAGCAGCCGCCGCTGCAATGAATGAACAGGCTTTTGGTCTGGTACAGGTAGTTAACGTATTTAACCTGAATAAACGCGGTGCTCCCCGTGTGCCGCTGAATGTCCCGGCCCAGGTTTTTGCACAGAGTCTGGGGCAAATGAATGCAAAAACAGTCGATATTTCCATCACGGGTATCTGCATACTGGTTTCATCCACTATCGAACTGGGGCAGCTATGTGATATTTCCTTCGATGTTCCACTCAACGGAATATCCAGCCACATTAAAGTGAAAGCGCACCCTGTTTACTGTATTCAGAGCGGACGTGATGGTTATATGGTGGGCATGCATTTTGATGAAAACATCACCGGTTCAAGTATGGAAAACCTGAATAAACTCATCGACACGGCACTGGCTCTGACAAATAGTGCCGCAGCAACCTGATTAGCACGACATTTTTATTGAAATTAAGCAAGTTTATGACCACTTTGTCATTTATGGTTTATAGTTTCAAACCACATCAAGAAATGGTTATTAAACACGATAATGAATATGCTCTCATTCACTTCACTGGCGTCCTACTGGTCTGCACCTGAAGTCGCCACCAACATTCTTATTTTCGTCAATCTGGTGGGCGCCTTATGCTTAGGGATGCTGGTCGGCTATGAGCGCGCCTATCATGGACGAGCTGCCGGAATGCGCACTTATGGCCTGGTATGCATGGCATCAACGGGACTCACTGTTTTCGTTGGTTACCCTGCCTACTGGTACGGCGGACTCACTGCCATATCCGGCAACTCAGACCCGACCAGAGTGGTACAGGGGATAGTCACCGGCATCGGTTTTTTGGGGGCCGGGGTCATCATGAAGGAAGGCTTGAATATTCGCGGTCTCACTACAGCAGCATCTATCTGGACTTCTTCTGCTATCGGGGTTTTAGTCGGTGTCGGATTTTATGCCGCCGCCATATCGCTGACCGTCTTATCAGCCGTATGCATGGTGTGGGTAGCAAAACTGGAAAACTGGCTGCCATCACGGGCAGGAGTCGCGGTCACGCTGGAGTTTTGTAAAGGATTTGCGCCGCGCGAAGAGATTTTACGTAAAGTTGCGCTGGAGCGCGGCTACGAAATTGCCGGTGATTCCTTAACGATCAGCTCGCATAACCACCAGACAAAATGGCGCTTCATCGCTGTTGCCCTCGACAGCAAAACCGGTACCTCAGTATCGGAACTGGCACGCATGATTAATGTATACGAAGGAGTCGAGAGCTTCGAACTGACCCACTGTCGTAACTGACCGGTTCTTCGCGCGACTGAATTTAATTTACCGGTCGCGGATCATTTTTCCGTAAATAATTTGCGCCAGCCGTCCAGCCCCATTTTATTCAGCGTTTCCATATTTTTATGATAGATATCGTCGGTATCATCAAAAGCGTCCACGGCCCGGTCAATACTCTCTTCACGTATCAGATGCAAAGTCGGGTACGGCGAACGGTTGGTGTAATTTTCAATATCATCAGGAGTACTGCCGGCAAACTGGTAATCCGGATGAAAGCTGGCAATCTGCAAAATACCATCAGCATTTAATTCTTCCAGCAAGGCGTCAGCCACATCAAGAAAATCATTAAAATCCAGAAAATCGGTCAATACCCCGGGATGAATCAACAAGGTTGTTTCTACTGCTTCCGGATCTGTATTCAACAAAAAAGTGAGTTCACGCAGCAAATCAGAATGCAGATCGCGGGCATTTTCAGCGTCACTGACTGCATAACGAATTTGCTTTTTTACATGTACCGAATTTGCAAACGGACATAAATTTAAACCAATCACCGCTTTTTCCAGCCAGGTCTGGGTAGCGGATAAAACAACTGAGTCAGAAGCAGGAGATATAATCACAGTAGGCATTTCAGTTTTTTTCAGAGCGCCAAGTGTACACCACCGCACTACAAACAATAGCTAAATTAAATCAATGTTTGTCGCAGCTGCCCATCAATTAACCGGATACTAAACCAGTCAGTATTGAAGTCCGCACAAGACCGGCGTTAACGCCAGCTGATCACATTCTTCATCAGAAAACAGGCGTGAACGCGTCAGGAACCGCTTTCCTGAGCCATTTTCCAGCGAAAACATTCCGCCGTTACCAGTTACGACATCAATTGTCAGTTGCGTGTGCCGCCAATATTCAAACTGATCCGCGCCCATGTAAAACGGGGTACCATCCAGGTCACCCAGATACACATCCGCATCCCCGATCTGGAACTCACCCCGGACATAACACATAGGCGAACTGCCGTCGCAGCAGCCACCCGACTGAAAAAACATTAAATCGCCGTGTTTGGCACGCAGGGATTGCAGCAATTCCAGCGTCGCCGCAGTAGCACAAACCCGCAGTGGTGATGTAGACATAATCAGGCTTTCAAAAAAGTGAACGACCACGCTGACAGCAAGGCTGGCGGTGGATTGAGTCGGACAAAATAAGCAGAGATACCAAGCAAACACTATACCAGAATAAAAAAAACACCCCCGCCCGGCGCACCATCCGCCATGCTGCCGTTTTAGCCGCAAATGTTCACTTATTGAACAATCACCGGAACACTATGCTGAACAATCAGAGCAATGCTGGCTAACACGCCGCATAACACTTCCGGTCTGTTTACGTATTTACCTATCGAAATTAGTATAAAAATAATAGCTAAAACCAATGAAATTAATGCATTACTATCATGTCGAACCCGAATGGGCTTCTGGTGCCGGTCTCCGGTTAATGATTTTTTAACGGTATTTTATTAAATCCGGCAGCCGGTTTATTGCTATTTTACCAGTAAGTTTGTACCATCATCTGACGTTTATCAGCCTGCTCATGAACTCAATCAGCTATACACTACAGCGATTTATACTATCGTTCAAATTGTCCTCCTCTGTTGCTGCCACGGCTCTGGCAGGTATGCTGGTGTTCATTACAGGACAGGCATCCGGTCAGGCTACAGAGCCATGGGTAAATACCCGCACCCTGATGCAGCATGTAGGTAATGAAGGAAGCGCGACATTAATGCCCCCGGATGAACCGATACACATTGTTGTATCTCTTCAGTTACGCGACAAAACAAAACTGGACACATTAACCAGGAGCTTGTTAACCGACCGTTCAGCGCAAGGACTGACCAGGCAAGATATTCTGAATCACCATGCGCCCAGCCCCGAGCAAATCAACATAGTCGGCAATTATCTGATTTCACATGGCTTTCGCAATGTCGTTGCCACAGATAACCGTCTGCTGATCACAGCCGATGGTACGGCAGAAACAATTAAAAAAGCATTCAGAACAGAAATGTATTTTTTCAGAAAAAAAGGACAGAGAGCATATGCCAACACCACTCCTGTCACCGTGCCTCATCAACTTTCCGATATCATACTTTCTGTCGGAGGATTACAAAATATCCACAAAGCACAACCGGCACTGCACAGGCCAGACCCGGATTCACCGTCACATGGAATGATAAGTCACCAATACCGCCCTGCGGATTTCGCGGCGATTTATCACACTGGCGCTTTACCCCCGGCAAGTACCACTACCATCGCGCTTATTACTCAGGGCGATGTAACACAAACAGTTAACGATTTAATGCAATTTGCCAGAAATTCAGGGTTTGCAGCACCTCAGGTTAGTGTCGTTCCTGTCGGCGGCGTGAGTGATGACACCAGTAATGCACTCACCTGGAATATGGCCACACAAGTTGCTCTTGCCGCAGCAGGCGGAGCAGTCCGGCAACTCATTTTATATAACGTAGATGCCCTGACGGATGTAAACCTGACGCTGGCTTACAATCAGGCCGTAAGCGATGATCTTGCCAGTGTCATCAATATCCCTTTCGGTCAGTGCGAGCATGAATCCATCATGTCCGGAATGAGTGCGGCACAAAATGCTATCTTCCAAATTGCCGTAGCACAAGGAAAAACCTTCGTGGCTTCGTCCGGCGAAACATGCAGCGGCACGCTCAGCGCTCAGTATTACCCGGCACTGTCACCCTATGTCATGGCGATCGGCGGAACCTCCCTGGATACAGAAACAGTGACAGGAAAAATCAGTGAAACTGTATGGGGTCACAGCGGCGGCGGATCAAGCCTGACTGAGCCGGCACCCGACTGGCAGGAAGCTTCAGATGTTTTAGCTACGGCTATCCACCGGGGAATTCCTGATATCTCATTTAACGCAAATCCAAAAACCGGCGTATTAATTCTGTCCAATAATCTGAATGTACAACTGGGAGGCACCGCTCTTTCAGCAGCGCTATTTACCGGTTTCTGGGCTCGGATACAATCCTCTTACAATAATACCCTTCCTTTTCCCGCTGCAACGCTGTACCACGGAGCATCAGCTAACCCTCAGTGGTTTCGTGATGTAACATCAGGCCAGAATTACGACCATCATGCTAAAACCGGATGGGATTATGCTTCTGGTTTCGGTAGTTTAGATATCGAAAATTTTTCTGCTGCATTTCAACAAAACATCCCTGCATTACCTTCCGCGATTGTGTTAAAAAAGGATGTGTCAGTTGCCGGTATTTCTCTCGCTGCGCGAAAATCCAGCCTCTACAGCCTGCATATCCCCGACGGAGTCACCAAACTATCATTCCGCTTATCCGGCGGAACTGGCGATGGCGATATCTACATTCATAACAACAGAGCAGTAAGCACAGCAAACTACCTGGCAAGATCGGTCGGTTCGGACAATACTGAAATCGTCACCATCTACCGGCCAGTCCGGGGTAAGTACTACCTGTTACTAAACGCAGTTACCGAAGTAAGCGGTAGCTCACTGCTTGCAAGTTATAGCACAACGCCGCAGGAAAACATGCTGCATAACGGAATCCATGTTACCGGCATTGCCCTGTCCACAGGTGAAAATGCTATTTATACCATCACGATACCGGAAAATCAGTCGATACTCGCCTTCCGGCTTTGGTCATACGATGATGAACAGGGTGATGCCGATATTTATGTCCGGAGAAAATCTGAACCGACAATACGGTATTACGATGCAAAATCAAACGGTCACACAAATGCCGAATTAATTCTGTTTCAACAACCCGAAGCTGGAACTTACTACCTGATGATAGACGCTTACCGGGCAGTTAAAAACGTTTCACTGGTAGCGCAATTTAAGTGACCGGCTAACACACCGATAGCACCCCGCTAATGCCGCAGTTTCTCTGCAGACATGCCATAAACGACATCCGATCAAAAATAATTGCACAACAACGTTAATAGCAAAAAGCAATGAAATTATTTAATTGATTTTTTGCCAAACTGTTGCCACAGGATAGTCATTTAAATTGAGTAAAAACTCACGGGGAGAATCCCTTTGCAGTCCGGCTGCCATGTTTGCCGGCTTGGCTTGCTGCGGGTTTTTTGTCGTGTTTTTTCAGACAGAAAGTTAACTATGAAATTTTACCGTTGCATTACGATTATGATTTTTAGCATTATCGGACTGGCGCCGCCGTTGGCCTGTGCTGATAACAGTGAAAAATGGGCCGCTACCCAGACCTTGGGACAAAGAGTGAATAATGCAGCTCACGTCGTGGGATTGCAGCCCTACCAGCTCAGCGGCATCGTCGTTTCACTTAAACTGCGTAATCAGGATAAGCTGGATGCGTTGAGCGGTCGGATTCTGGCCAACCCTAAGGCCCGTAAACTCAGTAGCAGCGAATTTATCCGGGAACACTCGCCCAGTACAGAACAAGTCAGGGCAGTCACCGATTACCTGCTCTCACATCGGTTAAGCAATATCCAGGTCACGAAGAACCGTTTACTGATATCCGCCGAAGGCACAATTGATGACCTGCAGGCAGCATTTGCCACAGAACTCCATTTTTACAGTAAGCGCGACCATGTAGAACTCGCAAACACCACGACAGCGATGGTTCCGGAACGTCTCGCAAATATTGTACAAGCGGTAATAGGTCTGCAACGCATGACAAAATCACAGTCACTGCACAAAACCAGTTTACAACCGGGCGGCACGACCGCTGCGGGTATTCCTCCCGCAGAATTTTCAAATATCTATAAAACAGGTAAATTACCATCCGCAGCCAGGGCAACCATAGGAATCATCGCGCAAGGCAGCATGGTACAAACCGTGGCTGACCTGACGCAGTTTGCTGCTAATACAGGATTTCCCAAACCGCATGTCAGTATAATTCCAGCAGGAATTGCTCCGTCAGCCCCTATATTTCGGATTGATGCAGAAAAAAATTTAGCCGCATGGAATATGGTTACCCAGCTTGCTCTGGCAGCAGCCGGCGGCACCATCAGCGAAATGCTCTTGTACAATACAAACTGGCTTTCCGATATTGATCTGATTTTAGCAGCCAATGCCGCCGTTGCAGACAATCGTGCCAATGTGATTATCATGCCGTTTGGCCTCTGTGAAAATGATGCATACCGGTCAGGGTACAGCGCAGCTGCCAATACCATTTTTCAGGCAGGCGTTGTGCAGGGTCAGACGTTTGTTGCACCCGCCGGCGATACTGATCCGCAGGAGTGCAATGATACAACTGCGGGGAGAAGCTTCCCTGCCGCTTCACCTTTTGTCATGGCAATCGGCGGCAGCTCCTTGTCCGGGGCAAGCCCGGGAGCACTCTTCAGTGCTTCCTCCGTCGTCCATAACGGAGTCAATGAAACAGCATGGGCCTACACAGAAGGAGGGTTCAGCCAGCGCCATAAAGCGCCCGGCTGGCAACAAGCCTCAGGCGTACTGAGTAGCGCATTGCACAGTAATAATAGTCAGCGCGGCGTTCCCGATCTTAGCTTTAATGCAGACCCTGATTCGGGCGCACAAGTGTTAATCAGGGGAGTCAGTGAACGCATTGGCGGAACCAGCCTTTCCGCTGCACTGTTTGCCGGCTTTTGGTCGCGCATACTCTCCGCCAGCAACAACAAACTTCCCTTTCCTGCTGCCATGCTTTATATGGGGGCAGCCGGTAACCCGGACTGGTTCAACGACATAAAATCAGGGGGAAATGGTGTTTATAAGGCGGATATCGGATGGGATTATATAAGCGGATTTGGCAGCTTAAATGTTGAAAAATTTGCTGACAGCCTGCACAACACAACTGCACCCGATGCCACAACGCTGGTTAATTTATCTCCGGTCGCCGGAATATCCCTGCCAGAGGGAGGCTCGGCACTCTATCATTTTAATGTACCGAGAATCAGAAAAAATTCCCACTCAACATTACGTAACGGAGACCCGTCTGCAACACCCCGCACCTATCCTGAACTGCGCTTTCAGCTATTAGGAGGGACAGGGAATGGCGATCTCTACGTACACCTTGGCGGAGCACCTGACACCTCAAATTATTTAATGAAATCAACAGCACCCGGAAATGATGAAGTAATTCAGATAAACAATCCGCTGTCAGGGGATTATTACGTACTTCTGAAGGCGGAACAAAGCATCAGCAACGCAGCGCTGGTCACCTACTATGAAACCAACGCTCCCGTAGAAAATATCACCTTAGCCAGAGGGGAGTCAGTCAAAAAAATACGCTTCTTCCGGGGACAAGAGCAATATTACGCCATAACGGTTCCGGAAGGAAAAACCAACCTCACCTTCAGGCTTAGCGGGGGACGTGGTGACGGCGATCTGTATGCCCGCTTTGACAGCAAGCCGACCGCTACTTCCTATGATGCCGCTTCCACCGGCTTTGGCAATAACGAATTGATTACGTTCGCTCAGCCAAAAGCAGGAACCTATTATCTCATGCTGACAACCCCGACTGAAGTAAGGCGCGCTTCGTTGCTGGTTAACTATGACGACATCCAAAAGTAAGCCCGTACTCCCGGCAGGTACACGTCCGATATTAATTTAAAGGAAATTCATCATGAAGTTAATTATGCAATCTCACCGCCTCGCGGGTATAGCTGTTTCTCTGCTATCGGGTTTTGCATCATTGCACGTCTGTGCCGATTCAGATGAAAAGTGGGTACAAACAAAAACACTGGGGCACAATATGTACGGCACAGTCACCATCATGGGACTGCGTCCGCATATACCCACTCCTGTCGTCATTTCTCTTCAGTTACGTAACCAGGCCCGGCTGGATGCACTGACCAGCCGGGTGTTAGCGCATCCGAAGGCGCGCAAACTGACCAGTAAAGAATTTATGCAACACCATGCTCCGACAAAGGCTCAGACTCAGGAAGTCGTTGACTATCTGTTGCGTAATGAGTTCAGTGATATAAGCGTATCAAAAAATCGTATGTTAATTTCCGCTAAAGGACACATTAATTCACTACACAGCGCGTTTGCGACAGAACTCAACTTTTTCAGCAAAAACGGTCAGCTGGTTCTGGCCAACCTGACCCCCATCCGGGTACCGGAACGGCTGTCGGACATTGTACTGGCTGTGTCTGGTTTACAAAAAATAACCAAATCACGTCCGACACACAGGCAACCCGGCCCGAAACCTGGCCAGAATGAAACAGCAATCCACGGCATCCCCCCCGGCGAATTTTCTTTATTGTACCGGGCAAACAGCCTGGCTCCGGCAAACAAAACCACTGTCGCCGTTGTCACACGTGGCGATATGGCACAGACCATAAGCGATCTGACACAATTTACCGACTCTGCCGGTTTTCCCAAACCAAATGTCACCGTCATTCCCATCAGCAGCGGCAAGGGTAGCGGTGGCAGTGGTGACCGGGGCTATCTTGGCAGAGAGACGGATAACACGATTGAATGGAACCTGAACACCCAATTAATACTGGCCGCTGCCGGAGGCAGCGTGCGTGAAATACTTTTATACAATATGGACCGGTATTCAGATACCAGCCTGATCACTGCCTATAACACCATCATCACTGACAATCGTGCCAGCGTCATACTTCTGCCATTTGGCATATGTGAAACCGATGCCTTTCATTCCGGGTATAGTGCCGCAGCAAATGCTATTTTTCAGGCTGGCGCAGCACAAGGACAAACATTTGTCGCCTCGGTCGGCAATGAGGGAACCGAGGAATGTAATGACAGAGCCAAAGGCTTGAATTATCCGTCATCCTCTCCTTATGTGATGGCCATCGGCGGAAGTTCGCTCACCCACATCCCGGATTATCCGCCCGGGGCGGAAACGGCATGGGTACAGGCAGCAGGGGGAGTCAGCAGCCGCCATCAGGCGCCGGACTGGCAACTGGCATCGGGCGTATTAACAGAAAAACATGTTCACATCGTTAAGAATAGTGATGATAGTGATGATAGTGATGAAAAGGAGGAAGATAAGGAAAAAGATAAGGAGGAGCCCCGCAAAAAACGTGGCATACCCGATCTTGTTTTTAATGCTGACCCACAAGCCTGCGCACGGGTACGTGTCCGCGGAAAAACGGAGTGCATAGGCGGCACCAGTCTGGCTGCGGCACTTTTTACCGGTTTCTGGGCAAGGATTCAGTCCGCTAACAATAACAAACTCCCCTTTCCTGCCGCCCGGCTCTACCTCGGCGCAGCAGATAACCCGCAATGGTTTTACGACATACTCACCGGCAGCAACGGGGTATACAGGACGCAGCCGGGCTGGGATTATGTCACTGGGTTTGGCAGTCTGAATGTAGAGAATTTTGCAGAAGGCTTTCGCGATGTGGCTATGCCGGAATCGCAACTATTACTCAACTCAAACTCCCTGACAGGATTGTCCCTTCCAAAGGGTACGTCACGACTCTACCGGTTTTACGTTCCCAAAAATACCACAAACACAAGCACTCCCGGCGGGGACACCGCCATCACCGATAACAACGCCGAACTGAATATTCAATTATCAGGAGGAAAAGGCAATGGCGATATCTATCTGCATATCGGCGGGGTGCCGGCCATCACCAATTATCTGGAAAAATCTTCAGGGCCGGACAATGAAGAAACAATAACGCTGAAACAGCCGCTAAGCGGCGCGTATTACCTGTTACTAAATGCAAAAGAACACATGAGCAATGCCAACATTATTGTTAATTACAGCACATCCGGCGCATCCTCAAAAGTAACGCTGTCTAAAGGAATCGCCATCACCAACCTGCATTTTTTTTCAGGCAGCGAGACAATCTATGCCATCACTGTTCCTGAAGGAAAAACCAATCTGAGCTTTCAATTTTCCGGCGGCAGTGGCGACGGAGATATTTACGCAAAAGTAAATGATTTACCGTCCATAAATAATCACGACGCCAGATCAAGCAACTTTGGCAATAACGAAACCATTACTTTCGCCCGCCCCAAAGCAGGCATTTACTATCTCATGGTGGCGGCATCTAAGACGGTCAGACGTGCTTCTCTGATCGCCAATTATGAAGATTAATCCTGTCAACGGCACATGATATGCGCATTCCTGTCCCGGGAATGCGCACACAGACTATCCCGGTAAAAACACAATAACAGGCAATCAATTAAAATAAATTATCCGGAATCAGAATTTAAAACCACAATCTGACGATGGTATACACAGCCATACCAAAAAATATCGTCCCCAGCATGCTGCGTTTCCACAGAAAAAAGACTGCTGCCAACACACCTGCGACCAATTTCGGATTTGACCATGTCAGCGCAAACTGTCCCTCATTCAATACAAAATCCGGTACCAGAATAGCAGCTAAAGCACAGGCAGGTGCATAGCGCAATGCTTCCTGCGTGCGTTTTGATAAGGTCACATGCTGACCTAATAACCAAAAAGTACTGCGCGCGATAAAGGTAGCTAAGGTCAGCAAAATAATAACAGCCCATACTTCCGGATTACTCATGATTTTTCCTTTGCTGAACGACCACCGGCTGAGGCGATCATTTTTTCACGCCGCTCATCCCATCCCATAGAACACCCCATACCGACTACAATCGCCAGCAACATACCCAACTTATACGGCCAGGTATATGTAAATAAACCGATCAGACCAGCTACCGTCACGCCAATCACGGCGGCGGGATTACGCACCATGGGCAGCATAATACACAGAATCGCCAGCGTACCGGCAAAGCCTACCCCCCATTGCGCCGGAATCTGGCTCCCTAAAAAAATGCCGATGACAGAGCCAATTTGCCAGGCAAACCAATTAGGAATTAACAGGCCTTTCAAAAATCCCAGCTTACCCGCTTGGGGTGTTTCATCAGGAAAACGTTGCACAAACAAGGCCACCGACACATCGCCGGTAATAAAACCCAGCATGGCGCGTTTATGCCAGGGCAAATGAGAAAAATGCGGTGCAAGCAACGCAGAAAAAATCACAAAACGCAGATTAACCACCATACCGGTCAGAAAGATCACGGCCAGAGA
>CAIWPG010000088.1 GCA_903914535.1 uncultured Oxalobacteraceae bacterium
AACTTCTGAGACTAAATCTAATAAATCATTTTTCATTTTATTATTTTCTTCACAATAAACACCAGCCTCCCCAACCGAACCAACATCACTAAGCGCCCCTGCATCTGCCTGAGCCTGCGCTTCCAGTGCATGCGCCGCAACCATGTGCGCCAGCGCACCCAATTCATCGCCACGCTGCCGTTTGGCTTCAGACACAGACAAATGCAGCGCCGAATCAGTCACCGCCGCATCCAGAGCGCGCACCAATGCAGCAAAGGTAGTATCGGCTGCACCGGCTTCCTCAGTAATCGTTAACACCAAATTTGGTTCAGTCATATTTTTTCACATTCATTGACAATATTTACTACTTATTTATCTATTCTAATTTTTATATCCATTTTTCTTATTTTACGCTTGTACCCGCCCGCAATTTTTTAATACAAAACAAACTGAACAACACCCGTAAATTATCGTCCAATACCCCGGCTATACTAGCTTTTACCGGACCGGTCTTTACCGGGCCGATTTAGTGAAAAGGGCTGAAAAAATAAGCCTCCGTCAATACGTAAGCTGACCTTGAATTAGTTGTTCAACAAAATCACACGCAACACTGCCGGCATAAGCTGGCAACAGATCCGGAGAACTTTTATGAAAAATCTGGCGCAAGCCCTTACACTGATATTATTACTCGCCATTCTGTCACCCCAGGCATCCGGGGCCGGGTCTCTGGTCACCACAGCAACAACGACCGAATTATTAAAACAATGCAATGAAGAAAAAACCACGGCAGAAATACACAATTGCCTGCCTCCGCTCCTCAAAAAAACAGAACAGCAGCTCAAAGAAGCTGAAACAAAAGAACGAACCGACATGATGGCACTGGAAGACGCGAGTGAAGGTTCGCGTCATGTGCGCCCTGTCAATGCCTTTGACAAGGCAGCAAAAGCCTACCGGTATTTTCGGGATGCGGAATGCCGTCGCATTAATACATCGTATGGTTCTGGTAATGGCGGCGGCTTAGCTGAATTAAATTGCCTTATAGAGATGAACATCAAACGCGCAACACAGTTGAACCACACCAATCAATCGAAATAACAATGGCAACGCGCAATCGCGCACAGGGTGATTAAAAAGACATCGTCAGGATCACTCTGGTAATCTCGCTTCCGCATTTTCATTAAAACATCGCCTGATTATATTGTATTGTATGCACTTCATCAGTTTGAGCTAAAATAGCGGCCCTGTTTTTTGAAAGTTCATCATGTCCAGCGCTTGCGGGTTAGATTTCGGCACTTCCAACTCCACCGTTGGCTGGTGCCCACACGGAAAAGCGACCTTGCTTGCCTTAGAAGATGGCAAGCTGACTTTGCCTTCGGTGGTATTTTTTAATGTCGAAGACGATTCCGTCAGCTTCGGGCGGGCGGCGCTGGCCGAATACCTGGCTGGCTATGAAGGGCGCATGATGCGCTCACTCAAAAGCCTACTCGGCTCCAGTCTGATTGACGGACAAACCGAAGTTGGCGGTAAAATTGTGCCGTTCCGTACCTTGCTGGCACAATTTATTCAAGAAATAAAAAAGCGCGCCGAGCTATCAGCCGGGCAGGCGTTTTCCAGCGTGGTATTAGGACGCCCGGTCTATTTTGTCGATGGCAATGCTGATGCAGACCGCCTGGCAGAACAAACCTTAACCGAGGTCGCACGCTCTGCCGGATTCCGGGACATTGTATTTCAGTACGAACCCATTGCAGCCGCATTCGACTATGAATCCACCATTCAGGGCGAAGAACTGGTATTAATCGTCGATATCGGCGGCGGAACTTCAGACTTTTCGCTGGTACGTCTCTCGGCAGCCCGCGCCGCCGTCACCGATCGCCGCGATGATATTCTTGCTACCGGCGGCGTTCATATCGGCGGCACCGATTTTGATAAATACCTCAGTCTCGCTTCATTCATGCCCCTGTTTGGTCTGGGAACACAACTACGCAACAATACCGAAGTCCCGTCCGGCTATTACTTTAACCTGGCGACCTGGCACACCATCAATCTGGCATACACTAAAAAAATAGGGGCTCAGCTTAATGAAGTATATCAGGAAGCCAAAGAGCCGGAAAAACTCCGGCGCCTGCTGAATCTGGTCGAGCACAAAGAAGGCCACTGGCTGGCATTAAAAGTAGAAGAAACAAAAATTGCGCTGTCGGATACCAACTCAGTCACACTGACACTGGATCGCATTTCTGCCGAACTGGAACTCTCCGTTAACCGCAGCCAGTTCGATCTGTCCATCAGCCACCTGGTCACAGAAATCAACGACACACTGGCAGCGATGCTCGCAGACGCCGGAGTAAACGCCAGCGAGGTAGACACCGTCTTCTTTACCGGAGGCTCCAGCGGAGTGAGCAGAAAGCCACGGCGAAGCGCATGCACAAGCAGATGAAGCCGTTTTCGCCGGGCGTTGAGGACA
>CAIWPG010000089.1 GCA_903914535.1 uncultured Oxalobacteraceae bacterium
AATCAGATAAGTATCCGGATAAAACAAACCTTCAGCCACCTTAAAGCCAGAGTTCAGTTTAGCCAGCAACTCCTGATCGGATAAGCGAATTGTATCGTGACGCAAGTCGGGGTGTTGATTAATGAGTTGCCGCATTTGCTGAAAAGTCCAGCCCTCAATAATAGTCAGACTACATTGCGAAAATTCACCACGTACAATTTTATCAATTAACTGCAATGGGGTAATTTGTGCTTCTGCCTCAAAATATCCTGCCTTAAACTTACTCCCCTGACTACTTACTCTGGCCAGTAATTCCAGCAGAATGGCGTTAACACCGACACCGGAAGCGGCGATTTGCTGAGTACTGCTACGTAAACTGCTGCCTGGTTTAATGCTAAAGTCATGGGAAGTTGCTGAAATTGGCTGAGTTGCCCAATACATAAAACTCACTACCGCTGCGACCAACAGCATAAAAAAAAGTCCGAAAATTTTTTTCAACATAACCTTAATATATCGTAGTCGTACGCGATTTTAGTAAGGGATTTATAATCTGCCTACACTGTCTGTACTGTCTGACTCGACAGCCCAAGTCACCCCTTGATTCGCATACTGTAAAAAATAAGCCGTAATGATAATGCCAAATACCGAAATTACTAAAACTATCCAGAGCAATTTAAGCGACACCGTTCCATTCAGCGCACAGTTGAATGGCGTATGCACCTTACCACAATGGGGTTTGCTCCTTGTCAGTGGCGAAGATGCCATACCTTTTTTGCATGGGCAACTAACGAATGACATTAAATTATTACAAGAAAACAGTGCCTGTCTGGCCGGATACTGCACACCAAAAGGGCGTCTGCTGACCAGTATGCTGGCATGGAAATCCGCACAGCAAATTTATTTACAACTCCCTGTTGCATTATTGCCCGGTTTCCAAAAACGCTTACAGATGTTCATCATGCGTTCCAAAGTCACGCTACAGGAACAAACCGGCATTTGCTCAGCTATCGGCATTATCGGCAAGACAGCCTCCGCTCAGCTGACCGACTGGTTTCCTGTTTTACCGGAAGCACCTTACACTTCTGTCAGCACAGCTGCGGGTACCTTATTACGCCTTGCCGATGCACTAACAATGCCACGTTACCAATGGATTGCCGGCACAGAGCAGGCATCACTGCACTGGCCAGTTGTATTCAGCCGGCTAAATACCCTTCCGTCAGCGGCATGGGACTGGACTGAAATACAGGCAGGCATACCGCACATCAGCATCGCCACTCAGGAAAAATTTGTTCCTCAAATGATTAATTACGAACTGATCGGTGCGGTTAACTTCAAAAAAGGATGCTACCCCGGGCAGGAAATAGTGGCACGCACCCACTATTTAGGCAAACAAAAACGTCGTATGGCACTGGGACAGATTGCCGGCTCCGGCGCACAGAGCGGTATGGAGGTATTTGCTGCGGGCGAACCGGAACAAGCTTGCGGCATGATCGTGAATGCACAAAGCAATGGTGCTCACGCCAGCGACTGCTTAATAGAAATAAAAACGATGTATTTAGCCGGGCCACACACCATACAACTCGCAAGCGGTGAAGCCGTACGCTGGCTGCCTATGCCCTACCCCCTGCCCGTACCAGCGGAGTCCGATTAAAACAATCTCCGACAGGGGATACTGTACACCGGCCAGCGTCAGGCCGGTGTACAGTAGCGGCCGGCATGACTAAGCAGAAAATCAATAAAATACGGTATTTTTATCGAAGCGCTGACTGTATAAAAAGCGGGTTTGCAGATTTTTAGCTTTAAATTCAGCCAAATAACTATCCATCACAACAACCACAACAGGCCTGCTTACGGCGGATAATTGCGCCTGACTAACCATAATTTTATTAAACGGCCTTAACTTATTTCCCCAAAACAAATCATTACTGACGCTATCAACAATAAACACCCGCCTCTTTAAATAAAATGGCAACGATGAATTTTGCTCAAACTGGCGGTAAATATACACAGGCCGATTAGGTAAGGTACGTACAATAAATTCTGCCATTGGCCGGTCGGTCAGACGTGACTCCATACCCTTCACGACAATCAACGATATCAATATCGTATACAAGGATAAAAGAAGGAAAAAAACAATACCGCGCACAGGGAAACGCCATGCCAGCGAACCTGCAAGCAAGGATAATCCTGCCATACACCATAATGCATATCGTGCAAATACCGGCCACGGCAAACCCAGCAATAACAGGTCGGACGGTTTTAAATGCACTAAAAATTGCAGCCATAATGCCGCAATTATGGCAATAACAGCCACCAGCACACCAATCACCAGGCTCCGTCTGCCACGCAAAAAATCATGCTGTTCTAAAATCATCGACAAATGAAAAGCAGCAAACGGCATAACGATCACCAGATAATAATTAGCTTTGGCGCTGGAAACCGAAAAGAATAAGGTTGGAATAATCCATGACAGACACAGCAACTTTTTCAAGTCTTTTTCTGGTTTATCGTATTGTTGCGATGGACGTCCAATCAGTAGCGCAGGGATAAACAATGACCACGGAAACAGATAAATGACCATACGCGGCAGGTAATACCACCATTTACCCGCATAATAATCATGTGGCAAACGTTGTCCTAAGAACCGCAGAATATGTTCATTTACAAAATAGAACCAGGCAAAACTGGGTTCAATCAGACAGGCAGTCAAATGCCATGGCACTGCAATAGCTAAAAACAAACCGACAGAAACGGGATCAAACCAGCGCTTCAACTGACTCAATACGGATTTACCATGAATCAGGACTAACCAGGACAGCACCACCAGGCCAAACAGGGCAATAGCAACAAATCCCTTAGCTAACAGCGCTAAAGCCAGACTGATGTACGCAATGCGCAAGTCACGGCACTTTCCGTCACGCTCAAACAAATAGGCAAAACTGAGCGCAGAGCACAAACACGCTGCCAGCAACATATCAAAC
>CAIWPG010000090.1 GCA_903914535.1 uncultured Oxalobacteraceae bacterium
TGGTCTTAAAAATTATTCCACTGTTATTTGCGTTACGCGGCGTGGTAAAGCATGACAACTACACCATGCAATGGTCTTCCATGCTGATCTTGTTATATTTTACCGAAGGTATTGTGCGCGCCACCTCAGATCATCTGGCTTTATCGGCACAACTGGGCTGGCTGGAGGTCGTGCTTTGCCTGATTTTTTTCTATTGCAGTCTCAGCTACTTGCGCCCCTTAAAAAAAATAGCGAAAGCAGCCGCTAAAACAGCAAAAGCAGCGGAAGCCGCAGAGATAGCAGAAATAGCAAAGAAGCCGGCTGCTTATGAAGCTCACACTGAACATAATAAGCCGCAGACCTGACACTCTTAGCCGGTTAATTCTAATAATCCCGGCATAGCTCCTGAATCCGTTTCCAGAGGTGGTACACAATTATTATGACAACAGTTTGCAAGGCCGTGACAGACTTTCTTACACAATGCCGTCAATTGGTCGGTGATAATTATGTGTTGACCGATAGCGCCGATATGGCAATGTATCTGGCTGACCACCGGAAACGCTTTACCGGCGCAGCACTAGCCGTTGTTAAACCCGCGAATACTGCAGAGCTTGCCAGTCTGGTGTCACTATGTCTGAAATACCGTATTCCGGTGGTGCCGCAAGGTGGTAATACCGGACTGGTATTGGGGAGTGTGCCGGATCAGACCGGTTCGGCTATTGTGCTCTCTTTATCGCGCATGAACCGGGTTCGTGCTGTAGATGCTATCAATAACACCATGACTGTGGAAGCCGGTTGTATTTTGCAGCATGTACAGCAGGCGGCTGACCAGGCTAATCGCTTATTTCCTTTGTCGCTGGCATCGGAAGGCAGTTGTACCATAGGCGGCAATTTATCGACCAATGCCGGAGGCACAGCCGTACTACACTATGGAAATACGCGGGAGCTGTGTCTGGGTCTGGAAGTGGTTACCCCGCAAGGTGAAATCTGGTCGGGCTTACGCGGCTTAAGAAAAGATAACACCGGTTACGATTTACGTGACCTGTATATCGGCGCTGAAGGCACATTAGGAATTATTACAGCGGCAGTGGTGAAACTATTTCCAAAACCGGTCAGCCAGCTGACAGCTTTAATGGCGGTCAGTTCCATCGATCAGGCACTGACCTTACTAACACTGGCACGTTCAGGCAGCAAGGCGGCATTACTGACCGCATTTGAGTTGATTTCCGCTTTTAGTCTGGAATTGGTTGCAAAGCATTTTCCGGGCAAAAAAGTCCCGTTTCAGGGTACGACACCTTACTATGTGCTGCTAGAATTTTCCAGTCAGGAAAGTGATGAAGTCAGCGCCCTTGCATTGCAAGCCCTGATGGAAAATGCACTTGAGCAAGACATTATTGAGGATGCCGTGATTGCGACTTCGTTGACGGAAGCTAAGGCACTCTGGCATTTACGCGAAGCGATCTCATCAGCACAGGCAGCAGAAGGAAAAAATATCAAACACGATATTTCTATCCCTATTTCTTGTATCGGTGAATTTATCACTATCACCGATGCCTTAATGCAACAACACTTTCCTGATTGTCGTATGGTTACGTTCGGTCATCTGGGAGATGGTAATTTGCACTACAATGTATCTGCGCCACCACATATTCCCGTTGATTTATTTTTGGCGCAACAAGCTGCTGTAAACCGCGTAGTACATGACAGTGTGGCGAATTTTAACGGTTCAATTTCTGCAGAACACGGTATTGGCACATTAAAACGTGATGAAATTACGCGCTACAAAAGCCCGGTTGAATTACAATTAATGCGTACTATCAAGCAGGCGCTGGACCCACACCACATCATGAACCCGGGCAAGGTGCTGTAAATTTAATTCGCAATGCAGAGCCCGGTATGCGTTATACAACAGTTACTTTTATTTTACGTCCCGTCATTTTTGGCTTGTTATTATCAACAGTTCTTATCACTCCCCGTGCAGTTGCGTTCCAGCAATGCATTGATAAGGGCAAGATAAGTTACTCCGACCGGGGATGTCCGCCCGATGCAAGCGCCAGACGATTTCAAAATAAAGTAACCGGCCCTTCAGATCCGGCTGCCGCACAGGCGCGGCATGAAGCAAATGTCGCACAACTACGCCATCTTCAGCAGCAGCGTCTGCAACAAGAGCGACAACACCAGCGCTGGCTCAGACACCAGCAAGCAGAAGCACAACGCAGACAACTCGCTGCCAGACGCCATACCCAGAAATGTCAGCGATTAGCCATGAATGCAAGAACAGCAGACCGGGAATTAGCACTGGTTACCCGCAGAGGCCATGGCCGCGCCTTATTACGTAGTCAGCATGCGCATGAGAGATTGGCGTTTTATTGCGGGCGGTAGTTTGACAATGATTAATTGATCTTTATATTCATCAGGGATCAAAAAATCACCGGCTCATGCATTAGCTTTATTCATATATCAGGCAAGTCTTAAGTAATCCAATCCCATCGCCCTGCCCGGCTCAATTCCCTTAACTTCAAAAGAAGTAAACCGGGCAGGTGATCAGATCAATTTACGCCATTTTTTCCAGAACCTTATCTACTGCATTGTCCGGTTTATGCTCACCCGCCACAAACAGATACATCGCCGGAACCACAAACAGGGTAAATAAAGTACCTATCGACAGACCGGTGAAAATCACCAGACCCATAGCATGACGACCTGCTGCGCCGGCACCGGAAGCGATTACCAGAGGTAACACACCAAATACCATTGCTGCTGTCGTCATCAGAATAGGACGCAAACGTTCGTTGGCGGCTTCTTCGATTGCTTCACGCTTTGTCATACCTTTTTTGCGTAACTGATTGGCAAATTCAACAATTAAGATACCGTGTTTACTGATTAAACCCATCAGCGTAACCAATCCGACCTGAGTGTAAATATTGATGCTTGAGAATCCCAGGAAAATAAAGATTGTTGCACCAAACAGAGCCAGCGGTACCGAAATCAAAATAACCAGCGGATCACGGAA
>CAIWPG010000091.1 GCA_903914535.1 uncultured Oxalobacteraceae bacterium
CAATCGTGAACCTCCAAAATTATTTCCCCGTCTGGTTGTTTATTCTCGTTGGTCTCGCCGTCGGCGTGGTACCTCAGTTTCTCGGTCGTATTTTGGCTCCGCATAAGCCGGATGCTCAAAAATTATCTCCCTACGAATGTGGCTTTGAAGCGTTTGAAGACGCTCGCATGAAGTTTGATGTGCGCTATTATCTCGTGGCAATTTTATTTATTTTATTCGATTTGGAAACAGCATTCTTTTTCCCGTGGGCAGTGTCCATGCGTGAACTGGGGTGGTTTGGTTTCATTGTTATGCTGGGTTTCATCGCTGAGTTTGCGGTGGGCTTTTGGTATATCTGGAAAAAAGGCGCCCTTGATTGGGAGTGATCTGAATTAAAGCGGATTGCCGGGTCGCCAGGCTGTGATTTAAGTATGGCGTTAACCAGGTTATTGAGAGTAGTTGGCTACAGGCGCTTTTTGTAAGCTGCCTGTAAAGAGCGAAATGTATAAAGTGAGCGGAAAGGGTGTGCCCCATGTCAATTGAAGGTGTGTTGAATGAAGGTTTTGTTACGACAACAGCCGATAAATTAATTAACTGGACACGAACCGGTTCAATGTGGCCGATGACGTTTGGTCTGGCCTGTTGTGCGGTAGAGATGATGCATGCCGGTGCTGCGCGTTATGATCTGGATCGTTTTGGTGTGGTGTTTCGTCCTTCGCCAAGGCAGTCTGATGTCATGATTGTTGCGGGCACCTTGTGCAATAAAATGGCTCCTGCACTGCGTAAAGTGTATGACCAGATGGCAGAGCCGCGTTGGGTTATCTCCATGGGGTCATGTGCTAATGGCGGTGGTTATTATCATTACTCCTATTCGGTAGTGCGTGGTTGTGATCGTATTGTTCCGGTTGATATTTATGTGCCTGGCTGTCCGCCGACTGCAGAAGCACTGCTGTACGGGATTATGCAGTTACAAAACAAAATCAAACGTACAAGTACAATTGCACGTTAATGAATTGGCACCAAAGAAGTTTTAACTCGGTTTTATAATTATGACGACAAAATTAGAACAACTTGAATCGGCGGTGCGCGCAGTGCTGGGTGAGCGTGCATACGATTTGACTTCGGCATTGAATGAGTTGACCTTGGTGGTGGATGCCGCTGATTATCTGGTAGTGATGCGCGAGTTGCGCGATAATCCGGGTACACGTTTTGATGAGTTGATAGATTTGTGCGGAGTTGATTACTCTGCTTATGGCGATGGCACATGGACAGGCTTGCGTTTTGCTGCCGTAACTCATTTGCTTTCTGTTGAGCATAACTGGCGTCTGCGTGTCCGTACCTTCGCGCCGGATGAAGATGTTCCTGTGCTGGCTTCGCTGACTGAGATCTGGCCTTCGGTTAACTGGTATGAGCGCGAAGCGTTTGATTTATTCGGAATTTTGTTTGACGGACATGATGACTTGCGCCGCATTTTGACCGACTACGGTTTTATCGGTCATCCGTTCCGCAAGGATTTCCCGGTTTCCGGCTATGTGGAGATGCGTTACGATCCACTGCAAAAGCGCGTTGTCTATCAGCCTGTCACAATTGATCCGCGCGAGAATACACCACGTGTAATACGCGAAGAAAATTACGGAAAATAAACAGCAGCATCCCGTCTGGTGGCTGGCGGTGGCCGGTGCGCCGCTTTATGCGACGGGGTGTGATGCAGGTTTGTTTTTTAAAATATGATAAATGCTTGATTGAGCTACGCAGCAGATTTATAGAGGTATTTAATGGCTGAAATAAAAAATTACACGCTAAACTTCGGGCCGCAACATCCTGCTGCGCATGGCGTTTTGCGTCTGGTGCTGGAGCTCGATGGTGAAGTTATTCAGCGTGCTGATCCGCACATCGGTCTGTTGCATCGCGCAACAGAAAAACTCGCAGAACAAAAAACATTTATTCAGTCAGTTCCTTATATGGACAGGCTCGATTACGTCTCTATGATGTGCAATGAGCATGCGTATGTAATGACGATTGAAAAAATGCTGGGACTGGAAGTGCCTTTGCGTGCCCAGTATATCCGCGTTATGTTCGATGAAATTACCCGTTTGCTCAATCATCTGATGTGGTTGGGCGCACATGCGCTGGACGTGGGTGCGATGGCGGTATTTTTGTATGCGTTCCGTGAACGTGAAGATTTGATGGATTGCTACGAAGCTGTTTCAGGCGCCCGTATGCATGCTGCTTATTACCGTCCGGGTGGTGTGTATCGTGATTTGCCCGATACCATGCCTCAGTATGAAGCATCGCATTTGCGCAATGCGAAAACGATGCAGGCACTGAATAATAATCGCAGTGGTTCTCTGCTGGATTTTATTGAAGATTTCACAGTACGTTTCCCGACATATGTTGATGAATATGAAACATTACTGACAGATAACCGTATCTGGAAGCAGCGTCTGGTCGGTGTGGGTGTGGTTTCCCCTGAGCGTGCTAAGGCGATGGGTTTTACCGGTGCGATGCTGCGCGGTTCCGGCGTGGAATGGGATTTGCGTAAAAAGCAACCTTATGAAGTTTACGATTTGCTGGATTTTGATATTCCGGTAGGGGTAAATGGCGATTGCTATGATCGTTATCTGGTGCGTATTGAAGAAATGCGTCAATCCAACCGTATTATTAAGCAGTGTGTTGAATGGCTGCGCAATAATCCGGGTTCAGTGATGTCGGACAATCATAAAGTAGCAGCGCCTTCGCGGCTTGGCATGAAGTCCAACATGGAAGAATTGATTCATCACTTCAAACTCTTTTCTGAAGGTTTTCATATCCCTGCCAGTGAAGCGTATGTCGGTATTGAACATCCAAAAGGTGAATTCGGTATTTACATGGTTTCTGATGGTGCTAATAAACCGTATCGCCTGAAAATTCGTGCTCCGGGTTACGCCCATCTGCAAAGTTTGAATGAAATGGCAAAAGGCCACATGATCGCTGATGCCGTTACTATTATTGGTACGCAAGACGTTGTGTTTGGTGAGATTGATCGCTAATCCGGCGATAAGGTAAATACGCACGCGTGGTTGATATTTAAGGTTAAATCTATGCTGTTATCTGAGCAAACATACAAACGAATAGACCGTGAAATTGCAAAATTTCCGGAAGAGCAAAGACAATCTGCTGTGATGGCAGCGCTGACTATTGCGCAGGACCAGACTAGCTGGTTATCTCCAGAAGTATTGCAGGAAGTAGCTGATTACTTGCGCATGCCGGCAGTGGCTGTGCAAGAAGTAGCTACTTTTTACAATATGTACAATACCAAGCCGGTAGGGCAGTTCAAGATTTCTGTTTGTACTAATCTGCCTTGCGCCTTGTCAGGCGGAGAGAAGGCAGCTCAGTACCTGAAACAAAAGCTCGGTATTAATTACAAAGAAACATCGCACGATCATAAATTTACCCTGGTTGAGGGTGAATGTATGGGCGCGTGTGGTGATGCTCCGGTAATGCTGGTGAATAACAAGCGCATGTGCAGTTTTATGTCTGATCAAAAAATTGATAGTCTTGTGGATGAATTGACCAATACACCCGCAACGACAGTACCTGTCAACAATGAGGGCGCGCACTAATGACCAGCTTGCATACAAGACACATCAAGCCGCTGATTCTGGCCGGCCTGGATGGGAAAAACTGGGGGCTTGACGACTACGTCAAGCGTGGCGGTTATAGTGCCTTAAAACGCATTCTGACTGAAGGCATCACCCCTGAACAAGTTATTGCAGAATTAAAAGCATCCTCGCTGCGTGGTCGTGGCGGTGCCGGTTTTCCTACCGGCCTGAAGTGGAGCTTTATGCCACGTCAGTTTCCTGGCCAAAAATACCTGGTTTGTAATACGGATGAAGGCGAACCTGGTACGTTTAAGGATCGCGATATTATTCGTTACAATCCGCATGCCCTGATTGAAGGGATGGCGATTGGTGCTTACGCAATGGGTATTACGGTCGGATACAACTATATCCATGGTGAAATTTTTGCCGACTATGATCGTTTTGAAGAGGCGCTGGAGCAGGCACGTGCCGCCGGATTTTTAGGTGATGCGATTTGCGGTTCCGCCTTTAATTTTCAGTTGCATGCTTTCCATGGCTTCGGTGCGTATATCTGCGGTGAAGAAACAGCCTTGCTGGAATCGCTGGAAGGCAAAAAAGGCCAGCCGCGCTTTAAACCGCCGTTCCCGGCCAGCTTTGGTTTGTATGGCAAACCAACAACGATCAATAATACCGAAACATTTGCAGCTGTCCCGTTCGTCATGAATATGGGTGGTGAAGCTTATGCTGCAATTGGTAAGCCAAACAACGGCGGAACGAAGATTTTCTCCATGTCAGGCGATGTGGCGCGGCCAGGCAATTATGAAGTTCCTTTGGGTACGCCTTTTGCTACTTTGCTGGAACTGGCTGGCGGCATGCG
>CAIWPG010000092.1 GCA_903914535.1 uncultured Oxalobacteraceae bacterium
TACAACGCTCTTCCGTTAGTGTCAGACAAACTAAGCCACGACCAAATTTAGCCATAAAATTAATTGCTTCAGCAGTAACGAATTCCGCTGCCAATACTAAATCACCTTCATTTTCACGATCTTCTTCATCGACCAGGATAACCATGCGGCCAGCGCGTAATTCAGCGACAATTTCTTGCGTAGTTGAGATAGACATTTTATGTATGTGGGTAACTCGACAGGAAGCAGCTATTCAGGCAACTCCCCATTTGTCGAACAAAGCACCATTTTATAGGAATTACGCTAAGAGGAATAAACAACATCGCGTTTCATTGCCAGTCTGAAGGAATTAATTGCAGGCAAAGATGGTAGTTTGACTATTTTCCTCAAAAAAAGCATGTCTATTCCAGATATTTCCAGCATGACTGAATTCGCCGCAACATAAAAATTTCACCGTACAGCACCGACGCGGCTGAAATAATGCACCCTTAACGGTTAAATTAAAATTTAATATCCAGGCTGACAATAAACACATTAAGCAGTGCCAGAGCGCCGCTGTAATTAAAATTTTCCACAAGCATAATAAACTGCTTAAACTGATCACCCAGCACAGACCTGAATACGGATTCATGCTCTTTGATCACCGCACCACAGGAAAAATCATCTGCTTCTAACATTCGTATTAACCGTGAAAAAATCTCACGCAATGTAGCTGCATCAACCGGCACCGTGTTGAACACCAGCTCATGATCAGGCAGCCGAATCCTGATTTTTTCTATCAGTTCACTCAGATGAGCTGCTATCCCGGCTAACGAAACAAGCAATACCGGCATGGGTACCTCTTGCTTCAACGCGATTTCAAATTGCTCCGCACGCTCCCGGATATCCATAGCGCCAATTTGTGCAGACACCCCCTTCAGGGTATGTGCCAGGCGTTCAGCGACAGGCCAGTCAGAAGCGATCAGTGCATTACTCATATAGCCGGAAAAATTAACCTGGCCTGCAACAAATTTACCCAGTAACGAAACATAAAGATCGTCGCGCCCCATTGCCTGACGTAAGCCAAGCCCCGCATTAAGACCTGGAATAAGCGAGAAATCATAATCAGGCAGCACATCCGGCCGGGGAATGGATTCCTGCATCAAAAACTGCTGTCTCGGATGACGATATTTGACCCAGCGACGCAACTTCACCCACAAATCATCCAAATCTATCGGTTTGGCTATATGATCATTCATGCCAGCTTCCAGACAAAGCTCACGATCGCCGGTCATCGCATTAGCTGTCATGGCAATAATAGGAAGATCGGCACAATGCGGCAACTTACGAATTTCCCGGGTTGCTGTCAGCCCATCCATTACCGGCATCTGTAAATCCATCAGTACGATATCGTATCCGCCCTCATCAGGCAGTTTTCTTACCATTTCAAGCGCAAGCGCACCATTTTCTGCAATATCCACAAACAAGCCGGCCTGACGCAATAACTCGGAGGCGACTTCCTGGTTAAGATCATTATCCTCAACCAGCAAAATACGGGCATTCACGATTTCGGACAAATTAACGCCGGCAGTACTGTGCCCGTTATCAGGCAGATAGCCATGCGGTTTTCCGCCCAAAATGCGCATCACTGTATTGAATAACAGTGACGAAGTTACCGGTTTAACCAATAGTTCTTCAATTCCTACTTCAATGGCAGACTGCAGCACTGCATCACGTCCGCTGGCCGTCACCATTACAAAATGTGGCGTATATTCCGGTGCA
>CAIWPG010000093.1 GCA_903914535.1 uncultured Oxalobacteraceae bacterium
ACATAGAGTTTGACGGCGTAATTTTGACAGAAGGTGTATTGGAAATGATGGCAGATGGATACGGTTTTCTCCGTTCATCCGACTACAACTACCTTTCTTCTCCCGATGACGTATATGTTTCCGCTACACAAATAAAGTTATTTGGATTAAAAACAGGAGATACTGTTTTTGCTATTCATCAATCGGATGAAACACTGGATAAAATGGATAACTGGAATAAAGGTACCCATGGTCGTTCGGGATTGATTGACCGGGTTAAGGCATCTGCTGTCACTGAAGCCGAAGCCGAGTTGGCGCTGATCGAATTCTTAAAACGTTATGTGCCGGCCGGAAAATCGCCAATGTGTGGTAATTCTATCTGCCAGGATCGCCGTTTTATGGCGCGTGGCATGCCTAAATTGGAAAGCTTCTTCCATTATCGTAATCTGGATGTATCGACGCTGAAAGAATTGTGCCGGCGCTGGAAGCCTGAACTGATTAAAGGCTTTAAAAAGCACCAGAAACATACTGCCCTGGCGGATATCGTGGAATCGGTGGAAGAATTGCGTTACTACCGTGAACACTTCATTCAGAAGTAATTGCTGAGTGGTCCGGCCTTCATTCAGAATGTAAGTAAGGGCCGGATTGATTTCACATTAGGCCTGAATAAAATACCCCCCGTCAGCCAAAACACGGCATAACGGGGGGTATTTGTGTTAATTAATGCAGGGTAGGTTCAGTTCCGCAGCATTTTTTAAATTTTTTGCCGCTGCCGCAATTGCAAATGTCGTTACGCCCCTGTTTTGGGGTTTCGTGTCGTATGGTAGTCACACCCGAGGTCCGGCGCGTCAGCCAGTATTGGTGCAGGTGCGGGATAGCCGCTTCGACTTCAATCGCCAGTTTGTGGCATTTGACCGGATCGTCAACCAGTAAAGTCTCTTCTTCGGTAATTTCATCCGCACCCAGTAAATAAATCGGACGCAGCAATGGCGCCAGTGGCGAGTCATAAAGCGTATCCCAGCCTGCCTGGCGCAATTTCATCCCTTCCCAAAAACCCCATGCCCAGGCTTCGCCGTCAATGACTTCTTTACCGTTCCACTCGTGTACGCAGAAGAGGGGTTCAAATTCTTTTGGAGCAACTTCAAACGTAATAGCCACTTCATTCATAAAGCGCGCAATCAGGTTGATGATGCGCTCGCCCTGTTTTTCTGAATTGAATTTAGGCTCTTCCTGCGCATCCAGTCCCCATACATTGGACAGCCATTCTGACAGAGGAACCGGTTCCGGGCCAATGACAATTGCGGTCAGGTAGCCATGCAGGGCATCCATGGTCATGCCTTCGTCGCCAACGATGTCTGACATTAAAAAGTTGTCAAGTTCATCAAATTCTTTATCTGAAAGGGGCTGATCTAAATGCATGTTGGACTCTGTTTGTCTGGAAATACAGGCAGTGTATCGCTTTGCTGCCGGTTTGTGTAGGATTGGGGGAAAAGTGCGTGCGGCACGCCGTGTTTTTGCCTCACCGGATAGCCATTCCGGTAAAATAGCGCTTACTTTTATTTTTTGGATTTAAAATCATACTATGACCCAGGATGAACTCAAGCAAGCTGTGGCGCGCGCCGCGATTCAATATGTTGTTGCAGGGGAAATAGTTGGGGTTGGTACCGGCTCTACTGCCAATTTCTTTATTGATGAACTGGCTAAGATAAAACATCTGATTCCGGGTGCTGTGGCATCTTCAGAAGCAACAGCCAGTCGCTTACGTTCGCATGGTATTGCGGTACTGGATTTAAATCAGGTGACATCCATGCCGGTATATATTGACGGTGCCGATGAGATCGACTCCACTGGTGCTATGATCAAAGGCGGCGGTGCGGCGTTGACGCGTGAGAAAATTGTCGCTTCGGTTGCCCAGCAATTTATCTGTATCGCGGATGGCTCAAAACTGGTCAGTGTTATGGGAACATTCCCGTTGCCGGTTGAAGTTATTCCGATGGCTTCTGCGGTGGTGGCACGTCAGCTGGCACTGTTGGGCGGTCAACCGGTATTGCGGGTCAAAGATGGTCAGACAGTGTTAACGGATAATGGCAATGTTATTCTGGATGTGCATGGTCTGAGCATTACGAATCCGGTCGGTCTGGAAAATGTGATGAACAATATTGTCGGTATTGTGACTGTGGGTTTGTTTGCGAAGCAAGGTGCTAATGTGTGTTTGCTGGGAATGGAAAATGGCGTTAAGACCATGACGTTTTAAGGTATGTATTTTTCGCTTTCAGAGCGGCGCAATGTTATTTTATGTGCTTAATACAATAAAAAACCCTCAACTGACATATTGAGGGTTTTTTATCGGGTCTGTGTCCGCTTTTACTCCGTAGGCGGCACATAGCCGGTTGCCGCATCGGCACCATCGCCAAAGAAGTGTTTTTCCATTTGGGTTGCCAGATATTTGCGTGCGCGCACGTCGGCCAGGTTCAGGCGGTTTTCATTCACCAGCATGGTCTGGTGTTTCAGCCAGCCGGCCCAGGCTTCTTTGCTGACCTGTTCAAATATTTTTTTGCCCAGTTCGCCGGGGTAAGGAGGAAAGTCCAGTCCTTCGGCTTGTTTATTTAATTTGATGCATTGAATCAGTCGACTCATGGTAACTCCGGTTACAGTTGTTTGATCAGGACGATGGATTTTCGTTGCCAATTATACATACGCTGCCTGTCTTTCGGTAAATCGTCCACAGTGGCATTGACAAAGCCGCGTTTCAAAAACCAATGTGCAGTACGTGTGGTTAAGACAAATAATCGGGAAAAACCGGCACGACGTGCGCGTTTTTCCATGTGTTTCAAAATACGCTCACCGTCACCCTGACTTTGTACATCCGGGTTGACTGTCAGGCAAGCCATTTCCGCCATATTTTCAGCATGGAACGGGTAGAGTGCCGCACAGCCGAAGATGACATTATCATGTTCGATGACCGTGAAATAATTGATTTCACGCTCAATTAATTCCCGGCCGCGTTTGACCAGCGTGCCATCGGCTTCCAGTGGTTCGATGAGTTTAATAATGCCACCGACGTCATCAATAGTTGCCTCACGCAGGCTTTCCAGATTTTCGTAGGTAATCATGGTGCCTACACCATCATGGGTAAACAGTTCCAGCAGTGCGGAACCGTCCATGCAAAAAGGCACGATATGCACCCGCGGAACACCGGCGTTGGTGGCTTTGACGCTGTGATCCAGATAATAGGCACTGTCTGGCGGCAGATAGCCGGCGGCTAATTCTGCTTTTGCCTGCAGGGAGGATAATTCGCGCAGTTCATCACCATCCTGATCGCACATCATCGGTGTTTCGGTGATGAAAATTAATTTATCGGCATTCAGCGAAGTTGCTGCTGCGACGGCAACGTCTTCCATCGTTACGTTAAATGCTTCGCCGGTCGGTGAAAATCCCAGTGGTGACAGCAAGACCAGATTGCCTGCATCCAAAATCCGGTGAATCGTGTCATGGGCAATTTTACGTGCCATACCGGTTAGCCCGTAGTCAACGCCATCGACAATGCCCAGTGGTCTGGCTGTGACGAAGTTGCCTGAAATAATACGGATTTCGGCATGTGCCATCGGCGTATTTGGCAAGCCCTGGCTAAAGGCGGCCTCAATATCCAGACGCAGTTCCCCGGCAGCCTCTTTGGAACACTCAAGTGCCGCTGTATCGGTAATGCGTATGCCATTGTGAAAGCGGCCCTCAACATTTCGCAGAGCCAGTTGTTCTGCTACCTGAGGCCGCGAACCGTGAACGATCACAATTTTGATGCCAAGAGCATGTAAAAGTGATAAATCTTCAGCTAACAGGGGAAGCACGCCGGCGGTAACCAGTTCGCCGGGAAAGGCGACGACAAAGGTTTTGCCGCGAAACGCGTGTATGTAAGGCGCGACTGAACGCAGCCACTGTACGAATTTTTCAGGATTTTCCATGAGCGGAATTATAGGGCAAATTAGTGTTGTTGCTGATGTGCTTGTCGTAAACCAAGTCGAATTTTAATCTGGTTGGCAACAGATTAGTTTTTTTTAATGGGGTTTGCTTGTCTGAGGGATATTTTCGCTGTGAAGTTTTTAAGCGTTTGCCAGAGCTTTCCCGGATAATGGCAGGCTATGACTATTTCTTCTAAAACGATGTTAAGCACGAATTCCATCCCGGCAGCCGCGTCTGCCCCTAAATCCGGCCTTGCTGCTTTGCCTTTCCGCAATCCTTTGCCGCCGATTACTTTTCCGGAAGAGTTGCCGGTATCAGGCAAGCGGGATGAGATAGCCCGTGCTATCCGTGATAATCAGGTCATTATTTTATGCGGTGAAACCGGTTCCGGTAAAACGACTCAATTGCCTAAAATTTGCCTGGAACTGGGGCGTGGCACCAGGGGGCTGATCGGCCATACTCAGCCGCGCCGGATTGCGGCATCATCTACTGCAAAACGGCTGGCACAGGAGCTGGGGTCGGAATTGGGGATGCATGTCGGGTTTAAAGTGCGTTTTAACGATACCTTGTCCAAAGGCGCTTCCATTAAATTAATGACAGATGGTATTTTGCTGGCGGAGACGCAAGGCGATCCATTACTGCGGCAATATGACACTATCATCATTGATGAGGCGCATGAACGCAGCCTGAACATTGATTTCTTGCTTGGTTATCTTAAGCAGTTATTACCGAAGCGTCCTGATTTAAAGCTGATTATTACTTCTGCTACTATTGATTCGGATCGGTTCTCCCGCCATTTTGGCAGTCCTGATAAACCAGCTCCGGTGTTAGAAGTGTCCGGGCGTTTGTATCCGGTGGAATTACGTTATCGCCCGGTGCAGGATGGTGAAAAAGATAAAGACCGTGATCTGATGACAGCGATTACCGATGCCGTCGATGAATTATGCCGGATCGGGTCAGGTGATGTATTGGTGTTTTTGCCTGGTGAACGTGAGATTCGCGATGCTGCTGAAGCACTGCGTAAACATCATCCTGCCCATGTCGAAATTTTGCCTTTGTTTGCGCGTTTGTCTGCGCAAGAGCAGGAGCGGGTATTTAAAATCAGTAATGCGCGTCGTATTGTGCTGGCCACCAATGTGGCAGAAACCTCATTAACGGTACCGGGTATTCGCTTTGTGGTGGATACCGGCCTGGCGCGGGTTAAGCGTTACAGTTACCGGAATAAGGTAGAGCAACTGCAAATTGAGCCGATAGCGCAATCCGCTGCCAATCAGCGGGCCGGACGTTGTGGCCGGGTCGCGGCCGGTGTTTGTATTCGTCTCTACGAAGAGCAGGATTTTAATGCCCGTACTGCGTTTACTGAGCCGGAAATTTTACGTTCGTCGCTGGCGGCGGTTATTTTGCGCATGAAGTCCCTGCATCTGACCGATGTAGAGCAATTCCCTTTTATTGAAGCCCCTATGGGACGTGCAATTGCTGATGGTTATCAGTTATTGCAGGAGTTGGGTGCGCTTAGCGAAGATAATCGCTTAACGCCATTGGGTACCAAGCTGGCTAAGTTACCGCTGGACCCGCGTATAGGACGTATGATTTTGGCAGCCTGCGAGCAGCAAAGTCTGCACGAGATGCTGATTATTGCTTCGGCTCTGTCGGTGCAGGACCCGCGTGACCGCCCCATGGACGCACAGGCAGCAGCCGATCTGGCACATAAAAAATTTGCAGATGAAAAATCGGAATTCGTCAGTTACCTGAAAATCTGGGATTGGTTTGAAAATGCTATTGTGCATAAAAAATCAAATCGTTTGTTGCAGCAAAATTGCCGGGAAAATTTCTTGTCGCAATTACGTTTGCGTGAGTGGCGTGAAGTACACAGCCAGTTACTGACTATCGTGCGTGAACAGGGCTGGCGCCTGAATGAAGCTCCGGCAACCTATGAGCAATTACATACTTCTCTGTTGACCGGTTTGCTGGGTAATCTGGGATTTAAAGGTGACGAGACCAGCCAGTATCTCGGCGCACGTGCTATTAAATTTACTATCTGGCCGGGCTCTGCTTTGGTTAAAAAAGCCGGACGCTGGATTATGGCAGCCGAGCTGGTAGATACCAGTCGTTTATATGCGCGCTGCATCGCCCAGATTCAGCCCGAGTGGCTGGAAAAAATTGGTGCGCATCTGCTCAGGAAAAATGTCAGTGAGCCGCGCTGGGAAAAGCGTGCCAATCAGGTATCTGCCTATGAACGTGCCACTTTGTATGGTTTGGTGGTGTATAGCCAGCGGCGTATTCAGTTTGGTTTGACGCACCCGGATGAAGCACGTGAAATTTTTATCCGGGATGCGCTGGTGGCGGGTGAATTTGATACCCGCGCTCCGTTTTTTGCGTATAACCAGAAATTATTGCGTGAAATAGAAAATCTGGAGCATAAATCACGTCGTACCGATGTTCTGGTAGATGATGCATTAATCGCGGCCTTTTACGATAAGCTGATTCCTGCCGGTGTCTTTAACGGCATTACCTTTGAAAAATGGCATAAAGAAGCTAGCGCGCAAAATCCTAAGCTATTGTATTTACAGCGTGATGATTTAATGCGTCATGAAGCAGCGGGGATAACCACCGATGTCTTCCCGAAAACGATGGTACAGGCGGGTACGGATTTACCGCTGACTTACCACTTTGAACCGGGTAGTGCTCGTGATGGCGTTACGCTGACCGTACCCTTGTTTGCACTGAATCAGGTTTCTGTGGACAGGTGTGACTGGCTGGTGCCGGGTATGCTCAAAGAAAAAGTGCAGTTATTAATTAAATCTCTGCCACAAAAAATTCGTCGCCATTGCGTTCCTCTGCCTGACTATGCTGCCGGATTTTGTCGTCGTATTGAGTTTGCATCCGGTAATTTTTTGGAGGCCTTAATTGCGGATATCCGTGAGCAGACCGGCTTGCAAACCAAAAGCAGCGATTTTAAGTTTGAAACGATTCCGGCACATCTGGTTATGAATTTTAAGATTGTGGATGAGCATAACCGGCAATTGGAGATGGGCCGTAATCTGGCTGCCTTGCGTGTGGAGTTAGGTAACTCTGCGCGTGAAAGTTTTCAGAAAATGGTTCAGCAAAAACAAGCGAATAATAATGTGGCTATGGCGGCTGAAACAAGCGGCGTGGTGCCTGTTCGTGCACCGGTTTCTCTGGCTGGTCTGGCTGGAAGGTTTACCGTTCAGTCCGGTAATAAATCGGTTAATGCACGAACCGATACGCCGGGAGCGCTGCAAAAAGGTGCACCGCCAGCGCAATCGCCGGTTTCCTTGCCAGCGACGGCATCCCTTGTACAGACGCCGGGAGAGAATGCCGGCAGCGGAGCTCTGCAAAATGATAATTTAACCGCATGGACGTTCGGTGAGTTACCCGAGTTGCTGGAAATAAGTCAGGGTAAACAAACTCTGATCGGCTATCCGGCATTAGTCGATAAAGCCACATTTTGTCAGTTGCAGGTGTTTGATGACCCCGCCGTCGCAGCACGCACTCATCGTATCGGGTTAAGGCGTTTATTTACCTTGCAGCTTAAAGAGCAGCTTAAATTTTTAGAAAAAAATATCCCTGGTTTACAGCAAATGGGTATGCAGTTTATGAGTCTGGGTTCTCAGGAAGAATTGCGTTCACAATTAATTAATCTG
>CAIWPG010000094.1 GCA_903914535.1 uncultured Oxalobacteraceae bacterium
CGCTTTCTGCTGCCATCAGATAAGCATAGCATACATCGGTTACATGAACGAAATCTCTTGTCTGATTACCATCACCGACAACCGTAATGGGTTTACCCTTATCTTTTAAATCTAGGAAAATTTTCATTACAGTAGAATCAGCGCCTCGCCCATAGACATCGAACATCCTTAGACTGATAACCGGCACATCAAATACTTCCCCCCAATGCATCGTTACCACTTCGCCCATGTGCTTCGATAATCCATAAGGATGTTGCAATTTGACTTCCGCAGTTTCAGGCGTTGGGTGGACATCAGCCTCACCATAACAAGCCGATGAGGCGGCATAAACGAATTTCTTTACCTTGGCATGACGTGCCGCTTCAAGCATACGCACCGTTCCCTGTACATTAGTCTGCATATATGGCTGAGGGTCAACCAATGAAGGGCGGATACTAGGAATACCAGCGAAGTGGAAAAAATAATCAATATCGCTGAAGATGGGGTCATGTATATCAATGGTATTAATGTCAGCAACCACTAGATTTGCTCCGTAAGGCAAATTAGACAGTTTCCCTGTTGACAGATTGTCAATAACTCGAACCTCATGACCCTTTCCCAAAAGAAGGCGCGCCATGTGTGAGCCAATGAATCCACAGCCTCCAGAAATAACACTAATCGTCATAAAATAAACCCTGCTTTCTGTGCGTCGTTATAAAAAAGTTTTACTGTGTCTAATGAATATTCTGTTAAGTCCTTGCCTTTTAGAGATTCGTATTTTTTGAGTAGGTCAGGAGTGACGGTGATGATGTGGCAACCCATTGAATAAGCCTGTCGGATATTTAAGACCTCGCGACAAGAAGCCCACAGAATTTTAATTGGCCTATCGGTATCCACAACAGCGTTCGCTATAATCCATTCTGGATCTTCCCCCGTATCAGCAATGCGACCAGCAAAAATAGAGATAATGCCGTCTTTCATTGCCTTTGATATCTCAGTTACTTGTTCTTCGGTAAATACAGCAGTTACATTGCACAAAATGCCATCATCAGATAATCGTCTTATTAATGGCGCAGCACTCTCGCCTTTTGTATTCGTCACTGGAATTTTTACATTGACGTTAGAACCCCATGACGCAATCTTACGTGCCTGACGTTCCATCTCATCCCATTCATCGGAGAACACCTCAAATGAAATTGGCAAACCATCGGCAATCTCCAGTGCTTCTTTACAAAAGGATTCATAGTCAGTAACACCAGCAGCTTTAATCAATGCAGGGTTCGTGGTAAACCCCTTCACAAGCGCATTCTTACGCCCTTCACGCATTGCATTTAAATCAGCGCCATCCAGATAAATGTCGATCATACCTTATTTTGCCTTCTAGCATCAGCTTCCTGTACCATTAAAAAATACTTGTCTGGTGCAGCCGTCATAATATCATTCTGCAAATTATGTCCCACGGCCTGAATTCCAGAAAAAAATGCTGTACCATAAGGATCACTAGGAACGAATGGTGATGTAAACACTCTGCACATTTCAAGCTTTGAATAAATCCATTGCCTGCCTTCAATTGTATCCATAATTGCCCTGACAATATTGAGATTGGCTTCAGTAAATTGTATTTTTTGTTTTTGAAGCGGATCACCCTCAACTACGACGGTTGATTCAATGCCAAATTTTTCGAGTTGTTTTTTGTAAGTTTTATCCATATCA
>CAIWPG010000095.1 GCA_903914535.1 uncultured Oxalobacteraceae bacterium
ATCGTATGTCTGCGGCAGATCTGTCGATTTATTCCAGACATCTGACTGAAAATAAGCAGGGAGCAGAAAAATTTGAAATCGCTTTCTGGAAAAAAATTATTTATCCGTTTGCGGTATTTGTAATGATGGCTCTGGCTTTGCCATTTGCTTACTTACACTTCCGGTCCGGCGGTGTCAGCCTTAAAATTTTTACCGGGGTGATGATAGGTGTCAGTTTTTATCTGTTAAATAGTGTTTTCTCTCATATCGGCTTATTAAATACCTGGCCGCCTTTTGTGACCGCTGCGTTACCCAGTTCTTTATATCTGATGGCTGCGATGCTTGCTTTGTGGTGGGTGGAGAAACATTGATGATTAAAAAAACGAGTGCACTCATTCTGTTCGCACATGGTGCGCGTGATCCGCGCTGGGCTGCACCTTTTGAGCGACTTTTACAGCTGGTGCAGCAGAGTGTGGCGGATGAAGTCGGGGTGCATCTGGCTTTTTTGGAGCTGATGCATCCGTCTTTGCCGGAAGTCGTGATGCAACTGGCTGAATATGGTTGTCTGCGTATCAGTGTTGTGCCGGTTTTTTTGGGGCAGGGGGGACATGTGAGGCGGGATTTACCCGAATTGATTTCCCGCCTGGAGCATGATTATCCCGATGTGGCGTTTAGCCTGGCTACTGCCATCGGCGAGGATGAGCTGGTGCTGCAATCTATTGCGCAAGCATGTATCCGGAGTAGTTAGTATTCATCCCCTGTCTTAATGCAAAGAACAGGGGATTTTTCTATAACAGGAATATATTCAGGCAGGCAGTTAGTTGGTGTTGCTGACCGGTTTCCGGTAGTGCTTCATATCCGGTAAAAATGCGGCAAGTAAACCGATCAGAGGCAGGAATGAACAAACCTGGTAGACAAAATTAATATCGGTCATATCGGCCAGTTTGCCCAGTGACGCAGCACCGATACCTCCCATGCCGAAGGCAAAGCCGAAAAATAAACCTGAGATGGTACCTACTTTACCGGGTACCAGTTCCTGTGCAAAAACGATGATGGCAGAAAACGCGGAGGCCAGAATGACGCCGATGATGACGGTCAGTATACCGGTCCAGAACAGGTTGGCGTAAGGCAGTAGCAGCGTAAATGGAGCTACACCTAAAATAGAAATCCAGATCACCAGTTTGCGCCCCAGTTTGTCACCGATAACCCCGCCTAATACCGTACCGACTGCAACGGAAAACAGAAATATAAATAAATGAATTTGCGCTGATTGTACCGGGAGCTGAAATTTATGAATCAGATAAAACGTGAAATAGCTGGACAGGCTGGCCATGTAGAAATATTTTGAAAAAACCAGTGTCAGTAATATTGCGATTGAAAAGAGTACTTTTTTCTGTGGCATGATCAGCGTGTGTGTCGCTGCCCTGGCCGGTTTTCCTTTGCTTGCGAGTCGCTGTTGTTTGTACCAGTTTCCAATTTGCCATAGCACTATAATCGCTAACAAGGCAGCTAAAGAAAACCAGGCGATGCTGGACTGGCCATGCGGAATGATAATCCAGGCTGCCAGCAGCGGGCCCATAGAGCTTCCGGCATTGCCGCCGACCTGAAAAATTGATTGTGCCAGTCCGTGTCTTCCGCCTGATGCCATACGTGCTACACGTGATGATTCCGGATGAAAGATGGAAGAGCCGGTACCGACTAACGCGGCGGCAAACAGGATGATGCCGTAGCTTGAAGCCATGGATAAGGTGAGCAGTCCGATCAGGGTGAAGCTCATGCCCAGCGCCAGTGAATAAGGTTTGGGATGTTTATCCGTATAAAGCCCGACCAGTGGTTGCAAGATCGATGCGGTAATTTGATAGGTCAGTGTAATCAGCCCGATTTGTGCAAAGCTGAGTTGAAAATTATTCTTTAGTAAAGGATAAATGGCGAGAATCAGGGATTGAATCATGTCATTTAAGAAGTGCGAAAAGCTGATTGCACCTAATACACGGAATCCGGTTTTTTCAGCATGATGTATTTCTGGCGCGGGAGGTACATTGATAGCAGTTGACATGGCGGGCAGTTGAATGGATAAAAAGGAAGATGCGGCGGCTGGCAGCGACCGGATCTATTGTATCCGATGGGCAGCTTGTTTGTATTCGGAGGGCGGATGTTGCAGGGTTGCCAGTCAGAGAAGTAAGAGGTATAAAACAAACACCGTAGTTTTATACCTCACATCTTACGACAGCTACTTATTTATTACGCTTCCTGATGGTACTTTGTGACGCGTTCTACTTCATTTTTTGATCCTAGAAAAACAGCAACACGCTGATGCAGTTTTTCCGGCTGAATGTCCAGAATGCGTTGTTGGCCATTTGTTGCTGCACCGCCGGCCTGTTCTACGATAAATGCCATCGGATTGGCTTCGTACATCAGACGTAATTTACCGGCTTTTTCTGGTTCACGTGCATCAGCGGGATACATGAAAACACCGCCGCGATTTAAAATGCGATGTACATCGGCAACCATAGAGGCGATCCAGCGCATGTTAAAGTCTTTTTTAAGCGGACCGGTTACCCCCGCCTGCATTTCATCCACATAGCGTGTGACCGGCGGGTACCAGTGACGTGTGTTGGAGGCGTTAATCGCAAATTCTTTGGTATCTTCCGGAATTTGCATACCGCGTTGTGTTAATACCCATGAACCCATTTCACGATCCAGGGTAAAGCAGTTAACGCCATGGCCGGTTGTTAATACCAGTATGGTTTGTGGCCCATACACGGCATAACCTGCGGCAACCTGGCGGGAACCTGCCTGTAAAAAGTCTTGTTCTGTCGGGGCACCCAAGCCGTCCGGTGCTTTCAGTACCGAGAAAATGGTACCGATAGAGACGTTGACATCAATATTGGATGAGCCATCCAATGGATCAAATAACAACAGGTATTCGCCCTTAGGGTAGCGATTCGGAATAGGGTGAATATGTTCCATTTCTTCTGATGCCATAGCCGCCAGATGACCACCCCATTCGTTCGCTTCGAGCAAAATTTCATTTGAGAGTACATCCAGTTTTTTTTGTACTTCACCCTGAATGTTTTCTGTATCAGCACTACCTAATACTTCTCCTAAAGCGCCTTTTCCTACAGCATGGCTAATAGTTTTGCATGCGCGTGCCACAACTTCAATCAACAAGCGCAGTTCAGCAGGAATGTTGTTGTTCAGGCGCTGCTCTTCAACCAGATGCTGCGTTAAGCTGATGCGTTTCATAAATATCCTTGTAAAGTTAAGCGGCAAGCGCTTTAGTAACGACTTCGAGTACGTCTTTGGAAAGTTTTTTTGAGCTGGCTACTTTTTTCAGAGCGGCTTGCATCAGTACCTGCAATGCCGGAGTGTATTTGCTCCAGTGATCCAGGCTGCGTGCCAGACGTGCAGCCAGTTGCGGGTTGCTGGCGTTAAGCGTAATGACCAGTTCTGCCCATAAATCATATCCGCTGCCATCGGCTGCATGGAACTGGATTGGGTTGTTATTGCAAAAAGCAAAAATAAGGCTGCGTGCCCTGTTCGGATTGGACAGACTGAATGCAGAGTGTTGCAGTAATTTGCGCACCTGTGCAACGCTGGTATTGCCGGCGGAGCCTTGTAACATAAACCATTTGTCGATTACCAGAGCTTCTTTTTTGAATTCGGTAAAGAAGGCTTTTAGTGCGGCATTAGCTTGTTTTGCTGCAATTTTACTGGCCGTTTTATCTCCGGTAGTAAGAATTTGCGCATTAATCATCGCAGACAGGGCTGCGATCCGGTCTGTCATATTTTTAGCGTTAGCATATTGACGGTCAGCCAGTGCAAAGGTATCGGCATCAGGTAAGTACTGTAAATACGATAATGCCAGATTTTTCAGAGCACGTTTTCCGGTAGAAATCGCATCCGGGCTGTATTTTCCCGGCGTCAGATTACCTTTGTATGCCGCTAATAAATCTGTTTTTAAGTGGCGGGTCAGTTCGCTGAGCATGAAGTGGCGTGCTGTATGTATTGCCTGCGGATTAATCACCGTCATTTGTTCTGCGATATTTGTTACGGAAGGCAGGGTTAATGCCTGTTCACGGAAGGCGGCATCCAGCGTGGTATCGTTCAGAGTACGGCGCAGCGTGTCGATAAACAGGGTGTCGAGTTCCAGTACTTCACCGGCTTGTGCTGCTGCCGTCAGTCTGAGCAGGCGACGCATGGCCAGGCGCTGACCCGCTTCCCAGCGGTTAAATGCATCGCTGTCATGGCTGGAAAGATGGGCAAGTTCTGCATCGGTATAGTCGATAATCAGTTCAACCGGTGCTGAAAAATTACGTAGCAGTGACAATGTCGGTTTTTCTGTGACGCCGGTAAACCGGAAGACTTGTCTGGCTTTGCTTAATTCCAGTACCAGCGTGGTGCTGTCGGTCGGGTTAGCCTGTTCTTCACATTGCAATGGCATATCCTGACCGGCGGCATTGAGTAAACCGATCGCCACCGGAATGTGGAACGGCAGTTTTTTATCTTGTCCCGGTGTGGCAGGGCAAGACTGGCTGAGTGTGATCTCCAGTGTCTGGTCATTGGCATTGTAGCGGCTTTTTGCTTGCAGGCGGGGTGTGCCGGCCTGACTGTACCAGCGTTCAAACTGATTCAGATTACGGCCGCTGGAATCGGCCATCGCAGCGCGGAAATCGTCACAGCTTACGGCTTGTCCGTCATGGCGGGCGAAGTACAGTTCCATCCCTTTTCTGAAGCCTTCATGACCCAGCAAGGTGTAGTACATGCGCACGACTTCCGCCCCTTTTTCGTAGACGGTAACACTGTAAAAATTATTGATTTCGACGTAGGATTCCGGACGTACCGGATGTGACATCGGTCCTGCATCTTCAGGAAACTGTACCTGACGTAACAGGCGTACATCGGCAATCCGGTTGACCGCCCGGCCACTGTTGGTACCTATCATATCGGCAGAAAATTCCTGATCGCGGAAGACCGTCAGCCCTTCTTTTAACGACAGTTGGAACCAGTCACGGCAAGTGACACGATTGCCCGTCCAGTTGTGAAAATATTCGTGTCCGACAACCGATTCAATTCCGGCATAATCGATATCGGTAGCAACATTGGGGTTGGCCAGAACAAATTTGGTATTGAATATATTCAAACCTTTATTTTCCATCGCACCCATATTGAAATCAGACACCGCCACAATCATGAAGCGATCCAGATCTAATTCCAGCCCGAAGCGCTGCTCGTCCCAGCGTATGCTGTTTTGCAGGGAGTCCATAGCATGCTGGGTTTTATCCAGGTTGCCATGTTCTACCCATACCTGGAGTAGTACTCTGCGGCCGGATCTGAGTTTAAATTTTTGTTCCTGACAAACTAAATTGCCGGCGACCAGCGCAAACAGATAAGCTGGTTTTTTGAACGGATCTTCCCATTTGGCGTAATGTCGTCCATCGTCCAGGTCGCCTTGCTCAATCAGATTGCCGTTAGACAGCAGTACCGGGTATTTTTTCTTATCGGCGCGCAGCATCACGGTAAATTTGGCCATCACATCAGGCCGGTCCGGGAAATACGTTATTTTACGAAAGCCTTCGGCTTCACATTGCGTAAAAAAATTATTGTTAGAAACGTATAAGCCAGACAAAGAGGTATTGGAAGCTGGGCAAATCCGTGTTTCTATTTCCAGTGTGACCTGGTCAGGAGGATTCAGAATGCGTAGTGCATGTTTGTCGATCTGATAGGCTGTTCTTTTTAATTTTTGCCCGTTCATACGAATTTGTACCAGCTTTAGTGACTCTCCTGCTAAAACCAGTTCTTTTTCCGTGCTGTCCGGATTGCGTCTTAATGTGGTGCGGGTAGCGACAGTGGTGGCGTTTGGATCAAGATCGAAGCCCATTTCCACGGTATCCACCCAAAAACCGGGAGCGGTGTAATCTTGACGGAAAATCGTTGGCGCTGTGACTGTCGGCATAATAAGTTGGAAATGTGGTAATCAAGCCGACATTCTACCAATCTACGGGCACAAGTTCATTAAAATCATCGGGCTGATAATGACTAATATCCGTCCGATTTCAAAAACAGTTTCTTTTTGATATTAATTTTGTTGCTACGTATTTGTAGTGATATTTCTCTCAGACTGAGCCGGATTCAGGAGTACCAGGCCTGTGATACGAATGTAACTACTGTGATGATAAACACAGCCAGAATCAGCACGATCAGTAATCGGCCAAATTTAGGCGAGTCATTCTTCGCTTTACCCGGTCTGGCTGCGGGTGGTGTTTGATGTTGTTCCGGCTTCATGGGAGTTGGATTCTCCTGATGTATGAGCAGAGCTTAGGCTGATGGCGAGATTATTAATGAAATCGCTCGTGAAACCAAAAAATTAAAACAGAAAGAAACAGTGAGTGTAAGCTTACTCCCTGTTTCTTTATTGTGGTATGGATTAATCCGCAAAAGGCAGCAAGATGCTGGACCCGGTTGTTTTCCGGGCTTCCAGATCACGATGTGCCTGTGCCACATCAGCCAGTGCATAGCGTTGATTGATATGAACTTTCAGCTTTCCGCTGGCAAGCATGTCGAACAACTCTGCTGCCATACTGTCCAGATCGCTGCGTTTGGCTGTGTAACTTAACAGGGAAGGGCGTGTGATAAATAGTGAGCCCCGGCTAGCGAGTTCACCCAGACTAAAGTCGGGAACAGGACCGGATGAACTGCCGAAACTGACCATTGTACCTAATGGTGCCAGACAGTCCAGCGAGCCGGTAAAAGTGTCTTTACCTATCGAATCATAGACAACTGAAACACCGCGTCCCTGAGTGATTTCTTTAACGCGCAGGGTAAAATTTTCTTCGTTGTAGTTAATGACGTGTGTGCAGCCATTGTCGATAGCTAATTGTGCTTTGGCGGCGCTGCCTACGGTCCCGATGATAGTGACTCCCAGTGCTTTAGCCCATTGGCAGGCCAGCAACCCGACTCCGCCGGCTGCTGCATGGAATAAAATCGTGTCACCGGCCCTGAGCCGGCAAGTGCGCCGGAATAAATACTGTACGGTTAATCCTTGCAGCATCACTGCAGCGGCGGTCTCGAAACTGATGGAATCAGGCAGTAATACCAGACTATCGGCTGGCATAATGCGTCGTTCTGCGTAAGCCCCGTTAGGACGACCTGCGTAAGCAACGCGGTCACCTGGTCTGACGTGACTTACCCCCGGGCCTGTTGCTTCTACTATGCCGGCACCTTCCATACCTAATCCGGCAGGCAGGGGCTGAGGATATAAGCCGGTACGGAAATACACATCAATGTAATTTAATCCGCACGCCATATTTTTTACCAGGACTTCGCCTTCAGCCGGTGCACCAAGTTCAATGTCGGCCAGTTGCATGACGTCAGGGCCGCCTGTCTCTGTCATTACGATTGCTTTAGTCATCGTTATTTTACCTTTTTATTAATAATAAAAAATTCCGGTGAATATCCGGAATTCGGCATCATTGTGTTCTTGCCAGATTGCTGCCTGCTTTAAAAAAGAGAAAATTGAATTATTTTTTCCATTGTAATCCAATTAGCAGAACCATTATTGTGGTGAGAATAAAGCAGAGTCAGGCCTGTAACCTTGTTGTATATGCGTTTAGTGAGTCAGGAGAGCATACCGTGAGAAATAAATCTTGCGTTTTTATGCAAATAATCGTCAACTAAATGCTATCCTCACGTCCCCGCCCCCGATGATTTGTCGGGTTCAAGGCCTGGTTTGTTCGAAAGTACTTCCGGGAAATGCTGTTTTTAGCTAAATTTACAAAGGAAATGTCATGAAAAAATTAATCGCTGCCCTGGTTGCTGCTCTTTTTGTTATGGGTAGTGCTTTTGCTCAGGCACCTGAAGCTGCAGTAATGGCACCTTCTGCACCACATCATGTAAAACATCATGTTAAAAAACATCATGTTAAACACCATGGTAAAAAACACCATGTTAAAAAGCATCACGCAGTTTAAGCAGTCTTAAAGACGGTCAGACTCCGGTGTTTGATATGCTTGATAACACCAAAAAAAACCCGGCAATGCCGGGTTTTTTTACATCTGCTTATTTTGCAGTAACCTTAATGCGTACATCCCCCAGACTAACAACTTGTCCGGGGCGGATTTTGCAGGTTTTACGTAATTCTTGTTGTCCGTTGACGCGTACATTACCCTGAGCAACCAGCGCTTTTCCCGCTCCGCCGCTGTCACATAAGCCAGATATTTTTAAGAGTTTATTGAGTTCGATGAATTCATCGTCGAGTTCAAAGTGAAGTTGTTGCATTTGTCTGATTCCTGGTTGGCATAGTGTGCATGGTGTGATCTGAGCCAGATTATACCGGACTGCCAGTTGCTCTGGTTGACAACAGGTGATCTGCCGCAAGGCGACCGGGACCATACACAAACACAGTTATCAGCATTATTCCCCAGTAAAAATGATCATTAATCGCGGCCGGGCATTCAAATTCCCATAGCTGTGGATAAGAAATAACGGCCATGGCATTGACCATAAATAGTCCCAGTGCTGCCGGTCTGGAAAACAGACCAAGGATAAGCAAGATCGGGAATAGCAGCTCACCACCGGCTCCCATTACGGCGGCCAGTTCGGGTTTGAGCAGCGGAACGTGGTATTCACTGCGAAATAACTCCAGTGTGCCCGGCCAGTTCTGTAGCTTTAACCAGCCTGATTTGAGAAATTGCCATGAGACATAGCAGCGCAAAAACAAATTAAGCAGTGTGCCGCCCCAAAGCCGGATAGCATGATCAACGTGATTGGAATAACGATGTAATTTCATGAATGTATTCATGGCGGTGACCTTTGGGGTGTTTTTAACGGATTATGTCGCAGATAAGTTGTTTAGAAAACCATTCGCTCAGCTCAGCCGGAATGGAAAAATCGATGCCGTTTTGCTGTGCTGTATTAAGTCCCTCATCTAATGCTTCACCTAGTGTTTTTCCGGCAGCTATGGCGTGCAGCGCCGTGTAGGAGGCCGGGTTGAGCTGACAGACGCGTACCCGCCAGCTATCACGCCACACCAGGGTATGGGAAGGGGTGTCCAGTGGTGTCGGGAAGACGATATTCTGTGGCGGATGCTGGGTCTGCACCGTTTCCTGTCCTTGTCCGTTATCCGGCGGCAGGTGTGCCTGCCAGATTGCTGTATTGGCCCAGGAGGAATACAGCAGTGCGCACCCTTCCTGTAAACGGAAGCGAAGGGAGCCGAGTTGTTCCGGTGAATACGCTGCCAGCTGCGTCAGCGTGATTGGGGGCAGTTGTTGTGTGTAGTAAGCACGATGTACCTGCCATTCTAATGCGGCTACGTCGCTTAAATACGGGTAGTCACGGGTATTATCCAGTGTGCCGGTAAATTCGGCCAGTTCTGCACCAAATTCACTTAAGTTGCCACTGTGTGAGGCATATCGCTGACCATAGGCGCGTGCCAGACCGGTAAAAAAATCAGCGCCAAGCAGTTGCTGTAATACCGGATACGCATTGGCCAGAGTCTGGTTCCAGATGGCTGTCAGGTTGCCGCGGTAGAGTGCAAAGCGCTCCCGGTTCAGTGCCTCATCGCCCTTAAATGCAGTTAATGCATTTTCTGCTTGATTGATATCCAGCAATCCGTCCGCAAAATTTTGTTGTAAACCGGCGAGTAGTTGCTGTGTCATAGTAACTCCATCGCTAATCGGGTGTGGTGTTTTGCCAGCCCGGCTTCATCAAGCAGCACCGCCAGATCGGGGATGTCGGTATCCCATTCGATTAAGGTCGGAATGGCGCTGCCAAGCTGACGACGTGCTGCTTCATACAGTTTCCATACTTCAGGTGCAACCCGGCAACCGTGGTGGTCGACCAGTCCCAGCTCTGTCTGCAAATGCCCGGCCAGATGAATTTCACCAATGCTGCCGGCAGGCAGACGGGCAAGTGTGTCCAGTGCTTCTGATGCCGATTCCGCATGATTGATTTGATTAACGTATAAATTATTGATGTCGAGTAAAATCCCGCAGCCGGTGCGCTGTACAACCCGGGCCAGAAATGCGGCTTCACTCATTTCATCGGCATTAAAACGCAGGTAAGTGGATACGTTTTCTAATAATATGCGTTGCTGCAGGGTGTTTTGCAGATGATCCACACGCTGGCAAATCAGTTCCAGTGCCCCGGAAGTTAAGGGCAGCGGCAGTAAATCGTTTAAATGGCGGCTTTGTATACTGTTCCAGCACAAATGTTCTGAAATTAACACTGGCTTAATGCGCTGAGCCAGTGTTTTCAGCTGAAGAATATGTTGCTCCGGGTAGCCTTGCGCTGACCCGAGTCCTAATCCGACGCCATGCATGCTGATCGGGTAATCTGCGCGCAAGGTATCCAGCACATGTAAGTCAATCCCCTGGCCGAAATAGTTTTCTGAATGTATTTCCAGCCAATCGACAGCAGGTCGTTTTTCCAGAAATTCCCGGTAATGAGGAGTACGTAAACCTACCCCATAGCCCAAAGGGTTGACTGTGCTCATATCTTATTTCGCCATCGGTTTCATATCATCCAGTTTGCCACCCATAGAGGTGCAAGTGCCGGCAGGAACATTTTTCCAGTCATTGGCACTCATGTCTTTTTTGGATTGTCCTGCACATGAATGGCCACCGCTTTTGCTGGCGCAGTCATTTTGACCTGCTTTGGCAACACCAAAGCATTTTTCCATTTTTGCGCCGTCATTTGCCGGCATATCTGCTGCTGATGCGGCTACTGAACCTAATAAACCAGCTAATGCAACAGCGATCAATGCAGTATTTTTTGACATGATATTTCTCCGAAAATTAAGTTAAAAAGAATAGCCGGCTAACTATACTGCATAAAAGCAGTCGATTGTATTCAGCTACTAATGTGTAGTCGGGGAGTTACAGTATTTCCTTACACATTACAGAAATTTTTTTTTATATTTTTTTAAGCTGGTTTTCAGGGGGAGGCTTATGCTGTTAATTCCGGGTAAGTGTCATATCCTGCAGTCATCTGTGTAATCTTACCCGTGATGTGTCTGTAGAATACGAATTGATATTAACGGAATACCCCGATTGGCATGAATCACATGGATGTTGAGAATACAAGTCAGGTACTTTACTCGGATATTGTTTCTGATAATAGCCCGGCGGATGAAGTAAAAAAGAGTACCGCACAGCGGCGTATCCCGTGTGAGTCTGAACGACGACGTTTGCGTGTCTCCGGTGTGGTGCAGGGTGTCGGTTTTCGTCCCTTCGTTTACCGGATTGCGACGGCATTGGGGTTGTGCGGCTGGGTATTGAATGATCCGGATGGTGTGCTCATAGAAATTGAAGCCGGTACAGCAGCATTGGATGAGTTTTTCCGTATATTACAGGCCGAAGCACCACCGCTGGCGCATATTACTGCCGTTGTTACTACGATTATTACAAGCGGTGAACGCATGGCTGTCGCTACACCACCGGCCAGTGGATTTTTTATCCGGGCAAGCGGTCAGGGCGGCAGTCATCTGGCGCTGGTACCTCCTGATTCGCATGTTTGTGCAGCGTGCCTGGCTGAAATGCGTGACAGTCGCGGACGACGCTACGGCTATCCATTTATTAATTGTACTAACTGCGGGCCACGCTATTCACTGATTGAACATCTCCCCTATGATCGTGCCAACACCACGATGCGTCATTTTTTGATGTGCTCTGCCTGTCAGTCTGAATACGATGATCCCGCAGACCGGCGTTATCATGCACAGCCGAATGCCTGTCCTTCATGCGGCCCTCAGATTACGTTACGTGATGCCAGTGCTTGTATTGCCGGTGCCGCTGACGCCTTGCAGCAGACAATAACGGCGCTGCTGGCAGGACAGATCGTTGCGATAAAAAGTACTGGTGGTTTTCATCTGGCAGTTGATGCCAGAAATCCGGATGCGGTCAGGCGTTTGCGTCTGCGTAAACAACGTGATAAAAAACCATTCGCTGTGATGGTTGAATCGCTTGCTGCGGCAAGGCGGCTTGCTCATTGTAACGAACATGAGGCCGGGCTTCTTAATGCCAGCGCACGTCCTATTGTGTTGTTGCGCAAGCGTCCGAATGATCTTGCCGGTGCTGTCGCACCATCCAGCCCCAATCTCGGTATTATGCTTGCATCTGCGCCATTACATTATTTATTGCTGGCCGATGCGCGTTTACCGGTGCTGGTGATGACAAGCGGCAATCGTTCCGGTTATCCGATTGTATTTCGCAATGAAGACGCGCAGGCACAGTTGTTTGATGTGGCCGACCTGATCCTGGAACATAACCGCGATATTCAGATGCGTATTGATGATTCGGTGGTGCGTTGTTCGACGCATCCGGAACTTGGCGGACCGCTGGTGACATTTTTGCGGCGTGCGCGTGGCTATGCACCGTATGCAGTGGAAGTGCCGTATGCCTTAGCACCTGTCGTTGCTTACGGTGCTGAGCTGAAGGCGACGGTTGCGTTAGGTAAGCGGAAATGTGTGTGTATCAGCCAGCATATCGGTGACATTGATAATGATGATATGTACCGCGCACATCAGGAAACGGTTAAGCATCTGACGCAACTCTATGCAGTGCAGCCTCTTGCCGTAGCGTGCAATATGTCTTCGCGGCCGGATGCGTTTCGTTTTGCATCGGATCTGCAGCAACTGCAGATCCGGCATCATCATGCGCATATGGCCGGATGCATTGCTGAAAACCGGCTTGATGGTACAGTACTCGGTGTGGTGTTTGATGGTGCCGGTGACGGGGGGGATGGGTCTGATTATGCGGGTGGTGAGTTTTTTATCGGTGATGTGCGTCATATTGAACGTGTTGCGCATTTACGTTATTTTCCATTGAGTGGTCGTGACCATGCAGTAAAAAAACCGATATTCACTGCTCTTGCTCTGGTACTGGATTCCTTCCCCGATCCGTCTGCTGTGCTTACTTCCGTTCCCGCGTTCACGGCGCCGGGTATACGGGCGGAGGCATATAAGCAGATCTGGGCCGGGTCGCTGAATGTCTGTCGTGCATCAGGTATGGAATGTTTTTTTGACGGGATTGCCGTATTGCTCGGGCTTATCAGCTGCGACAGCGATGAAGCACAGGGACTAGCCAGTCTTGAAGGCGTGCTGGAACGTGATCTGACGCCGGCTGAACCATATCTGTTTGAAACAGGCAGTACGGTTTCCGGTGTTGTGCCGGAACTGGATTATCGTCCGGTCGTGCGCGGAATTGTTGCTGATCTTGCTGCCGGCGTCTCTGTTGCGGTCATCAGCCGGCGCTTTCACAGTGGTATTGTGCAGGCTATCGTGGCAATCTGTGGACAATTACGTGATCGCTATGCCCTGAACACGGTAGTCCTGACGGGCAGTGTATTTTTGAATGAGTTTTTGCTGGTTAATAGTATGGTGCAATTACGTCGTGCCGGTTTTGATCCGCACTGTCACCGGCAGGTGCCGGCGGATGACGGAGGAATTGCATTCGGTCAGATTATTGTGGCGGGAGCTCAGGCCGCATACGGTACTGCTCATGCGACCTGAATATTTATCACCGGTGTTGATGCCCCGGTCTGAGCGCTTAATTCGACTCTTTAATTAACCGGTCGAACGTATTCTGAATCGGTCTGGCATTTCTTGGATAGAGCCGGCTGAAAATGTTAATTTGTTCTTGTGTTATTTCAAGAGCTTGTTTAAATACCATCCACAGTACGCCCTCGGTGCAGGGCGGGGTGGTGAGTGATCCCATATAGGTAAAATAAAGTTTGCTGGTTGGTAATAATTGATTGATGTCAATAGTGCCGGTCGGCTGCGCCGGTTCGTTTTTTTCCAGAGGCAGGTCATTCCAGATCGTCTGAATTAGCTCATTCGATTTGCCTGGTTCGAGTAAGACAGCAATAACGGCGAGTTTTCCTTCTGAACTTTTGTGAACTAAATGAGCGACCATTTCATAAACCCGGCCATTAACACGTTCTTCGGATGGTTTATGGAAGTGAAACTGAACCAGGTCATAGCGTACTCCCGAAAGGGTAATGCTATTTCCTGCTGCAAGATTAACCTGAATCGAATGGCCGTTATCTACGACATTAAATCGTGTTGGTTTATAGTCAAACTGGATAGGCTCCAGGTCGACGTGGATTCCATCACGGATATCAATCGGGGACTGCCGCATACCGATATCACATTTAGCGTTGGCCGGATCGATTTTAGCCCAGTTTGCCGGACCGCCTTCGCCCTCATAGCTCCAGTGAATCTGGTGCACCGACTGCGATAGCAGTTCACCCGGCATTCTGGCACCACTGCTCATGGCGCTGATGGTGGTTTTATTTTGTGGTAACGAGTAGGACGAAGGTCTTCTTGTTGCACGGTATATCGGGGCAGGTGGTTTTAGCTTTTCATTTTCTTTACGAATTTCTGCGACTTTCAAGGCGATTTTCTCCGCCAGTTCATCGGCGGCTTTATCGTCTTTTTCCCGCTGTGCAGCAGCACTTCTGGAGGCGCTCTTATTTTTTAACTTAGTGTCAACATCGTCTGTATCACTGCTTTTTTTATTGCGAAGGGCATCTTTGGTCGCGGATTTGCTGTCCGGGGTGCCGGTATCGTGATCGGACGCATGTAGCGTAATACTGAACAGAGCTACAAATAGTAACGTTGCAAATCGGGCAATCAGGTTGCGCATGGTATCTATTCAGCTAGAGTAGGGATAAGTAGGATACGGCACATTTATTCGTAAACTTGAATCAGCTTGCAAAAAATAGCACATAGCTGCCAATATTCTCAGATTGGCAGAAATCCGGACTGCACAACTCTGGCGTATTTTAGACAGGCTTCAACCTATATTCAAGCTTAATTTCAGTCCTAAGTCCGCAATCCGGATTAAAATCCGGATTGCGGACTTACTCTGGTCAGACCACGGTTAAGCCTGAGTTAATTCCGGTGCTGATTCAGGCTGAGCCGCTCTCTGGCGGCCTGGTACTCCCGCTTTAAGCGCGCCACGATCTCGGCAACGTCCGGTGCATCTGTCATGAGTCCGACACCCTGACCAGCGCCCCATATATCACGCCAGGCCCTGGCTGCGGAGCTGCCGCCGAAATTCATTTTACTCTTATCAGCTTCCGGCAAATTATCCGGGTCCAGTCCTGCTGCAAGAATGGATTTTCTTAAATAGTTACCATGAATTCCAGTAAATAAATTGGTATAAATAACATCTGCTGCTGACGATTCAATAATCGCTTGCCGGTAGGCGTCGGTGATATTGGCTTCCCTGGTCGCCAGCCAGCGTGAGCCTATATAGGCAAAATCGGCTCCCATGGCCTGTGCTGCCAGTATACCGTCGCCACTGGCAATCGCACCTGCCAGCGCTACAGGCCCCTGATAAAACTGACGCACCTCTCCCACCAGTGCAAACGGTGATAGTCCTCCTGCATGGCCTCCTGCACCGCTTGCGACCAGAATCAATCCATCAACTCCGGCTTCCAGTGCTTTGTGTGCATGCCGGACGGAGATAACGTCATGCAGGACAATTCCGCCGTAACTGTGTATAGCATCCAGCATTTGCCGGGGTGGAGCGCGTAATGAAGAAATAATGACGGGAACCCGGTGTTTGACGCAAACAGCGACATCATGTTCCAGTCTGTCATTAGACTGATGTACGATTTGATTAACGGCAACCGGTCCTACCTTGTTCTCCGGATGAGCTGCCTGAAATTCTGCCAGCTCTGTGCAGAGCTCTGTCAGCCAGATATCGAGCAGTTCCGCCGGACGGGCATTTAAAGCAGGAAAAGATCCTACAATTCCTGCTTTGCATTGTGCAGCAACTAATTTAGGGGTGCTGGCAATAAATAAAGGGGAGCCAATGACAGGCAATGATAAATTTTGCAGCGCAACAGGAAGGGCAGGTTTGATCATATCGGACATCATCCTTGGTAAATTGACAGGGTATGCACAAAGCATCCCGGTAGTGCGCTATTCTTTGCAGGAGTGCAATGTGATAGTGCTTATCGGATTTGATGTTATCAGAAATAATGCAGTATTTAGTTTTAGTAATTAAACGAAACCCTCTAACATTGTCTGCGCCTGTGTCACGGGCAGACCGGATAATGATGGTGTCAGGTCGTAACTCCTGTCTGGCCGTGTTGTGCCGGTCAGACTTGTATCCCTTGTCGCCGCTTACGGTAGCAGGCTTGTTTGCCGTTGCCTGATACTATCCATTATTTCATTTTTAGTGGTGGTACTGGCTTTCCCCCAGACGATTATCTCATCCAGAGTTCGCCAGCACCCGTCGCACCAGCCTGTGTTTTCATCAATACGGCAAATATTGACGCAGGGAGATTCAGGCGGGATCGTCTGAGATGCAGCCTGTTTTTTGTTGACTGGTTTTGTCATTTGTCTTGTCCCTCACACCAGGCTAATGCAGCTTTACCTGCTACCTTGCCGCTGGCAAAACATGCTGTTAACAGATAACCACCGGTAGGTGCTTCCCAATCCAGCATCTCACCGGCGCAAAATACACCGGGAATTTCATTGAGCATCAGTTGCCGGTTCATGGCGTCCATTTTGATTCCGCCTGCGCTGCTGATAGCTTCATCAATCGGACGTGGTGCCAGCAGGGTAATCGGTAATGCTTTAATCGCACTGGCGATCATGGCTGGTTTTTGCAGTGTCTCAGGAGAGCAGTACTCACGCAGCAGCGCCGTTTTTACTCCGCGCAGATTCAGGCGGCTTTGTAAATGGCCTGAGATAGAACGTGAGCCACGCGGGTGTTCACAATGCTGGACAGCACGGTGTAACGGCAGATCGGGAAGTAAGTCCAGGTAGATTTGGGTACTGCCGTGCGCTTTGATCTGGTCACGCAGCACACCTGAAATGGCATAAATCAGGCTGCCTTCTATTCCGCCTTCTGTCACTACAAATTGTCCCAGGCGACGTACACTCACTCCGGCTTCATTGGTATAAGTAACGGCAACCGGACTGAGTGGCTGTCCGGCGAAGTTGGTTTTAAAATGTTCTGACCAGTTAACATCAAAGCCGCAGTTGGATGGTTCAAGCGGGGCAATGCCAATGTTGCGTTGTTTTAAAAGTTTTTGCCACTTACCATCGGAGCCCAGTTGTGGCCAGCTGGCACCGCCGAGTGCCAGTACGACTGCATCGGCTTTATGCAGAACAAGGCCTTCCGGGCTATCAAAGCGCAGAGCGCCATCCTGCCAGCCGGTCCAGCGGTGACGCATGTGAAAATGTACACCGTTTGTACGTAGCTGATGCAACCAGGAACGTAGCAGCGGTGCTGCTTTCATATCTGTGGGAAATACACGCCCTGAGCTGCCGACAAAGGTCTCTATACCAAGATTTTTAGCCCAGCTACGCAAATTTTGCGGATTATATTCTTTAATCCACTCGCTTATTTGCGGCTGACGTGCTCCGTAACGGCGTAAAAAATCACTGAGTTCTTCCGCGTGGGTCAAATTGAGCCCACCTTTTCCTGCCAGCAAAAATTTGCGCCCGACGGAAGGCATTGCATCAAACAGATCTACTTTGGCTCCCCCCTGAGCTAAGGTTTCTGCTGCCATCAGACCTGCGGGTCCACCGCCGATAACAATGATATGGGGTATGGGTTGCGTTGGATTCATTTTATGTGTTTTTTCTTGGTGGTAATTTTCTTGCCGTCTACAATATGAACGGGTTCATCGCTGTTTTCTTAGAGTTACTGTCTGTTTAAGTGAGCAGGGAAATATCCTGTTTAAGCTCGGTTACGTGATGCAAATATCCTGGATGTCCGATTTTCCAAATCAAATTTTAGTGACATATGACAAAACTTGATGCCGTTACCCTGGACTTTGTCATCGACGTCATTGAACTTGTGTCGATGCTTTTAATGATCGTCGTATGGCAGGTTAACCGACGACTTCCCGGAACTGCATTTTGGGCTCTGGCAGCTGCACTGTATGCACCGGGCGGCTTACTGTCCGATATTGCTACCAGCAGCGGGGTGAATACCAATCTTGATCTGACTATTTTTAATGTACTTACGTTTGTTGCTAATTTGTGCCTTCTTGAAGGGATTTTGCGATTTCGTGCTATCGCAGATGACACCCTCCGCCTGCGTAAATATTATGGTCTATTCTTTTTCATTGTGTACCTTAGCTTATCGTATTTCTATGTAGACATGCCTTTGCAACGCAGATTATTCATTTGTCCGATTTCAATAACGGTACTATTTTCTTCTGTTCTCGCCCTGCTTTGGCGAGCCCGTGGTCCTGAAATTGTCGTTAATAGCGTCATTAGTTTGTTTTTTCTTGTAATGATAGCAGCTGAGACGGGGCGTTGGTGGATTACATTGCATTTGGGAAATATTTCATTAGCAGATCAACATCCATGGATGAATTTGTATTTACTTTCAAGCATTATGTTTGTGATGGGATGGACGTATGGTTTGAGTATTGCATGCAGTTTCAGAGTGCAAACTATTATGCTGACGATGGCGCGTGAGGATGCGCTGACACAACTTCCCAACCGTCGTTATGTCGATGAGATAATCAATTTGGCGATTAAACAAAGCCGCCGGAGTGGTGTTGGGTTTGGTGTGATTTTGATTGATTTAAATAAATTTAAAATGGTGAATGATGAATTGGGGCATTCTGTCGGAGATGGATTACTGGTTGAAGTCGCAAAACGTTTACGTTCGTTCCGGCGCGACACGGATTTTATCGGGCGGATAGGGGGGGATGAATTTATTGCGATTACCCGCAATGTAGAAAAAGCGCAGGTAATGCTGCGAATTATGCAGCGTTTACGCAGTACGCTGGATGGTGTGGCAACGGTACGGGGGCAGCATTTGTTTATCAGTTCAAGTATGGGGGCTGCTTTTTGGCCTGATGATGGTGAGCTGGAACAAAATTTATTACACACAGCAGATCAGCGTATGTATCAGGATAAAGCAGAGCAAAAATCCTGCTGGCCGGATGTAAATAGGGCATAATTTTTTAGCATGAATGCGGTCCGCTGGCGCAATAATAAGGCGATCACTAAGTTCTGTTACAATTAGCAAAACACATTCATCTCATACAATTTCATAAAGGTATTAAAGTTAACTATGTTGTATCCAGAATTATTCAAGTCCCTTGAGCAGGTGCGCTGGAACATGGAAACAGATATTCCGTGGGACCAGTATGATGCTTCCAAGCTGACGAAAGAGCAAGCGGAAACCATTAAGATGAACGCAATTACGGAATGGTCGGCATTGCCTGCCACCGAAATGTTTTTGCGTGATAATCGTAATGATAGTGATTTTTGTGCCTTTATGTCGGTTTGGTTTTTTGAAGAGCAAAAACATTCTTTAGTATTAATGGAATATTTGCGTCGTTTTCATCCTGAACTGGTTCCGACTGAAGAGGAACTGGATAAAGTACGCTTTGAATTTGACCCGGCTCCGCCGCTGGAAACGCTGATGCTGCATTTTTGCGGTGAAATTCGCCTGAATCACTGGTACCGTTGTGCCTCCGACTGGCATACCGAACCTGTAATTAAGCAAATTTACAAAATGATCAGTCAGGATGAAGCCCGTCATGGCGGTGCTTATTTGCGCTACATGAAAAAAGCACTGGGTGAAGCCGGTGATACGGCGCGTTCGGCTTTTGCTAAAATCGGTGTGCTCATGGCATCGGCACGACGTACAGAAAAACCTTTGCATCCGACTAATCTGCACGTTAGTCAGGCCCTGTTCCCGAATGATACCATTCAAAGTCGTTTACCCGATCCGGCCTGGCTGGAACGCTGGCTGGACGGACAGATCAGGTTTGATGGCGTCTGGGAGAAAAAAGTAGTTGATCGTATTTTGCACAATATGTCGCTCCTGTTTGAACGCAGCTTTGAGACAGTGCAGGATTTAAATCGCTATCGCAAGGAAATTGTAGCCCGTATGGCGGTAGTTCAGTAAGGTGTTGTTTCCGGAACCGGACTGACGGCTGCTCAGTCCGGTTTCTTGCTCTGATATCCTGACCGACAGCACTATTCTGTGGCTGTTACACCATTGACTTTGCCTGAAATTTTCCTACTCTGCTGTTTGTGTCGTGTTCAATTTTACGATTAATTTACTAAAATACACATCATGAAATCAGTTAGTCCGGCACTGCATTGGCCTGTAATTTTATCTCTGCTTGTGTTATTTTTTGCCGGTTGCGGAAGTTCGGCAGAGCAGCGCACCGTCGGCGGCACACTATCCGGTTTATTTGACAGTGCCACTATTAGTTTGCAGAACAATGGTGTCGGATCGCTTGTGATTAAGGAGAACGGCAGCTTTATTTTCTCCGGCACGGTAGCAGCAGGGTCTCCTTACAATGTTACGGTTGCAACGCAGCCTCTCGGTCAGGTTTGTACTGTGACTAATGGCTCAGGAACTTTACCTCTGGTGTCGCCGCTTAATGTGACTAATATCAGTGTGGTGTGCATCGCTTCGCTGACAAGTGAAAATGAGGTGTTTGGTGCTGTGACGGGATTGGGAACGGGGCTGTCGGTAACTTTGCTAAATAACGGAACGGATGCTCTTGAAGTTGATGATGAGGGCTTTGTATTTCCGGTACTTTATTCGTCAGGAACTGCGTACTCAGTGACAGTTTCAGTGCAGCCGCCGGGACAAACCTGTGTTGTGACTAATGGCAGCGGTGTTATTCCTGCTGTCGGGGCAATACCAGCGGTGCTGTTGACCTGTAGCTGAGCTTATCGCGCCGGTAGTGTAACGGTACCGGCCCGCTTAACTATTTAATCAGGCAGAGATTTATCGTTTTGGCGTTTATGTAGTTTTAATGATGATCAGATTGCCGCAGTGACTTCAATTTCGACTTTATATTCCGATAAAATTAACTTTGCCCCTATGGTTGAGCGCGCAGGCGTATGGCCTTGTGGTACCCAGTCGTCCCATACCGAATTCATGGCAGCATAATCACCCACGGACGATAAATAGATTCGTGCGGAAGTGATATTGGTTTTGTCTGCTCCGGCCTGCGCCAGTAACTGATCAATGAATATCAGTACTTCGCGTGTTTGTCCGCCGACATCCAGCGAGGTATCTTGCGCAACCTGGCCTGCGATATAAATCAGTTTTGCAGTTCCCAGATCAACGATACTCATCTCGCTGAAGCGTGAACCCATCCCGTGGCGAACTATATCCATTATCGTCAGTACTCCCTGATATTATTTGAATTTATACTGTGATCATGCCTGAAAAAAGACAATTCAGACAGTCAATTTGATTAAAAGAATTATTTAAAAAAAGCCGGTTTGTTGCAAAACTCTCCCAATTTTATCAAGACAATTTCGCAGCAATTTTTAACGACTCACTTTTCTTTATTCCACCATCCGCCGCCCAGAGCCTGAAACAGTGCCACTGTATCGGTGTAACGATTAGCCTGTGCCTGGATTAGTGTCAATTGTGCTTGTTGTGCATTTTGTTCAATAGTCCATACGCTTTGCGGGCTGACATCAGCCATGTCAGCCTCCCTGATATGCAACGCACGATCGAACGGGGCAAAACTTGCAGAGCGGCCCCGGCTGCTTCTCCCACTCCACTTTCGGATCGCGTGCCTCGATCGTCCGCATCTGCTTGATCAGCGCTGCCCATTGCGGCGACGTTTCGGTGCGCTTGAACACGTAGGGCTGGCCGAGCTTCCCGGTCTTCAGCCACACGTTGAACCCCGTCACCTGCTGCAGCTCGGGGCGCGCGGCGAACAGCAGCAAGGCGCCGATCCGAAATTGAAGTTCGTTGTTCTCATAGGGCTTGCCGGTTTTCCAATCGGCGTAGATCGCCGACGAGCCCTGGGTGATCACCACGTCGAACTTGCCCCGGATCAGCGGCTCGGTTTGATGGCCGATACCGTTGCCACCCCAGAAGCTGATCGGCTTAAGCCAGTGATTCACCGCTAAAGCGACTTCCGCTTCGACGGCGCCCTGGCGCTCGAACGCCTGGACGAACGGCTCGCCGATCGGCGCCGGCGCTTTCTCCTTGATCCGCTTCTCCAGTACGGCGTGGACGTCGGTGCCGTTCAGCATGTCGCCGGTGAAGGTCTTCTTGTAGTTTTTGAGCAGGGTGATCTGCCTGACCGCTTCGGGGCAATTGTTGAAGTCGCGGAGAAGGGTGTAGGAGAAGATCATTTGCGTTCAACCAGTAAAACGCCACGCAGAC
>CAIWPG010000096.1 GCA_903914535.1 uncultured Oxalobacteraceae bacterium
CTGTGGTAATGCCCGATAAATTAGGCGCCATATCGGATAAAACCAGATCAACCTTACGCCCCAATAAACGAGCCTCCAGCTGATCAAGAATTTCCTGCTCCCTGAAATCGCCCAATAAAAACTGCACATCGGCGATAGGCTCCATAGGCAGCATATCCAGGGCAAACATTTCACCCATGATACCTCCGCCCGCCTTACCCGCCAGCTTATTCCGTACATATTGCGACCAACTGCCGGGCGTTGCGCCTAAATCAACGATAATTTGCCCCGGTTTAATTAACTTTTCTACTTCATCTATCTCTTTAAGCTTATAGACTGCCCTGGCACGATAACCTTCCTTTTGTGCTAATTTCACAAAAGGATCATTTATATGATCATGTAACCAATTTTGATTGAATTTATTCTTTGCCATTCGCGTAAAATAGTGCCTTTAGAAGATTACAGTGAAATACAGTGAAATTATGTTGAAACTTACAGCAACCGAACGCAGCGCACTACGTTCAGAGGCACATGCCTTAAACCCTATCGTATTAATTGGTGAAGCTGGCCTGTCTGAGGCCGTCTTAAAAGAAATCGACGCTGGCTTAAACCACCACGGTTTAATCAAGGTACGCGTCTTTGGTGATGACCGCGACGCACGCATTGCCATGTATGACACTATTTGCACTACATTAAAAGCAGCGCCGATTCAGCATATTGGTAAGCTACTGGTTATTTACCGTCCTAAGTCCGATGTAAAAACAGAAAAAGTATTACGCAATGTTGGTGGCGGTATGCGCGAAGTGACGATTGTCAAACCAAGCCCAAGCGGAACAAAGCGCCCTACCGTCACTAAAGTAATGCTAAAAGGAAATGAACGCGTCACGCAAGGCGGTAACATCAAACGTGCCAAACCGCGTCAGGCCAGTGCTAAAAAATCAGCCTTAAAAAGCTCGTAATTCCACTGATGGTTTTCACTGATAATCCGTACTATGAAAGTGGACAGATTATCAGTTTGCGTCAGTTTATATTACCAGCGCAGACTGTCTGCCCGGATACTCAGTGATCCGCGGCGCGGCTCTGCTCTGCATCCAGATGAACGGGCCCGTTAAGCACCAGCATCGCCCCCAACACACTTTGAATCAGATAAAAGCCGCTTGACAGTGTGTGCAACATACCGAATTTCCACTTTGTATCGGCTGTCGTCAATCCCGTTGCCCGCAACTCGGCCATAAACGGATGCAACACAAAATAGCCCAATACCGTACACACCACCATCCCGGCAACCAGCCAGGACAGCTGCTTATGCCGGTAATACACCAGCGCCATAATGACGATGCCACAGAACACCGATAACCAGGACTCCAGCAAAAAAAGTCGCCCGGCAATAGTGCCTGCCATTATCTGGTCAGGCAAACTGGCAAACAAAGTCGGCGCAACCAGATAAGCAATCGTCCAGCTACTGCCCACCCAGGCGGTGGTAAGAAGTACCCGACTACGATCCAGAGCTGTTGGCATTAATATATTCCGTATAAATTAAACGAGTGTATGCAGATATCCGGCGATCAGATATAACGAACTTCAATCACTTCATACTCACGTACACCTGCAGGTGCCTGTACGGCAACGATATCACCAACAGATTTACCTATCATGGCACGCGCAATAGGAGAAGTAATTGATACTTTGTTTTCTTTCAGGTCGGCTTCATCTTCGCCAACAACCTGATAAGTCACATTTTTACCCAGCTCCAGGTCTTCCATCTCTACGGTCGAACCAAAAACAATACGGCCTTCCGCATCCAGCGTGCTTGGATCGATGATTTGTGCCGAACTTAACTTGCCTTCCAAATCAGCAATGCGGCCTTCAATAAAGCTCTGACGCTCTTTTGCTGCATCGTACTCTGCATTTTCGGATAAATCACCGTGAGAGCGCGCTTCAGCAATGGCATTAATAACATCGTGCCGGTCACGACTTTTTAAGCGGTGCAGCTCTTGCTTGAGCAGTTCGGCGCCGAATTTAGTAAGAGGTACTGTACTCATCGTATTCTTTAAGTGAAAACCACAGAGGCCACTCACAGCACACCTTAACAAAGGGCATCGTAAGCGGACTCTGTGGTCGTAATAATAAAATAACTATCCCGGCGAATTCACGCAATCCGGTACTCCCGGATCAGGAATTCGCCAGCCTGTCTGCCTGCTAGTGTAATGAGTTATGCAAACCTTGTAAATCATAGACATGCATATCATCCAGATAACGCATACCCTGCACTGCCGCTTCTGCACCGGCAATAGTAGTGTAGGTAGTTACCCGTGCAGCTAATGAGGATACCCGAATTGCACCGGAATCCAAAATAGCAGAACGTTTTTCTTCCACAGTATTAATAACCAAAGCGATTTCCTGGTTTTTAACCATATCCACTATATGCGGACGACCTTCACTTTTCTTATTAACCGGAGTCACGGGCACACCGGCAGCACTTAATGCCAGCGCAGTACCTTTGGTTGCCAGGATAGTAAAGCCCATCTCGACCAAATCTGCTGCCACTTTAACTGCCCGTGGTTTATCATTGTTTTTAACGCTGATAAAGACTTTACCCGAACGTGGCAAATTAACACTGGCACCCAATTGTGACTTAACAAACGCTTCGCCAAAAGTCTGACCCACGCCCATCACTTCACCGGTGGACTTCATTTCAGGCCCCAGAATAGTATCAACGCCGGGGAATTTCACAAATGGAAACACCGCTTCTTTTACACTGAAATAAGATGGCGTAACTTCATTGATAATACCTTGCGAATCCAGCGATTGACCTGCCATACAGCGCGCTGCAATCTTGGCCAGTTGCAAACCGGTTACTTTAGACACATACGGCACAGTCCGTGAAGCACGCGGGTTAACTTCCAGTACAA
>CAIWPG010000097.1 GCA_903914535.1 uncultured Oxalobacteraceae bacterium
TTCAAAGAACACGACATTCGATTTTATTTAGCTCTCCGTCACAGAGCGTTGTTGAGTTAGATAATCTTTCTGCAGTAGATACCGAAAACATAGATCTACCGTGTCCGATTCCTGACGCTGGGTCACGTGGCGCGACGTACCGGGTATTCGTCTATCCAATTCAGGCTGAATATCACTGGCAGACAGTGTCATTCCGGGAGGGCAACCATCAATAACACAACCAATTGCCGGTCCGTGCGATTCACCAAAGGTGGTCACGGAAAAGAGCGTACCAAAAGTATTACCTGACATAATAGAAATAATAGTTTAGCAGAAACGTCAATTCTAACAGCACCGGGAACGAAGTTGCTTACCAAGTTAACGAACAACACCATAATCCACCAAAAACGCGGGCATAAATCAGAACGGTTGTGATGCAAATTGCCTTACAGTTAATTCACACCACAGCGACAAAGCTAATTTCAACATAGATTAACAGCAGACTTTGTCAATTCATCGCCATGTCATATTGTAAGAACATATGGCTGATACCATGTCACCGGCCACAGTCTCCCCAAGCTGTCCGGACGACAGTCGCACGTTACAGCATACCGGGAGCAAAGAGCGCAAACAAAGATCCATCATTCAAGACAAAGGAGTAAAGAGTGAGCCAGGGCGAAAATGAGCAGCTTGATTTCAATGTACGCACCGTTTTTATTTCCGACATTCATTTAGGCACCAAAGGATGTCAGGCCGATGTTTTGCTCGATTTTCTCAAATACTGCGACGCTCAATACTATTACCTGGTCGGTGATATTGTGGATGGCTGGCGGCTTAAACGCAGCTGGTACTGGCCACGTACACATAACGATGTAGTACAAAAACTATTGCGTAAAGCACGCAAAGGCAGCCAGCTGATTTATGTACCCGGCAATCACGATGAGTTTTTACGCCATTATTACGATATGTCATTTGGTGATATCCAGATAAAAAACAACCCGATTCATGTCACTGCAGACGGAAGACGACTACTGGTCATTCACGGCGACCAATACGACAACGTCATGTTGTGTTCACGCTGGCTGGCTTTTCTGGGTGACAATGCCTATGAACTGCTGCTCAGACTTAACCATCCGCTCAATAATATCCGCCGCTGGTTTGGCTTATCGCACTGGTCGCTATCGGCCTATTTAAAACTCAAAGTTAAAAACGCAGTCAACTTCATCTCCTGCTTTGAAGAAATCGTTGCCAATGATGCCCGCGATAAAAATGTGGATGGCGTGGTATGCGGCCACATTCACCATGCAGAAATCCGTGATATTTCCGGTTTAACGTACTACAACGATGGCGACTGGGTAGAAAGTTGCACCGCACTGGTGGAACATCTTGACGGAAAAATGGAGATCATTAACTGGCTGGATCATTATAATGCCCGCTTAAAAACCAATAGTGCTAAAAACCGTTCTCTGAAACTGACGAGATGATGTTTATCAGCGAGAATACCAGATGTATTTACCGGGTGAATTTGCTGCACGGGTGTGCGGCTTTCATCTGTTTAAAGGATTATGGCGATTAGTATAATTGGCATACTGTTTGCCTTTGCTTATTGTTAGCTTTAGTGGTGAATAACTGGCAA
>CAIWPG010000098.1 GCA_903914535.1 uncultured Oxalobacteraceae bacterium
AGTCTTCACAGCCCCGACGGCACTGCTCAGCTCCTTGCACACCTGGAGGCAACTCTCCAGATCGGCGCTGTGCACCTTGCCGCAAATGCGATGGATGAATACATCTACGACTTGCACCGTGCTCATGGTGAAGGGATTTCAAACTTCATCACACGTTTCAAGAACCTCCGCACCCGTGTCAGAGGGTTTGATGTGGTCCTTCCCGATCCGGTTGAAGCCCACGTGTTTTTGCGTAAGTTGAGTGCCACTCCGGAGCAGAGACAGGCCATTCTTTCGCTCTCAGGCGGCCGCTATGCCTTGGAGCCAATGATGTCTGCCTCGCAGACATTGCTTTCAGAGTCGGCCACTGCCAACACCTTCCGCAATGCCAGCAGTGCACGGAGACCACAGGGGAACTTCGGCAAGAAGTACTCCTCGAGCTTCTCCAGGCGCAAGCCCCGCAGGTCATACCACGCTCAAGACGAAGAGTCTTCTGCAGAGCACTCCGATGCCTCAGAGGATTCAGACCAAGATGAGCTTGCTTCCCTTCCTTCGGAGAGTGAGAGCGAAGCCTCATCAGAGCAAGAAGTTGCGGCAGAGTTCGAAGCCTACCTCGCCTTTCGCGACACGAAGAAGAACCGTGGGTTCAGACCTACGTTCCCAGGAAAAGATCGACGCCCGGAATCTCGTCATGACTCGAGGCGTGATCATTCCTATCGAAGTACGCCACGAAGTCCAGCATCTTCGTCTCGTGACAGGCCCACCGGTAATCCTACTGAGAGAGCCGACAAAGTGAAGAGCTTGAAGAAGTCGAGCACGTGCAAAGCATGTGGCCTAGTTGGACACTGGGCAGGTGACCGTGAGTGCAAAGCCCCCCCTCGCAAGTACAAGAGTAGTTTTGTGGTGCTTTGTGAAGGGCAAGTTGTGCATGTGAACACTTTGGACATGCCCACACTTTTGGTAGACACTGGGGCAAACTCCACAGTGCTCCCAGTTGAATGGCTTGCACGCCATGTGCCGGGTTGGGAATTGTGCTTGAATGATTGCGTCAGGAGCAGTTTTAGGTTCGGACCAGGACCGCCTATACAGACGTTAGGTCTGCTCACTTTGTCATTCCAGCTCCCTCAATCAGGTTCCCATGGTGGGGAACTCATCTTGATCGGAGCAGTCATTGACGCAGCCATACCACCGTTCTGTCGTTATCAGCGGTGCAGGTGACCGGCGGGATCAGGATATTCAGCAACAAACAGAAATCCTGGGTGCAGCATTTGACGATGTCATTCTCTATCAGGATCAATGTCAGCGCGGTCGCGAAGATGGCGAAGTACTCGCCCTGTTACGGGCAGGACTGGGCAATGCAAAACGCACGCGTGAAATTAGCGAAATCCACGGTGAATTTATCGCCATTGATACCGCCATGGCGAAACTGAACGCAGGTGATTTATGCCTGATACTGGTTGATCAGGTAGAGGAAGCACTGGCACATATTGCCAGACGCATTAGTGAAGGTTAACACAAGCACTCTCAGCAACTACTTTTCATCAGTACAATTTATTAGTTTTTCTGATACAACTAAAACTACAGTCATTCCCCTGACTGTAGTTTTTTTTCGTCAACTCGTGAACTTTACATCATAACTGACCTCCAATAACGGGGTGTGGGTTCGCCGCCAGGTTGCGGATGCCCTCAACTAATTTCCTTTGTAACGATACGGCACACCCTCTTATACCCGGCAGCAGATTGCAATCAGCCAATCTATTGGTCATGGCACAACGACACCGCCAAGGCACACTGCCCTATCCACCATAAACAAGGCATGATTATGTATAGCGAAGAAGATATAGAGTCAGCAGTAAAATCCGGTGCATTATCCAAACAATCTGCGGCTGCACTCAAAACTCACATTGAGCAACGCAACGGCAGCACAATAGCGGATGAAGAACACTTCCGGCTGGTCACCGGATTCAACGATATTTTTGTAGTTATTGCAACAGCAATACTGCTTGTTTCGATAGGATGGATAGGTGCCCAGTACGCGTACTGGGCTGGTGCACTTACCGTCGCCTGCACCTCCTGGGTTCTGGCCGAATTTTTTACCCGAAAACGACACATGGCTCTTCCGTCCATCGTACTGTTAGCCACGTTTCTTGGCGGTATATTTGCTACCGGCTACACTAGCCTCGGCACCCCATATATTGCCCTCTCTTGCGCTGCAACAACGCTTGCCGCCCTGCTCCACTGGCTGCGCTTCCATGTCCCGATTACCGTCGCGGCCGGAGTAACGGCCCTGAGCAGCGCCCTGTTTGCGTCACTGGTGGCGGTCGTTCCTGCAGCAGAAGCATTTATAGATGCGCACTCATTTATCAGCGGAATCGTCATTTTTGGGTTAGCCATGCATTGGGATAATTCAGATAAACAGCGAATCACAAGAAAATCCGATGTCGCATTCTGGCTTCATCTGGCCGCGGCATCTTGCATAGTCCACCCTATATTCATCACCATTTTTGAGCACAGCGGACTGAGTGCATTTGCGCAAACATTTTCAGTGATCGGACTTTACATAATCATCGCTCTGATTTCATTAATCATTGATCGCCGAGCGCTGATGGTAGCCTCGCTCATATATGTTTTATACACGTTCTATACTCTGTTTGAAGCCTACGGCGTACTAAGTCTGGGATATGCAGTCACGGCGCTGATTATCGGAGCAGCTTTACTGCTGCTATCCGCCTGCTGGCATCCTTGCCGCAAATCCATTATCGAAAGATTGCCACCAGCCTGCCGGAAATACTGTGCAGATATTTAATATCTTGAATCACAACAGCGGCAATCCGGGCAACAGGAATGCCGCGTCTCCTCTCTCTAAAAAACACTGGCACGTCATAGGGACTGAACAGCATCAGTATTCAAACCGGAAATTCTCACTACATCGCACTGGTATCAGTTTTATGACAACAGATAAACCCGATTCAACTTGCCGGGTTTTGGTGTTCATTGATATCACAGGAGGTATCAATCTCACTGTATCGTCATTCAGTCACCGGCAACAAGACAGGCTATGGTGCAACGGGCTGTGGCACTGGTCGTAATACCGGTTGTTTACCAGGGTCATTATTCCAAAACACCTGGCACGCCGCTCCCCCATGCCCATAACAATTATGGGCAGTATTATCACCAAACAACACTTTAAATGCTTCCGCAAGCACACTACTCCCGGCAGGTATTGTCCCGCCGGAAGAGGGATTTCCACCAATAAACCTACCAATCAAATCAGCACGGTGATTTTGGAATTTTAAAACTGCTGCAACTTTTTTCTCCCGGTCAGTCATGGCATCCCTCTTCTGCAAATCACGTAAGATGCCATCAGCCTTAGCCGAATTATAAGCAGGCCCATAAAGACTTATTGATGTCGCACTGAGTGATCCGGTTGAATTTTCTTGTTTCCGGAGCGACTCCAGCGCATTAGCAATCGTGATAGAACCACGGCTATGCCCATCCAGGTGCAAACCGTGTTTACCATACAATTGCAATACATTTTTAGTTTCTCGTTCTGCATTAGCCAGACCTAATGTGTCGCCAGACAAATGCAATTGATAACCAGAGACCATTAATTCAGAAATAGCATTATCTGCATCAGGAGCAACAACAATATAAAGTGGGCCATCCACGTTCGCGGCGCGATGCTGATCTGCATAATATGCGGCATCTTGTGGCGTGTTAAAAATACCATTAGTAGCAACATACACATTACCATCGGCAGCCGGTTGTAATTGCAATTTTTCTTGTTCAGATAATTTATCCTGAATAAATACCTGACCTTTAGCATCTTTGCGCACCAGATACATATCGGCACTTTCAACAAACAAAGCGCGATAGGATTCATCTGTGAATTTCACCGCCTCAGAAAATAGCGCTTTTTGAATCGCCAGCTTCGCCTGCAATTTTTTCTGCATCCCCGCTACGTCTTGCTTTTTGGCTGAGACATGTACAACATCATTATCCAGATTCAGCCTGGCTAGCATGTCTGCTATGGCATCACCGGTTAGTTGCTGCTTATGCGCATCGACAATACCTATTTCTATCGCATTAACAGCACTGCGTGTCAGCCCGGAAGACGAACCAGAGGCATTACCAGTAGCCAATACAGTACCAGCGACAGCCTTAATTGCCCCATACTTTCCTTGCGTTGCCATATCAGAGCTTAAATTAATGCCAATACCATCAACGTGCGCAGCCGATTTATTTTGAATATCACTATAAGTTAAGGTACCTGTAATAAACTGGCTCGGCATTGCAGAAACCACACCAGGCTCACCGGATATGCCGGACACGACAGAATCACTAATAAGCCCGCCCTTTAAATCCGTGTGCCGTTTAACCGTCACAAGCACCCCGCCATCACCAGCCTTAATACCGGCTTGCTCAGTCACACTGGCATAATTCCCTTCACTACCCGCATTATTAACATGTCCGCTCACTGTATCTGTACCGGCACAAAATGGAGACACGCAGATGCTGACACTGGCTCCTGCACTTTTTTGCTGGCTGTCATCAACCGCCAGGTCTTGCAGGCTTTCAATATTCAGATTACCGCCAATATCAGCACGAATTTGAGTAGCTGACGCAACAGCACCGATCATATTAATATCGTCACCCGAAATCAGCGTCAACTGTTTTTCTCCGGCCACATAAGCATTACTTACCGTCGCCTCAAACCCATCAGCGTGACCACGACTGCCGGCGATGCCGGCAGTCAGAGTCAATCCATTTTGTGTACCACCCAAAGAAAATCCGATACCCACAGAACTATTCATAGCGCTATTCACAGAATGTTGCTCTGCTGTGTTACTGTCTGCCAGTAAATTAATGCTAGCCTCCGCATTAAGCACAGCATTATTGCCCGCACTGATATCAGAACCCTGTACCGTAATCGTGCTAGCCTTATTCGCACCAGCCGTAATAATAGTGACATCGCCACCGGCAGCGACCTGACTCCCTTTAACAACAGAACTGCGTTGCGTAACTTGCTGCTGACGCTTGCTGTCCCCCAGACTGATACTCATATTAATTAGCTCAGCTTTAGTCATATCATCAGCATTTTTACTCAGATCAACCGCTGCATCATAAGCTGCCAGCGACGGGGCCAGAGTAGCCAGCCCTTGCATACGTGCATCACCGGATTGCTCTGATGCCCGATACATCGCTTCTGCTGTTTGCACCACCGAAACAACAGGGCTGCTTAAGGTCAGCGAAAGGCCGCTCTGCTGAGACTGACTCCCTTGCCTTATGACACTCTGAGCTGTGGCTGCGGTTATGTCGGCCTTTCCGGAAACAATAGTGATATTTCCTCCAGGCGCCACGACATTACTACCGATTTGACTGTAGGTATTTTCTGATTTGATAATAACACTGCCATCAATACTACCCACAATAGCGGGGCGCTGACTAAGCCGCTGACTGGCCCCCGTCATTAACTGCTCTTCAGAACCCAGAGTAATCCCAATACCACCGCCGCTAAACACACCAGAAGTCGTGTCCCGCTGACTGAATTGCGCCGTGTGCGTATTTTCTGCGGCTCGGAGAGCAACATTATTTGCAGCCACAATCCCGACTTGCTCTGTACCGACTACATTACTTCCATCAATAAGCGTATTACGCCCGGCATCCAGCAACACCGTATTACCAGACAGGGTTGAGCCCACCGTAATACCTTGCTGCTGTACGTTTTTAGTATGCGACTCAGAAGAAGAAAGCAAACTGGAAGAACTATGTTTTATTTCCTGATCATAACTATGCTGTTGCAACCCGCTCTTTAACGCCAGATCACGTCCGGCTGTTACAGTCAGATTTCCGGTTGCATGCGCATAGGCAGCGACACTGTTAATATCTTGCCCGGCAACCAGAGATAACTGTCCATCCGATTTTATTTGTGTGCCATTGACATGCGTTTCGCCTTGACGCAAATGATTTTGCGCATCGTAATTCACATCAAGATTATTGGCCGTATTAAGCGCATTTAGATTCATATCTCGTCCGGCGGACAGCAACGCATTTTCCGTCACAGTGACATTCGCAGCAGTCAGAGTAATATCCCGCACGCTTTGCATTACCAGATCGTCTGCATCCACACGACTCTCGTTATTAATAACAACATGACTG
>CAIWPG010000099.1 GCA_903914535.1 uncultured Oxalobacteraceae bacterium
GAAAGCCGTGCATTGCGCTACCTCCGCGCCCCGCGAATCGTCGAAGCATCAGTCCAAGAGCATGCAAATGCTAAGGATCAGGCATCGTCCGAAGTTTACGTACCTACGTCACCGGAAGGCGAAGAGATTAAAACCTATGTGCGCCAACCTCGTCAGCTACGCTCCCCAGTCGGCTACAAGCTGGAATTTCTTGAGCAATATCATCCCAATCAAACCGCGTACCTGCCCCAAAGTCTACGCGATCAACTGCACGCGCTGGGGCGCTCACCAGCAGATCAGACGCCTGCTGGCACTTTTGCCCGCGACATTCTGAATCGCTTGTTGATAGATTTGTCATGGGCATCTTCACAACTGGAGGGTAATACCTACAGTCGTCTTGATACGGAGCGGCTGATCGAGTTCGGCCAAGCAGCCGAAGGTAAGGACGCACTGGAAACTCAGATGATCTTAAATCACAAAGATGCCATCGAATATCTGGTGCACGCCCCTGAACATGCGAACCTGACCACGGACACTATCATTGCATTGCACGCATTTCTGTCGGACGGTTTAATGGCCGATCCGTCGGCTTGCGGTCGCATCCGTAGCCGCGCGGTGGAGATCGGGGGCAGCGTATATTTGCCTGTGGCCTTACCGCAGCGACTTGAAGAATTATTTGGCATCGTCATTCAGATGGCTGCGGAAATTCACGATCCATTCGAGCAAGCCTTCTTCCTGATGGTGCATCTGCCCTACCTGCAACCCTTTGAAGACGTGAACAAACGGGTATCTCGACTTGCTGCAAATATCCCCTTCATCCGTCACAACTTGTGCCCGCTGTCTTTCATCGACGTGCCGCAGCAGGCCTATATTGATGCCATGACCGGCGTGTATGAGTTGAACCGTATCGAACTTCTGCGCGATGTTTTCGTCTGGGCATATGAACGCTCTTGTCAGCAGTATGTTGCCGTCAAACAAAATCTGGTGCCGCCAGACATCTTTCGTCTCCGTTATCGGCAGGCCTTAACCGAAGTTGTCGCTGCCATCGTTCGCAGTGATGAGGCCGCTACTGACGCAACGGTGAGTGCCAGAACACCCGCTACTGTAACGGACGCTGACAAGGATCATTTCATCGAATTGGCGCTTGCAGAATTCAAGACGCTGCATCAGGGGAATGCCGTTCGTTTTGGCATCAGACCTCTGGAGTTTGCTACGTGGCAGGAAAAATATGTAAGGCACAATTGACGAATACCCTCCGTCTAATGTTGGCTGCACCAGCATTAGGAACATCAATTCGACTCCGGTTTTAAAATATGTAGCGGCGTAGCGGCTATTTTGAATAGCGACGAAAATACATAAACGGAATACGCAAAATTTTACTATCCTCGATCCAAGTACACATTTTTGTTACCGTGAAAATACGGCGCATGGCGCGCCGTGTCGCGCACTAACACAATCGAAGCGGGCTCAATATCAGCGTGCAATCGCACCTGACCGGATTGGTTCATCATATGCCCCGTTTATGCTACTGATTTGAACTGTTTTAACGTCTTTGCACTTACATAAACAGCGGAGCACTTATCGCGCCACTTTGTGCGCCAGCTTTTGTGCCAGATCAGAAAACAGGCAGACACGATTTACATCTTCCAATTCCAATCAAATGTTGCCGATATCTCAGACGAGTTCACGGAACCAAAAAAAATAGCAATAACAACATACCGCCTTATCAACTCCGCAGAAAACAGAGCGATATGGCCCGGGGGTTTCATATAAATAATATTCCGAAAAAATTATAAGCTGGGAATTTATTAATTATTGTCAATATGGCTCTTTTTGACTACACTCATAGCGAGGAAAATATTGTTGAAATGACCATCAATATTAAGCCTGATGTAAATTTTCATTAAATCGAAAAAGCACCAGTACGCCGGAGCAGGTGTTGCCTTGCCCGGTCGGGTGCGGATTTTTACATGCGAATCGACTAAAAGGAGGTTTTATGAGTTATTGCTTAATTTCACCAGAAAATTTTACACCGGAGCATAAACAAGTTGTCGCAAAATTTAAAGAAATAACCTGTTCAGTACCACACCAAAGAAAATTAGCCTTAGCGGCCAAAGATATTCACTCACGATTTTTAATTGCAAATGACAATGGGGCACATCTTGTCGGTTTAAAAAAAGGCGAAGATATTATCGGCATGTTTGACAAAGATTTACCGTGCCGGAGCGTTGCAAAATTTGCTGAAAATTTCATAAAAACAGATCAGCAAGTACTTCACTCTGATGATGTCAACACCGAACTTTCCATATTAAATGTGTATGAATACGGTAACGGAGTCACGTCGGTTCTGGTCAATAAAGGTATCATGAAACACGATGAATCTCAGGCCATATTAGGCGTAACTATTTGCGCTCAGGCTGTGCGGCTCACCGATTTTATCGGCTTCATGTCAAATTATCTGACTGAATTTGGTGAAAATATCAGCATCAGTAAAAGTAACCGCATTTTAAAACTGAAAGAAGCCGATCTCACCGAATACGAACATGAGGTATGTTTTTTATTAACCCTGAATTGGGATTACGAGCAAATTGCTGATTTTATGCATAAATACCGCCCTGTATCCGGCCGCAGCGCAGCAGATACCATTGACCAATGCATGCATAAAATACGTGAAAAGCTGGGAATAGTAAGCTGTGACGATACCGGACTCAGAGAAATGCTGATTTATGTCGGCGTACATCGGAAAATGCCGCCCTCGTTTTTCAATCGTCTGATCGGGTCACACGTATTGCATTAATCGATAATCAATGCAAATACCTTTACTCCCCTGCCTTTTTTCAGATGTAGTGGTTCCGCCCCCGCTACGTCTGCAGGCGTCTCCGTGTCGGCTCTGCGACTCAACTAATCATTCAGTCAGTGGTAAAACGAACGTAGAGCACTGCAAAAAATATAACTTAAAAATTTATTAATTATTGTCAATATAACTTCTTTTAGCTAAACTCAGAGCTGTGAAAGTGTTACTTAAACAACCATTAAATTCGCCTGTCATGTCTTATTACTCAGCATCAGAAAACTCTGGAATATCGGGTCGGCATTCATTTTTCTGCATGCGGGTTTTCATGAGGGGATCAACTTAACAGGAGCTTATATGCGCTATAACTTAATTTCACCAGAAAATTTTACGCCAGAGCACAAACAACTTGTAGAAAATTTTAAAGAAATGACTCGCTCAGTATCTACCCCATCAAAACTGATACTGGCTGCGAAGGATGTCCACTCCAAATTTTTTATAACAAATGATGCTGGTGCGCATCATGTCGGTCTGAAAAGAGGAGAAGAGATAACAGACATGTTTGACAGCGACTTACCGTGCGAAGGTGTAGCACAATTTGCTGAAAACTTCGTACAGGAAGATCAGCAAATACTTGGTTCAGAAGACACTGATAAAAATTTGAGCATACTAGACATTTATGAATACCATGACGGCCTCATGTCGTTTTTGGTCAGTAAAAGCGTCTTAAAACACGATGCATCTCAATCGATATTAGGGGTAACTCTTGAAGCTATGGAAGTTCGGCTGACTGACTTCATCGGATTAATGCCAAATTACTTTACCGAGTTCGGTCAGAGCGCCAGCATCAATAAAGGTGACCGGGTTTTACAACTGGAAGATGTCAGACTCACCGAATACGAACACGAAGTCTGCTTTTTATTAACGCTGAATTGGAATTACAAGCAAATTGCCAATTTCATGAATAAATACCGTCCCCTGCCCGGAGGAGACAGGGTAGCCGATACTATTTATAAGTGCGTCAACCGGATACGCGATAAGTTGAATATAACAGACTGTAACGATATCCGTTTCCGGGAAATGTTAATTCATTTCGGCGTGCACCAGAAAATGCCTCCCTCATTTTTTAATCGCCTGATCGGGTCACACGTATTGCATTAATTTATGCAGATGCCTTTCCCTTCTGCCTTTTTACCTGAGGTAACGAGTCTGCACGCACCAGGTCACCAGTCCCGGATTTTTTTAATTCCTTGCTGACTCCGTACGTGCGCTCTGTCTGCAGGCATTCCCATGCCTGCCCTGCGATTCGGCTGGTCATTCAGCCAGTGATAAGGTCAGTCTTTCTGTGTCAGTAGCACATCTCAAAAAAATAAGCTGATAATTTATTAATTATTGTCAATATAACTCATATTAACTAAACTCAGGACTGCAGAAATGTTATTGAAACAATCATTAAATTCGCCTGTCATGCCTTGTTACTCAGCATCAGAAAACTCTGGAGTATCAGCTTGATATTCGTTTTCCTGCAGACGAGTTTTCATGAGAGGATCAACTTAAAAGGAGCTTATATGAGCTACATCTTAGTTGCGCCAGAAAATTTTACGCCAGAGCATAAACAAATTATTGAAAAAATTAAAGAGGCAGCTCGCTCTGTGTCTCCTCAAAGAAAATTAATTTTAGCCGCAAAAGACATCAATTCCAGATTTGTTATTTCCAACGATGCCGGTGCAATTTTCATGGGAATGAAGAAGGGTGAAGATATTACCGGCATGCTGGACAGTGATATACCGTGTGAAGGTATAGCCAGTTATGCCGATAATTTCGTACAGGAAGACCAACAAATAGTTAAGTCAGGCGATGAAAATAAAGAGCTGACCATATTGGAAATTTATGAATACTGTACCGGAATCATGTCATTTCTGACGAGAAAAAGTACGATAAAACACGATCATTCCCACTCAATATTGGGCGTAACTTTTGAAGCGATGGAAATAAAATTAACGGATTTTATTACATTCATACCGAATTATTTTACCGAATTTGGCCAGCGCCGCGTCGACCGCCGCAGGTTGCTGGGCGGCCAGCAGTTCGCTCGCCGGGCCGGCCCACAGGGGCAGGCTGGCCAGCAGCGACAGGGCCCC
>CAIWPG010000100.1 GCA_903914535.1 uncultured Oxalobacteraceae bacterium
CTATCAATCTGAGGACGGCATCACCAGGAGCGTTGTTCCAGATTTTGACGAATATCCTTACATGGCGCTAGTACCGTACCTTCCGCCACCTGGAATATATAAACAGTTGCCTCTTTCGGATTCAAATCCAGAACTTACTTTGACGTCAATGCAGGATCCAGACGCGTTCCGTAAATTGACGGAACGGACCGGAGAAAAGAACCTAATGGTTAGCCACACGGATATTTTTTCCTACAGTGATTTCTATCGTCTGCTTGCGAAGATAGCGCATGGTTATCTTGTCGCCTTAGCTGGTGAACACAATGGATACATCCCGCTTTTGCCAGATCTAATTCTGGAGAAGTCTTATATATACTCGCATTATATTGGCGGCGTAGATGCGAATGTGCCAGTACACATGATGTTCAATCACGTTTCGACAGGATGCGAGTCAATCAATGGCAAGATGTATATAGTGTGCGATATTCATTTTCTAAGCGGAGTTTCTGCGCCAATGTACAGAGTTATTGCCGCCGAAGTTACTGACAACAGCGTACTGGTGCAAATGACTACCGCGGGAAAACGTATTTTTAGTAAATAGATTTGTTAAAAAAGTTGAGCCGAGCCAGATGTTGATTTTTGATCGCAAATACGATTGCCCCAAGTTTACCTGCGTATTGGCATCAAATCAGCCAGCTATTGGCGTATGAAAGAAGCCACCCATTTGCATTTCAAATAAGCCATCAATTGGCACTGATCGCGAGCGCGGCATGCCTTTTTCAACGCGCGCGAGTATCCCGACTTGCCCGCGCCGTTCTCGCCATAGATCACGCTTAACCCAGACTTTGCAATGGGAAGACGCTGGTCGGTTGGTGCGGCGCCTGCGATCTGTTCTGCCGCAAGTTTGCCTGGCTTTCGTCCTTTGTGATCCGCGATGCCGTGCTCCGTTTTAAGCAATGCATGCAGGTCTTCGTAATCCTGCGCAGACAGCTCCGCTTGCGCGTAGATGCGGGCGATCGCGTCTTGCTGCCAGGCGGGTTGCGCCTTGGCCCATTTTTGGATTTCTTGCAGAATAGTCATGCGACTTATCAATATAATTTTGTCTATTTAACTTGACAATAGTAGTTTATAGTAATTATTGGAGGAGATATGTATTAATTTTTTTTTGCATTTAATAGCAAGATGTAATTCGCTATTTATCTTTGTGACGCCAAGCTTTTTAACCGAACGGCGGCTCGTGTAGATGCATGTCAAATGGGGAGCAGTCGGCTACGCTGAATTTGAACGTAAGCGGGGCTATCGATCCTGTTGAATTGCCCTTAGTCTCGTCTGCGCGGGATCATGGTATTTTTCATGGTATCAAGTGACTCGTCTTCGAAAAAGACTTGTAGATTCAGTGACTTAGTTGGTCTTTTGATAATAGAGTGGGAGTGAGGCTATTTTCTAACGCACTGAATCTATTGAGTTAAATTAATGCCATTGAGATAGGCCGCGGATATCATGGTATCAAGGGGTGTTCAGTATTTTATCTGCCACAAAGTGCATACTCGCATCGGCATTATTGATCTCAGTAAGCCACTGATATACAAAGAAAATTTGCTTCGTGTATAATGATCCACATGAACATTAAAGGCCGAATTTTCCAATCTATTCGCCCCCGCCGGGATGGGCTTCTGTTGCGCTCCGATGTGAGCGCGATGGGTAGTCCTAGCCAGGTTTCTGCCGCGCTTGTGGAATTATGTCGCAAGGGCTTGATTCTGAAGATCGAGCGCGGTGTGTATGTCACGCCTCAAAAATTGGAGTTGTTCGGTAAGCAAGTTTTACTGGTCAATGCACATCAACGACAATCGGCACTGCGTCGAAAGCTGTCCATTCACAAGCGGCGAGAATCGCAGATATTAACGCCAACGGCACGCTATGTGGCCGATTTGGCAAAGCGATTGGGGGTAAGTTACAAGCCTACTTATGCTGATCATTGGGCTTTCGCCGTCACTCGGCTTGCTGGCGATGAAGTGTCGAGCGATTCCACAGATGACTTGCTTGTTGCGCTTACACGCGCCGGAAAGTTGTCGCCGACTGATCTGACCAAGATGGCTATAGCGCATCACCGTATGCTTAAGTCGCATGTTTGATCCGTTCGGTGATTTCGAAACGGCCGGTTACTTGCGTAATACGAGCGCAGAGAAAGACCTCAGCATCGTAAAAGCAGCGGAACATACTTTGTTCCGCGCTCAATTACCGGTAGCGCTTACCTTCTTGGCAAAGTGCAGCACGATTAGGTACGAAGACTTTCTTAATGTACATCGCCTGCTTTTCAGTGGCTTGTACCCTTGGGCAGGCCAAGATCGTGCTGCGGTGTTGCCTGAAAAGGCGATTTCCAAAGGTTCTATCTACTTCTGTCACCCGCTTGATTGTCATCGTGCCGTGGAGGATGGGTTGGTCAGGGCACAAGAAAAAGGTGAGATGTCTAGCCGCCCTGGGTTCATCATGGGACTGTTCGCCTATGGACATCCTTTTCTTGATGGAAATGGGCGGGCCATGCTGCTCGTGCATTCGGAACTGTGTTTCCGCGCGGGCATTTCCGTGGACTGGACTTGCACGCAAAAAGATCTGTATTTGCAAGCTCTTACGCTTGAACTTGAGTCGCCGAGCTCAGGTCACCTAGATACTTACTTGCGTCCATTTGTTGGTGCGTCGATACCGCGAGCGCGATGGCAAGCGGCGGTGAATGTCATGCCTGGATTGGATGGAGTGGATTCCAAAGCTGAAGCGGCTGCACGATATGCCGATCCGGAGGTCGCCAGCGAATACGCGGAATTCGAACGTAAGAGGGGGTATCGGTCTATTTGATTTGCCCGGCATGCTGCATGTGCGCCTTTATGGCATTTTGCATGGTATCGAGCGATTGATATGTGAAAAATATTCGAGAATTCAATAGATTGGATGTTCTGTTGATAATAGAGTGGGAGTGAGGCCGTTTCTTAACTCATTGATTCTATTTCGTTAAATCGATGCCATTGGTGATCGTGACTGCTCAATCAATGACATTTTTCATAGCATGCTCAAGCGCTGTCATCAAAAAACTTGCCGATCCCATGTTCGGGTGTTTTAATCCGGCATGGTATTAAAACAGGCGCGTGCCACCATGTCCATTCGGGTATTTTTCAGAATTGTTTTCTTTCATTTTACTAAGCCCTATAAATTCGGAACTGGTAACGGTTTATAAATTTAATCGGTAAAAGCTTGCTGCACCGCATGAACAATCCGTTCAGCAATGACTGGTTTTTCGCTGAGAATTGGATAGCGTTTGCAAAGCTGATTAGATAGCGCGTTGCCATTTTGCCGAATACTGCGAATGATGCTGTCGAGTTCATTGTCCGGAGCTTCTAAAAATTGCTTGATGGCGTTGCGGGCCTGGTCGTTGGCTTTTAAGAAATGGGCTTCTTTGCGCATTTCTTGCGTTAGCGTTGTGTCGATGATTTTGGCGAGATATTCGGATTGTGCCGTGAGGTCGGGGTAGCGCCATGCAGGTAGTGCATCGTCGTAAGCGCTGAAATAAAGATTGTATTCAACGCCATCTTCGGCAATGAGCGGCTCACCAAAATGGTATTGATCTGCATATTTGCGCATCAGAGGGCGAGAAAAACGCTCAAGCACTTTGTCGTAAGCAGCGCGCGCCTGAGTGCTATCTGCGATGGTCGCTGAAACCGGCAGGATAATCGGTGCGGGAATGACACCATCGCGTCGCAAAATGTCATTGATTAAAAAGCGCGAAATTCGGCCATTGCCATCTGCCATCGGATGAATATAGACAAACCCGAAAGAAGCCACTGCGGCACGCACGATGGATGATGCGCCTTGGCTGCGTTCGAGAAAATGCGCTAGTCCGGAGAGAAGGGAGTTTGTTTGTTCCCAATGCGGAGCGATGTAATCAACGACCGCTTGGTAGTGAGTTGAATGTCCAACGTAAACAGGGGAGCGGCGCAATCCGTAGCGCAACGCCATGTCGCCCAAAATACCACGCTGCAATATGCTCAAAGTTTCGGGCGTGAAAGGATTGTCGTGTTGTCCGCATTCGCTTTCCATGACTGCGGCAAAGCGGCGTATGCGGTCTTCTTTGTCTTGTTCGCGCTCAATCAGAAAACTGGCGCGGCTCTCCTTGACGGTTAGCCAGACCGTGCTGCGCAAAATCAGATCAACGCCAAAATCTGTCTCCAGCTCTGCCAGTTTAGCTGGTAAATTATAGATCTCAGCCGCTTGAATGGCGGCAGTTCGACGAATGATAGGGCAGTAATCGCGATTGCCCGGAAGATTGTCACGAACCCGCCAGCGCGGGCAATTGATCGGTGTGCCGACTACATACAGTTCGGGGTCGAGTGCATCAATGTAGTTGCCTCGTGTCAGATTGGGTGCATCCAGCGTGTCAGCCAGTAGCCATTCATATAAGAAACAGGCTCGGCGGGCATAGCTTCCCGTTGGTTCTCGCGTAATCCATTGTTCCAGCTCTTGTTTCGCCAACGCTTGTGAAAAAAGTTGAGTCAGAAATTCCAGATGGATGCCTTCATATTTGAACGCAAAAGCCAGTTGCTCACTAAACGTATCAAGAGGGCGGTATGATTCCAGATAAATTTCACAACGTATGTCACCGTCAATCGACGTGGAGCGGCTACGTCCGATTTCACTCTGTACGACCAGCGGGTGTACCGTATGGATATTGTAGGTGAGTGATAGCCATTGATACCCGATCGCAGCCATAAAATCGATTACTTTTCTATAAAAATGATTATAAATTGAAGATTTTCAATAAAAACGATTATAGCAGGCGGATTTGGAATTGGCAGACTTTGTTAGTTTGATTGTACCGTGGTGAGGTAGTGGGGTGAAAAACGCTACGATCTGATCAAGGCTCAAGCCGAGTGGAAACTCGTCTGTACGGTATTAAATCTGCAAAGGATGGCAAAAATGATGGCAGTTTAAGCTCTGAAAGGGACAGCTTTGCTCTGATTTTGCAGATCCAATCGGTATTAGACCGATTTGTACTTGGAATTAAAAGCGTAACGACGCTGGATTCCCGCCAAAGATACGCGGGAACGACGTTGATTAAAGGATTTGTTGTGCTGCCGCGCAGGCTCCTGGAATGTATATATTGGCATGATGATTAATTGCCGTTGTGCTATGGCTTTGCTGTTGGTAATGAAAACGTATACACTTTATTCGTACATTGACTGGTCGATCACCCGAAGCTGGGGAGATCAGTAAAGATACAAGGAACCCGAGAGCTGATTCCGCATGGAAGCTATTGCTTGGTGTACGAAATCAGCGGCGAAACAGTGTGGGTGCTGGCCTTGGTTCGCACTGCGCGTCAGTGGCCTGCTACCTATACCGAAGGCGGTCGTTTCTGCCGTAACTCACCTGCCATCCAGTAAGGACTATTTTCCTTAGGTTCGGTTTTACTTGTCCTGTCCGATAGTCTTGGCTAGATGCTCACGAAGCCTTGCAATATCGTCTTCGGTGACGGGAGCCTTCATGACATCGTGGCAGGAGAACGATGGCAGGACTTCTGCTCCACAGAATTTGTAGTTGGCGGTATTGGCGACGAATACGTCGTCGGCAGTTTTTCCTGCAAACAACACCTGATCCTTGTCGCCAAAAGCATCTTTTGGCGCGTTCCATGTCAGGGATAGCATGTATTTTTTGCCCTGCATAAGGCCGCCTGTACCATATTGCTTGCTCGGGTCATGTCGGGTGCGGCCATCACCGGTGATAAATCGGCCTTGCATCATTGCTGCCGTAAACACCTCGTCAACGTACTTTTTGTAAATCCAGGGAGCTCCAAACCAATATACGGGAGTTTGTAGTATGACGATGTCGGCCCAGTCGTGGTTCTGCACTTCGACGTCGATGTTGTAGCCTGATTCGATATCAGTTTGTCGCACCTCGTAGTCGTATTTTTCCATCTCTTCCTTCAAGACGCCAAGCATGGTTCGGTTCAGCCTGCCAGCAGATATGTGTTCGTAGAATTGGTGGGCATTAATCAGCAGTAGATGTTTCATCTTCGATCCTGGGTGGTTTGTACATAGGTCAATAGACGGAAGTTTGACTCACAATAGGGTGAAGTCGTTTGCCGAATTTGGCTCAATTTTTGCCTGATCTGACGATTTTTGATTGATATATATGCCGCCGAGCGACAGCTGGTGCTAAGCTTTGCGTTCGAAGACTGGGGCGAGACGCCCCAGTACACTGGGGGGTGAAATGTTGATTGAAGCGAAGCAGAACGTACATGAGCTTGCCTCCTTGGTTGGCAATATTGCACAAACCGATGGCGACTACTGCACACCGATTTCGGCGTTGATGCTCTACCGCCGCAGTTCGGCATCTGCTCCGATGCCATGTATATATGGTCTGGGCCTTGGTCTGGCGGTGCAGGGCGGCAAGCGGGTTACATTAGGCAACGAAGTATTTGACTATGAGGCTGGACAATCCCTTATCACGACCGTGGACTTGCCCGTGGTGTCCTATGTAACTCGTGCCAGCTCCATCGAGCCCTACCTTGGCGTAAGGCTGGAACTGGATGTTCGCATAATTGCGCAGTTGGCCGCAGAAATGGAATTTGCAGTGCCGCTCCAGATTTCGACAACGAGGGCAATGTCTGTAGTTACGATGGATGATGGTCTGAAGGACGCGCTTGCCCGGTTGATCCGGCTCCTATCAGAACCTCAACTCATCCCTCTGTTGGCTCCATTGATCCAGCAGGAGATAGCTGTTCGGCTACTGCTTGGGGAGCATGGTTCCAATTTGCGTCGTCTCGTTGCGGTTGGTTCACCGAGCCAGCAGATAGCTAAGGTAATAACCTGGCTGAAGCAGCACTATACGGAGGACATGCCGATGGATGATCTGGCGGCCAAAGCTCACATGAGTCCTTCAACTTTTCGACAGCATTTCCGGGCTGTAGCTGGTATGAGCCCCTTGCAGTATTTGAAGAATCTGCGCTTGCAAGATGCAAGGCAGTTGATGCTCAACGAGAACCTCGACGCAGGCAACGCGGCGGTGAGGGTTGGGTATGAGAGTGCGTCCCAGTTCAGTCGGGAATACAGCAGGCTATTCGGAGAGCCACCGAATCGTGATATCAAGCGAATGCGGGAATTAGCCTGACCAATTGGCGAATCCGGCTGGGAGCAAGGCCGGTTCGCACCTCCATGAGGGGTGCTGTGCCTGCTTCGGTGATCATCAAGCATCCCGACTATCTCAAGAGTTGAGCGCCGCATGAAAGTTTCTGAACGTGGTATTTTTCATGGCAATGAAATAGAAAAATTTCCCAACTCGTTGTCGTATAAGGGCTTTTACTGCTCGTTTATGACCGAGTGGGAATGATCTGATGTCTGGCAATGCCAGGCATTGATTGGCAGAAACACCCCGGAAGTTCGCGTCATTGCGGGCTTTTTTTTATTTTGATTTCACGCTAAATACATACTTGAATGGTGCCCGCTAAATCGGTATGCTTACTCATGTTAAGTTGTC
>CAIWPG010000101.1 GCA_903914535.1 uncultured Oxalobacteraceae bacterium
ACCCAATGAAAAATTCGCGCCTTCTTTTACATTCGCAACTATCTGGCTAAAACAGGGCAGAACGTCATCAACATCAACGCCAAGCAAGGCATTTTTCCCGCCGAACAAAAGTTCACTCGCCGAATTAGTAAAAGCGATCATACCGTCTTCATCGATACCAAGCACAGGCACAGGAATATTTTGCAATACCTCTCTGGTAATATTTAAGCTGATTTCGTCCCGGTTAATCTGGTGATTTTTTCGTTCCAGTATATCGGTCAATTGCCGGTTGGCCGTTGCCAGCTCATGGTTAGCGGTCTGAATGCGTAAACTCAATATGCGATTTTCATCGGCCATTTCTTTAAACTGAAATGCACCCAGAATCCGGTCACGCAATTGCTGGTCATCCCACGGTTTAGTAAGAAATTTATAAATAGAACCCTCATTAATCGCATCGGTAATATATTGCAACTCGGTATAACCCGACAGCATAATACGTACGGCATCAGGGCAAATTACTTTGGCACGCCGGAGAAAATCAACCCCCGTCATAACCGGCATGCGCTGATCCGACACAATCACATCCACAGAGTGATTCTTCAGTATCTCCACCCCCTCCTCACCGCTGTTCGCGATAAGAACATGGTAACCATCGCGGCGAAAAAGTCGTTTCAGGGATGCCAGAATACCCGGCTCATCATCGACCAGCAAAAGAGTTCTGCTAATTTTTCTGATGCGCAATAAGCGCTCCGGAAGAACAACCTGATCAATTAAAAATTGCCCTGCCACAGCCGGAGGCATCGGTCTGGATAAATAATAACCCTGGATCAGGTCACACATATTTTTACTTAAAAAATCACACTGCTCTTCAGTTTCAACGCCTTCTGCAACAACTTTAATTCCCAGGCTGTGTGCCATAGAAATAATCGCATTTGAAATAGCCGCATCACTGGAATTTGTGATGATATCGCGTATAAATGACTGGTCGATCTTCACGTAATCGAACAAAGAATGCTTCAGGTAACCCAGTGCAGAATAACCGGTACCAAAATCATCCATCGAAATAAGTATGCCTTTATGTTTTAATTTTTTGAGCATAGCAACGGCAGAGCTGTCATAATCCATTAATACGCTTTCTGTGATTTCCAGCGTAATCAACTGTGGGTCAAGCTCCATCCCGGCCAGGATTTCCAATGTTTTTTCAGCAAAATCCGGATCATGTAATTGCTTAGGAGATACATTAATGGCAATATGCGGAACGGCAATACCCTGCGCTCTCCAATGCACAATATCTCTGCAGACTTGCTTAATAATCCAATAGCCTAAAGGGATAATCAGCGCGATTTTTTCTATAACGGGAATAAACTCAACAGGTGGGACAACACCACGTACCGGGTGTATCCAGCGTATCAAGGCCTCCATACTCACGACCTGCCCGGTCTGAAGATCAGCTACCGGCTGGTAATATAAGCAAAATTCATTGTTATCCAATGCCTTATACAGTGCATTGACGAGCGTCACCTGTTCCGGCGAATTCAAAACAAGGTCAGGGGGTGCGAGCGGGTCAGCCACATCCATATTATTGTCCGCGACTTCGTCGTCAGGATAAGTGCTTTTCATGGTGGCTACGTAAGAAGAATTGACAAATTCGATGGTATCACAGACGCAACAAAAAAATAGTGGCTGTGACCACTATAAGATACTTTCAGCACTTATGCAAAATTGTTCCGGCAAGACGATGCAAGGTCGGCAAATGAAAATAAACATATTTAAAAAAACGAAAAAAAAGACCGTCTTTACGACGATCTTTTTTAAATTTTGGTCGGAGTACAAGGATTCGAACCTTGGACCCCCTGGTCCCAAACCAGGTGCGCTACCGGGCTGCGCTACACTCCGAAGACAATAATTATAGACATCAACAACAACAATGTCAACAACTATTTAAAAACTCATTTAAAACTTATTTAAAATCTGTGTAAACAAGGCGTATTCTGTTGTAAAGTCATCAAAGTATTAATTCCACAATTAAATACCCGTTTTACTAAAAAGCAAGACTATCAACTACCCGCCTGCCTTACCCTGCTACCTTCACAACATTTTTTCTGCCTGACGTTTTCATACCAGACGCCAGCAAAAAAAATATCGCCATATAGACGATATTTTTAAATTTTGGTCGGAGTACAAGGATTCGAACCTTGGACCCCCTGGTCCCAAACCAGGTGCGCTACCGGGCTGCGCTACACTCCGAAGACAACAATTATAGTCACCAATCATAAGAGTGTCAATAACTATCTGCAATCTTAATTTAATAGATTTAATTATTGAGTGAATTTTTTATGGATAGCCGATTTTATTAGCAATTACAGCAAGGTAAATTTACTATGAAATCAGAGTTAAAGCCTGAACCGCCAACCAGTTCCCGGTGAGCGGCATATTTTCCCGCGTACAGAAAATAACATTTCTTACTGAAAGGCCAATATCATGCTGAATATTTCCTCCAAAAAATTATCACCCGGCAGCATACTCACTCTTCTATCCTGCTTATCGTCAGCTCCGGCTGCGCATTCATCCCTTACTACCGACAGAACACACGCCACACTGCAAACCCACATGATGGATCACAGCGCCAATCCATGCACCGATTTTTTTAACTATGCAAACGGCACCTGGCTGACAAGCACATCAATCCCGCCGGATAGTCCGGGCACAAGTACAATGGATGAAATAACAGAGCGCAATTTATTAGCTCTGAAAAAAATAGCAGAACTCGCAGCAAATAAAACCAGTGTCCCCGGAACCGCGGAAGCCATCATTGGCGCTTACTACTTCAGCGGCATGGATGAATCCGCCATTGAAACTGCCGGTGCAACGCCGATCGCAGACGGCATTGCGCAGATTAATGCAATTAATGACCACTCTCAGTTGATGACGACTATCGCCGCTTTACATAAAATGGGAGCAACGCCATTATTTTTCTTTTACGTAACGCAAGATATGCATAACTCACAACGCTACCTCCCACAACTGGCACAGGGTGGCTTAAATTTGCCAGACAACGACTATTACTTAAGGCCCGACCCGCAATATAAATACATCCGGAATAAATACCACGCACATATCGCCGCCATGTTTAGCTTACTGGGCGATACTCCGGCTCAGGCCAGAAAAAATGCAAATACTGTTTTACGTACAGAAATACGACTGGCACAGGCATCCACAACACAAAAAATCCTGCCCTATCCACTGGGAGTCTATCATTTAATGCATATAACAGACCTGAATAAAATCGCCCGCAATATAAACTGGGGTAATTATTTCAGGGAATTGGGGCTAAATAACCCAGATCAATTCAACGTCCTGCATCCGGCATTCTTTAATCTGCTCAGTCACTTATTCACATCAATACCGATGGATGACTGGAAAACATATTTACGCTGGAACTTAGTTAACGCGACAGCAAGCGATCTTTCCACACCATTTGTCAACGCCCACTTTGATTTTTATAACCGGACTCTGTCGGGAATTCCGCAATTGCCGCCACGCTGGAAACGGGTGTTAGACAAATTGGATAACAATGCCGGCGATGCGTTAGGACAACTTTATGTAGAGAAATTTTTTAGTCATGAAGCCAAAACAAGTGTATTGGAAATAGTCAGCAACATCAAACTGGCAATGGCCGAGAATATCAAACAACTTGACTGGATGAGCCCGGCAACCAAACGTCATGCTCTCAGCAAACTCGAAAAAATGAAGGTAAAAGTCGGCTATCCCGACCAATGGTACGACCTGAGTACATTGCCCCTGTCACGCACATCGTACATGGATAACAACCGGAATGCCTATGCTATGAAAATCAGGCGCATGCTGGATAAGCTGAACACTCCCGTCAACCCCAATCATTGGGTGCTGACGGCACCCACCGTTAATGCCTATTACAGTGCAACAATGAATGAAGTGGTTTTTCCGGCAGGTATATTACAACCGCCGTTTTACCATATGAATGCCGACATGGCCAGCAATTATGGCAGCATCGGTGCCACCATAGGTCATGAAATTGTTCATGCATTCGATAATGCAGGGCGCCATTTCGATGCCAGAGGCAATGTAAATGATTGGTGGACCGAACATGACTCCATCAATTTTATACAACGAACCATCGCCATACAACAGCAATTCAATGCATTTAATCCCATTGATCAACTTCATGTTGACGGCAGCTATACCGCAAGTGAAAACATCGCGGATCTGGGTGGTTTAAAAATCGCATTTAACGCACTTAAAAAAGCACAGCAACGCACTACTCTGGCGGAAAAAATTGACGGATTTAGTCCCGAGCAACGTTTTTTTATAGCAAATGCCCAGAGCTTCCGGAATCTCATTCGTCCTCAGCAGCTACGACTGCAAATTCTCACTGATTCACACGCGCCTAATTACACCCGCGTATCAGGCCCCATTGCCAACATGCCGGAATTTAGTCTGGCCTTTAATTGCCCGGCAGACCAGTCACCGTTACGACCGGTTCCGGAACGCGTACAGATCTGGTAACAACAAAACAAAAAACATTCCGGCAAGGAGATACAACTCCGCCGGGGCGATTTTACATATGCATCCTGATTCATTAACGCTGCATACTCTCCCATACTTTTTGTAAACGTTTGGCGGAGACAGGCATGGGGGTTTTCAGCTCCTGGGCAAACAGGGATACACGTAACTCTTCCAGCATCCAGCGGTAATCCTGTAATTTCGGATCACTGGATTTTATCTGCTCACTGGTGCGCTGCCAGCCCGTAGCAGCAGTACACCATTCCTGCATCAGCCTGGCATCACGCGCCGGGTCAGCACGCATTTTATCCAGTCTGATAGTAATCGCTTTCAGATAGCGCGGAAAATGGACCAGTTGCGAATACGGCGTGTCCTGTATAAAACGCTTACCGGTCAGCGCCTGTAATTGCGCCAGCATATCAATAGTAGCAGGTGATTTTATGCCTTGCAGTTTTTTAGGCAAGCCATGAAACTCACTTAAAATAACCGCCGCCAGACGGGCTATTTCTGTCGCCAG
>CAIWPG010000102.1 GCA_903914535.1 uncultured Oxalobacteraceae bacterium
CAGAGTGTGAGCGCTGTTGCTACCATAAGTGCTTCCCATGCGGCGATTTTTCCGCTGGTAATAGGTCGTTCGGCAGTGCGTTTAACATGCTTGTCGATATCGCGGTCTGCATAGTCATTGATTGCGCAACCGGCTGCACGCATCAGTGCCGTACCCACACTGAAAATAAGCACCAGATGCCAGTCCGGGTGTCCGTCGGATGCCAGCCAGAGTGCGGATAGTGTAGGCCAGAGCAACAACATGATACCGACGGGTTTATCGAAGCGGGTTAATTTCCAATACAGGGTCAGACGGTGCATGGGGAGCCGGAGGTAAGAAAAACAGTATTGTAAATTACCTCATGCGGCTCATGTGGGAAAGTTCACTTATCCGTTGTGGCTGTGCCTTTTTAGCGCAGACCGTACATCATTTGCCGGGCCAAAAGGCGCTGCATCGGCGGGCAGACATCGGTGTAGCCCAATGCCAGACCAGATAGGATCTGGGTGGCGGAGCCGTCCGGACTGCTTGCGAACAGGCGTGCCATACTGTCGGTGAGTGTGATGGTGGTATGGCGGTCAGCTTTTCTGGCCTCATAAAAAGCACGCAGTCCGGCAGGATTGCATTGTATTCTCAGCGATTTGGCGAGTTGAAATGCATCGCGTAAACCCAGATTTAATCCTTGTCCGGCGACCGGGTGCAGGATTTGGGCCGCATTGCCGATTTTAATGCAACGTCCTGCCGGTGCGCTGGTCTGGCTGCTTAAACCTAATGGAAATGCATGGCGTGGTGTCGCGTGGGTAAACTGACCCAGTCGTTCGCCAAAAGCTTTTTGCAGTTCAGTCAGGAATGCCGGTGTATCAAGTGCTTGTAGTGTCCTGGCGTGCTCCGGGCGTACACACCATACCAGTGCGTAGCCGTTTTCTTGCGGTAACAGAGCCAGCGGACCCTGATCCGTAAAGCGTTCATAAGCACGTCCTGGTACCGGTGCACTGGTTTGTACATGGGCAATCAGACCGGTTTGTTGATAATCGTGCTGACGGGCTTGTCCGGTTTGTTCGCCGAAAAGTCCGCCTTCTGCCTGTACCACCAGCGCCGCTTTGAGTTGAGGTCGATTTTTTACCGGGTCTTGAGTTTGATAGTCCAGATTAATTAATACATGCTCTGCTTGTTGTTCGATATCGGTAACTTTAGCCGGGCGCAGGAATAAAACGCCGGTTTGACTGAGTGCCCGGCTGAGCGGGGCAATAATATCGGCGTAGCGTGCAACATAGCCTAGTGCCGGTACATGGTGCTCGGTTCTGTCGATCACGGTACGGCCAAAATGACCGCGCCGCGAAACGTGGATCTGGTGGATTTCGGTGGCGCTGACAGGCCAGCCTGAGGCTGCCGTCAGAATTTGTCTGCTGCCCTGAGATAGTGCAATAGTGCGTACATCAGCATTGGCCTGTTCTTCTGTTTTAGCATCAATCAATGCAATGCGTCCGGCTGGCATACCTTGATTTATTAGTAACATTGCTAATGCCTGCCCCACCGGGCCGGCACCGCAAATGGCAATTTCAACTTGGTCGTTTAGCATTTGTGGATCTTTATGAATCTTGATTGAGCGATGGAATCATTGACCTTAAACATCACCCGGCATAATGTGCCGGGCCGGTAGTTATGTTATGTTTTTTATATGCATTAATGTGCATTCATTACGGGCGCTTCATGACTGCTTCAATTTCTGCAATAGTTTTTGGCGTATCCCGACTTAAATTGAGCGGGCCATTGGCTGTGATGACGATATCATCCTCAATCCGTATACCGATATTCCAAAATTGTTCAGGAACATCTCCCGACGGGCGGACGTAGATGCCCGGTTCTATGGTCAGTGCCATTCCCTCCTGTAATCTGCGCCAGGGTTTTTCATCTGTAATGGTGCCGGTATCTGCCGTGGCGTTGTTGTCACGGTAGTTACCTGCGTCGTGTACGTCCAGTCCTATCCAGTGACCGGTGCCGTGCATGTAAAACTGCCGGAAGGCACCACTTTGTATGGCATCGTCCAGTGAGCCGACTTTATTTTTGTCCAGTAGCCCGGTGTCCAGCATGCCTTGTGTGAGTACCCGTACAGCTGCATTATGCCCATCCATATAACGCGCTCCTGTGACGGCATGTGCCAGTGCTGCTGTTTGCGAAGCCAGTACGATTTCGTATAAGGCTTGTTGCGGCCCTGAAAATCGTCCGTTAGCAGGGAAGGTGCGGGTGATGTCGGAGGCATAGCTATCGAATTCACAGCCTGCATCGATTAAAATCAGATCGCCATCTCTGATCAGGCTGTTGTTGGTGTTGTAGTGTAAAACACAGGCATTGGCTCCGGCTGCAACGATGGAGTTGTAAGCGGGTGCCTGCGCACCACGGCGGCGAAATTCGTGCAGTAATTCGGCTTCCAGTTCATACTCCATCATGCCGGGGCGTGTCATGCGCATAGTGCGTTCATGCGCTGCCGCTGAAATAATGGCAGCACGCTGCATAGTGGCGATTTCTGTATCGTCCTTCACCAATCGCATCTCATTTAAGAGCGCATGTATATCCTGTGTTTTATGCGGAGGCAGTACTCCGCTGCGCGATTTTTCTTTGACCTTGCTGACAGCGTTCTGGATTTGCGCATCCAGCCGGGTATCATGTCCCCAGCTATGGAACAGGGTGGATGCATCGCTTAACAGTCCGGGCAGTTCGGTATCGAGCGATTCTGTCGGGTAAGCAGCATCAAAACCGAATTGATTTTTTGCTGCATCCGGCCCGAACCGGTAGCCGTCCCATATTTCGCGTTCCAGATTCTTTTCGCGGCAAAACAGGATGGTCTGATTGGTTTTTCCGGCCACCAGCACGACCACTGCTTCAGGTTCGGTGAAGTTGGTGAGGTAATAAAAATAGCTGTCATGACGAAATGGAAAATGGCAGTCGCTGTTGCGTGTCATTTCACTTGATGTCGATAGTATGGCAACGCCGCCGCCTTGTGATTGCATGTGAGCCAGTAAGGCAGTGCGGCGGTTCAGGTAGGATGTCATCATGCGTCACCTTGGGTTCGGGTGGTGGTTGGCCGGTTTGCTGTCAGTGTTCCCCGGGCGGATGCTTTCGGTGGTGTATTTAATGCAGCAAGTCGTTCGGGTGTGCCAACATCGGTCCAGTTGCCGTTATAAACTTCTCCGCCAAGCTGGCCGCGACGGGCGTAGTCATGCAGTATGGTAACGAGTCTGGCGGACTGGCCTGGTGTAACAGAGTCAAACATGGCCGGGCGGTAGACTCCAATACCGGAAAATGTGAAACGGGGTTCGCCTTCAATGGAAAGTCCCATTAAATTAACTGCGAAGTCGCCATTCGGATGGTGTACCGGATTAGGCACCATATACAGCCAGCCCATATCGCGTTTATCTGCCGGATGGGGATTGCCCCACATGTCATTGTCTTCCAGTGTGTTCAGGCATTCGGTGAAATCGAAATGCGGACAGTAAATGTCGGCAGCTACGGCAACGAACGGCTGTTCTCCCAGCAAATGTCTGGCATTGGCGATGCCGCCGGCAGTTTCCAGTGCTTCGGTTTCCGGTGAGTAGCTGAGGCGTGCACCCCACTTGCTGCCATCACCCAGTGTCTCTTCCAGCATGTTGCCCAGATAGGCATGGTTAATAACGATGTCGGTAATGCCGGCTTTAACCAGATTTAAAATATGCCAGACGATCAGCGCACGTCCCCGGACTTTTAATAAAGGCTTGGGACAATGCTCCGTGAGTGGCATCATACGGGTGCCGCGACCTGCGGCTAACAGAATGGCTTTCATACGCGCTCTTAAAAAGTGTAGCCGACTTTAGGGGCGTCACCATTTTCCAGTTCGTCCAGGATTCTGAGTAATGGGATCAGGGTATTATAGCGTTGCGCCGTTTTTCGTACGTAGGAGACGACCAGTGGCAGGTCGGCCATATAAGCATCTTTGCCATCGCGGTAGTTAAGCCGGCAGAAAATACCTAAAATTTTCAGATGGCGCTGTAAGCCCATGAACTCAAAATCCCGGTAAAAATTATCAAAAGAACTGATTGCTAAACCGGCATTACGGGCGCGTTCCCAGTAACGTATGGCCCAGTCGAGTACCTGTTCTTCATTCCATTCAATATAAGCATCACGCAGAAGTGACACCAGATCGTAGGTGAGCGGTCCGAACATGGCCCCCTGAAAATCCAGAATTCCCGGATTGCCCTGTTGCATTACCATCAGGTTGCGGGAATGATAGTCGCGGTGAACGGCAACTTGCGGCTGAGCCAGTGTGTTGGACAGAATGTGTTCAAAAACGGTATCCAGACTGGTTTGCTGCGCCGGGGTAAGTGTCGCTCCCAAATGCTTGTTAATATACCATTCCGGGAAGAGCAATAATTCTCTGTGCAGGGTGGCGCGGTCGTATTCAGGTAATAGTTCAGCTTGTTCACAACACTGAATTCGTATCAGGCTGTCAATAGCATCCAGGTAGAGCTGATGTGCTGTTTTTTGTGCAGCACTATCTTCCGCATTGCTAAGGACATGTGAGTACATAACCGTACCCAAATCACTCAATAGTAAAAAGCCATGGTCAATATGGCTGGCAAAAATAGTCGGTACGGTTACCCCGGTTGCTGCTAATAGTTCTGCTACCTGTATGAAAGGACGTACATCTTCTTGCGGCGGAGGCGCATCCATGAGAATGTAACTGAGGCCATTTGCGTCGCTGATACGAAAATAACGCCGAAAGCTTGCATCGGCAGAGGCCGGGCGCAAGCTGTCTTTTTGTAACTGGAAGGATGTTAAGCCGGTAATCCAGTCAATTAACAGGGCCAGACGCAGGTCTGGGGCAGGAGTTGCAGAGGTGTTTGAGGATGAAGTCATTGGGCTATTCGTGTAAATGCGTTGAAGATGCTGGGAAACTGGGCTAGTTCCCCTATAATAGGGACTTATTTTTTTAAAAACTAGCCTGGATGCTTCTTTTAATGCACCGTAATTGCCTATTATCTCATTTGTCGCCCTCCCTGCTCACTAAAATGAGTTTAGCGGTATTAGCGACCTTTTCGTATTATGCGCACGCGGATGATACCAGCGGCAATGCTCTTCCTGCAGCGTTGACAATCCAGGCACAGACGGAAGCGGTACCTCCGGTAGCACAGACACCTGATACTCCGCCTAAAAAACATAAAAAATCTAAAGATACTAAGGATGATGCCAGTGGCAGTAAAGATGTCAAGGTGCCTCCGGTTGATCCAAAAACACTTCCGACGACAGTGCGTGCAGAGCAAATGAGCGGGCGTCCCGAACGTATTTTAACGCTGGATGGTGAGGTTGAAATTGTACGCGGACTGACCAGGTTTAATTCGGATGTTGCTGTAATGCATAATGTTGAAGATGTCGTAACAGCAGATGGCAATGTACGTATGTTGCGTGACGGTGATTGCTATAGCGGCGATTCGTTAAAACTCAAACTCGATACCAATGTTGGTTTTTTGACCAATCCGGTTTATAAGCTGGAGAATAACAATGCCCAGGGGCACGGGTTGCGTATGGATTTTGAAAGCCAGGAGCAATCCACTATTTATAAGGGCACTTATACTACGTGTGAAGGCGTTGATCCTGACTGGTACCTGAAGTCGTCTGTGATGAGTCTCGATAGTGATCGTGATATCGGTACAGCCAGCGGTGCTGTGGTGTACTTCAAGGATGTGCCTATTTTAGGTGCTCCGTGGATCACGTTCCCGCTATCGGATGCGCGTCGTTCCGGTGTATTGCCACCGGTTTTTGCAACAACGACATCAGGTGGCCCGGAATTATCAATTCCTTATTATTTTGATATTGCACCTAATCGTGATGCGACTATCTACCCTAAGTACATTGCTAAGCGCGGATGGGAGATGGGGGTGGAAGCGCGTTATATGGATACGGATTACACCGGCATTACGCATGCTGAAATTACGCCGCTTGACAGTCAGACCAATACAACGCGTTTTTCGGTAAGTTCACTCCAGACAGCCACCCTGATGCCTGGTTTGATGATGGCATGGAATCTGAATCGGGCCTCTGATGATCAGTATGCCATTGATTATTCACATTCGATTACCAACAGTTCACAGCATTTGTTGCCGCAGGAACTGGATTTGAATTACGGACAATCGTTCTGGAGTGTCGGCGCAACCATGTCAAGTTATCAGGTTTTGCAAGATCCTACGGATGACATTGTTGCTCCATATCATCGTTTGCCACAGTTATCCGCACATGCTGGTCGTTTGGATGTGGCGGGTGGATTTGATTGGTCTGTGGATGGACAGTACACTAATTTTGCACATCCCACGCTGGTGAATGGGGAACGGATAGTTGTACAACCAAAAATTTCATACCCGATTACCGGTACGTATTATTTTATTACTCCTAAGATATCCTACACACTCAGCGATTATCGTCTTGGTTCATTTTTAACGCCGGGAGATCCTGCGAACGTAAGTTTATCTGTGCCGACTTTTTCACTGGACAGCGGTCTTGAGTTTGAGCGGGAAGTTAATTTGTTTGGTGATAATGTTACTCAGACACTGGAGCCGCGTTTATTCTATTTGAATACCCCGTACCGTAATCAAAGTAATATTCCCTTATTTGATACCAGTCTGGCTGATCTTAATTATTCCCAGATGTTTGCAGAAAATCGGTTTGCCGGTCTGGACCGGGTGGGGGATGCCAATCAGTTGACGGCGGCACTTGTGACGCGTGTTATTGAAGAAACCGGGCAGGAACGTATGCGCCTTGCTATCGGGCAGCGTTATAGTTTTACCCAGCCATTGGTTCAGGCTGCTGAAACGACGCTGCCGAGTCGTTCTGATTTTCTGATGGCGGGAACGGCAAAAATTACCAATACATTAAGTGCCGATGGTGCCTGGCAGTATAGTCAGACTGATCACAGTTCACAGTCTTTTAATTATGGTCTGCGCTGGCAACCGGGGCCGATGCAGGTTTTTAATGCCGAATATCGTTTCCAGCGTCCTGATGCGACTTATCCGGTCGGACTGCAACAGATGGATGTGTCGGGACAGTGGCCATTGTCGCGGCGCTGGTATGGTGTCGGTAAAATTGGCTATTCGATATTGGATCGCAGTTTACTTGAGGGCTTAGCGGGTGCTGAATATAAACAGGATTGCTGGGTATTCCGCATGGTAATACAGCGTTACGCTATTCCGTCGACGGTGGCCACTTCCGTGACGAGTTCTACAACCTCTCTGTTTTTCCAGCTTGAGTTGAACGGCCTTTCAAAAATTGGTTCTAACCCGCTTGAAGTGTTGAAGCGGAGTATTGCTGGTTATCAAACGGTTAATTAGTGTACATAAGGCCGGCAAAATTTTCTGCCGGATACCTTCGTCTGGTTATCGTTAGTTTTGCTGTATTTAGTTTGTTATGATGTCTCACTTTTTTTATTTTTGAATCAAGACCCATTTACTATGCCCAAAGTCCAGACTATGAAACGATTTGTACTCCTGTCAGTATTATGTTCTCTGGCGCAAACTCCAGCAGGTGCGCAGACTAAAATTAGTACATCGCTTGCGCAACAGTCCCTTAATCAGTCACAGATAGTGAATGGCATTGCCGTGATCGTGAACGATGAAGTTATTACCCGTCAGGAGATAGCTGATCGTACCCGTATGATAGAACGTCGCCTGAGCAGTCAGGGAACGGCATTGCCGCCGCGTGCTGAATTACAACGGCAAATTGTAGAGCGTATGATCGTTGATCGTGCTCAGTTACAACTGGCTAAAGAAACAGGTTTGCGTGTTGACGATACGATGCTGGATCGTGCGTTGTTGCGGATGGCTGAGCAAAACAAGTTAAGTTTACAAGATTTTCGTAATCAGGTTGAGCGTGAGGGTACGTCCTACTCCCAGTTCAGAGAAGAAATTCGTGGCGATATCATCATGCAACGTCTGCGTGAGCGCGAGGTAGATAGCAAAATACAGGTATCTGAATCGGAAGTGGATAATTATTTGCAGGCGGAAAACAAATCGCCGCAGAAAAATCAGGAACTGGAATTATCGTACATATTGATACGTATCCCGGAAAATGCATCCCCGGACGTATTGGAAAAGCAGCGTACCCGCGCTGAGTATGTGCTGCAGCAAATTAAGTCTGGCGGTGATTTTAGTAAACTGGCTGCGACGTATTCTGATTCGGCAGAAGGCCTGAAAGGCGGATCGTTGGGTTGGCGTGCGCAGGAGCGTTTGCCGCAATTGTTTATCGATGGTATTGCGAATCTTAAGGTCGGTGACGTGACTGGCCTTTTAAAAAGTGCCAACGGATACCATATCCTGAAGATAACGGGTAAGCGCAGCACCAATCCGGGTGCTGCTGCGGTCACCCAGGCGCATGTACGCCATATTTTAATTAAAATTACACCGACTGTCACAGAAGAGCAGGCACGTCATAAATTATTAGATATTAAACAACGCCTTGATAATAAAGCGGCTAAATTTGAGGATCTGGCACAGTCATTTTCAACCGATTCTTCTGCCTCTAAGGGGGGGGATCTGGGCTGGGTGTATCCTGGCGATATACCTGAATTTGATGCGACTATCGCTGCGATGGCAATTGGTCAGGTCAGTGAACCCGTTAAATCGGCAGCCGGTTTGCATCTGATTGAGGTGTTGGAGCGTAAAAATGATGAAGTCTCCCCTGAGCGTCAGCGCCAGCTGGCACGCCAGGTTATTCGTGAACGTAAGCTTGATGAGGCAACTCTGGATTGGGTACGTCAGTTGCGTGATCGCGCTTACGTTGAAATCCGGGCTGAAGATAAGTAATGTTAACTGACGTATCTGGCAGTATAAGCGCTGCTCCGCATTCTTTACCTGTGATTGCGGTTACCGTAGGCGAACCGGCAGGGATTGGTCCGGAGATTGCGCTGTGCGCAGCCTGGAAGTTACGCCATGTCTGCCGACCGGTTTTAATTGGTGATATTGAGTTTCTGCGTCAGTTGGCACAGCAGACAGATCAGGATATTGTATTGCAGTCGCTGGAAAGTCTGACAGCGCTGTCATTGTTCCCGGCCGAATGTTCGTCTGAGGCCGGAACTGGCGCGTTGCTTGTTTTGTCTTGTCCTTTAGCTTGTCCGGTTGTTCCGGGTAAGCTGGATGCACGGAACGGTTTATCGGTACTGGCAACGCTGGATCTGGCGATAGCGGGTGCCATGGGCGGGCAGTTCGATGCGATTGTGACGGCGCCGCTGCAAAAATCCACAATTAACGATGCCGGTGTGCCGTTTTCAGGTCATACCGAGTATCTTGCTGAAAAAACCCATACTGATAAAGTGGTTATGTTGCTTGCCAGTGGGAAAACCCGTTATCAGAACCGGCCATTGCGTGTGGCGCTGGCCACAACGCATTTACCGTTACGTGAAGTCGCTGATGCCATTACTTTTGCCGGTTTGTTGCAGGTGATGAGCATCATTCATACGGATTTGCAGAAAAAATTTGGTATTGCCCGTCCGGTTATTTTGGTAACAGGTTTAAATCCGCATGCAGGAGAAAATGGCTATCTGGGGCGGGAAGAGATTGATATCATCAATCCGGCAATTCTGGCAGCACAAGCACAGAATATGGATGTACGGGGTCCTTATCCTGCCGACACCCTGTTTCAGAATAAATATCTTGAGCAGGCTGATTGCGTGCTGGCGATGTACCATGACCAGGGTTTACCCGTACTCAAACATGCCAGTTTTGGTATGGGAGTCAATATCACCCTGGGTCTGCCGTTGATTCGCACTTCAGTCGATCACGGCACTGCACTGGATCTGGCCGCCCGCGGTACCGGGCATGCTGATACAGGTAGTATGCTGGAAGCAATGCATATTGCCATAATGATGAGTGCCAGCAAAAATCAGTCTGATGCCGCTTAGTTTAGCCTTAGTAAGAAATCAACCATGAAGCAACCCAACGCTATGAAGCATATCGCCCGTAAACGTTTCGGTCAGAATTTTTTGACCGATCAATTAGTTCTCAATGACATTATTCGTACTATTAATCCGCAACGCAACGACAGCATGGTGGAAATTGGCCCCGGATTAGCCGCCATGACACACAATGTTACAAATAACTTTTACGCTGTACTCTCTGCCCCTTACGCAAGAAAGTTCAGCATAAATC
>CAIWPG010000103.1 GCA_903914535.1 uncultured Oxalobacteraceae bacterium
GACAGCGTATCTTTTGCATCCGAATCAACAATTGCTGAATCGACTTGAGCCCTAAACGTTGCATGCTGCTTACATTCAAAACAATGCATGTCAACAGTACCGTTAAAAAAACAAATCCTCTTTAATGCATTTTCCGCACCCCCCTTAGGTTTTAAATTATTATAAAGTGGTTCCGATATTAGCTAAGAAGTAACATCAAATTCGTCTTGTTCTTTCATTTTTGTCCTTGGTCAAGATTTCCGCAAATATCACTTATCACAAGCTCTTTTGATAAACATCAAAAATAAAACAACTACGTGCGTACAGAAATAGTGACGCGCTGCGACAGATCCTGGCTAATCCAGTTGGTCTGTGCAAGCAGTCTTCTGCCTTCCTCGTAAACATTTGGATTGCCATCGAGAGATCGCAACGTTACGGCAATGACGACACGCAAAGGCTGGGCTAAGGGAGGTTCAAACGCACGCCTCAGCATAGTCGCCTGTAGCGCCCACAGTTGCCCAGCAACACCGTTCGGAATTCGTCGACGATATGTCTTAACCGGAGACCATTTTCCACCATGCTCAACTTGCGCTTCCTCAAACCCAGTTGTTCCGATTTCGCCTAGAGCAGGGACGCAGCCATGAAATCCAAGATCACCTTTTGCATTTGGAGTTAACTTACCGAATCCAACATCTACATTGAATCGGACATATTCTGCTCCTGCGGCAGGATCGAGTAATGGCGCATAAACAGCGGTAATAATTATTTCGGCCCTAAGTTTGCCTTCGTGCATAAGCGAAGGAGGAATTGGGTAAGGAGTTTTACGCCACTTCATGGTGTCGACGATGTCCAACTCGAAAAGCATTGTGAAACTAGAGTCCGAATCGTACAAGATGGAGATCGGGTCACCCGGAAAACCAGCTCCATAGTAACGTCGTTCAGTAATTTCGCGTTCCGGAGAGTTCAATTGCGCACTATGAACCATCAGCGCCTTGATCATTGCTGGAGAAACTGTCACCGCATACGGTCGACCTGGAACGGCAAGTGATTGCCAAGTCCGAGCAGCAATGGCGGCGGCAATTGGGGCCGCATAGCTCGTGCCACACCCACAAGGGAATTGATTATTTGATGCCAGCACGTGTACACCGACCCCAGCCGCATTCAAATTTGCATCGGCGTTTCCTCCGACATGCACAATATCAGGCTTTGGCGTGAATACCGGGCCAGGTCCACGACGCGAATAAGGTGCAGGTTCATCGATCCGCACCAGACTCGTCGCGCTATCCCTGTGTGTCACGGCACCAACTGTCAACGCTCGCACTGAATCGGATGGACTAGAAATGCGGTCTTTCAAGACGATGCCATTGACTGGCCAACCACGTCTAGGAAATTGCACGTAATTACCAGCCGCGACAACAAAAAGCACACCGTACCTATCGCTTAGTGCGTCCAGTTCACGACCGAAATCACTAAATTCATCGTCACCGACTTCCGCACCGCCCAATGACAAATTCCAGACTTTGATTTCCGGTTGTTTTGCAATCGCGTCGCGCAAACGTATGATCAAATCGGTCTCTGGTGCGCCACCAGATTCGAGCGCGCATACATCGTGGATACGGCAAGACGCCAGTGGAAAATAATGGTGACTACCGTTAAGGTTGTGACTATCTACAATCAATGATCCGACGGCAGTTCCATGTACGTAATCGGTATCAGGCGGCAGTATGTATGCATCACGGCTTACCACCCACGGTGCCATCGGCGCAGAATGGGGATCGACTCCAGAATCGAATACTGCAATTATTGGGAGGTCAGGTGTCGGTGCTGCCAACGTAAAACGTGGTATGACAGCAGCTTGCGCGTTCGCTGCAGTTGGCAGGACTCTTGGTTCAGGTCTAATTTGCCGTACACCCTGAAATTGAACAATCTCTTTGAAGACCTCCTCGGTTATTGCGTCATCGATCACCACTAAAAATAAAGGAGGCCCCACGCGCTGATCGAGCTTAGAGAATGTTACATGATGAGCGGTAAGTAATTGAGTCAAACGTTCGACTACCAAACGAGTGGTAGCTTCCGAGCTGTGTGCAAAAACGCGAACCATCAAGCGCCGGTTAAGCATCCGTAACGAATTTAGTACCTCCAACATTGGTAATTCGCGTAAGTTCTTTGGAATACGTCTCTGGGCGTTCCAAGCTTCGAATCCTTCGACAGCGCTAATATTGGCACGAATTTTCTTTGTATTACGTTCTTCGATTACACGCTTCAGTTGTCCCAAACTCATCGGATTGACGGCGACGAGCATTTCATTAATTTCCCCATGACCGGCTTGCGGCATGCTTGCTTCATGAATCAAATCTAGTGGGCGATGTGATTTTGCAACGGCCGTGTCGCGAAGACGAATAACCATTACACCTGGAACATCTGGATTGACAAAGGCTTCCGAGGCGATTGATTCACCAGCGTCGCTCATTGACTTCGCCAATGCCGTACGTAAATCAGTTGTAACCGGCACTATTTCTTTTGTTCCGCCTCCAAGTGTGGTCATCGCAGACAAATCGCGAGTCTGATAAGCAACATGAGCGATTGGATTGCCAGTCTTAGCCTTTGCCCCTTCGGGTCGGTTCGGTTGTGTTGCCATGTTGCTCCTGGATGAGATGGGTTATTTGTCTTGTAGATACATCATATAAACGTGCAAGTTCTCTTAGAGAAAATATTTTTGCGTCCCATTGACGCAGCCAACGAATTTCATCGCGAATTGCAGCTAGGGTATGCCCCTGTGCCAACGCGAGTGATAATGCCAATCTGCGAAACAGCTCGCCATCATCGACCTTTGGTTTGCCGCTTAGAATTGCATGCCTTTTTGTGTCCATACCGATTTGCTCGATCAATGCACCTGATGCTCCTTCTGATCTAACGATGAGCGCGTCCCAATCTAGATTGTCGGGCGCAAAGACGCCAAGCATTGCCGTCCACATTACACGACGAAGTTCGTTATCGGGCAATGGTAAAGGAATCTGGAAAGGAAACCTTCGCCAAACGGCTGGATCGAGGAGGCGCTCGTGGTTAGATGCTGCGAGCAAAATTGTATTTTCAGAGATGGCGTCGATATTTTGCAATAGTGCGATGACAACCCGCTGGAGCTCTCCGACATCTCGCTCATTACCTCGTGCCGATGCCAGAGCATCAAATTCATCAAGAAACAAAACGCATGGCCGTTGTTCAACATAGTCGAATACTCGCCTCAAATTCTTGCTGGTCTGACCAAGCAAGCTACTAATGAGAGTGTCGCAGCGTACGGTCAAAAGTGGCAATCCAAGCTCACTAGCGATCCATCGTGCGGACTGGGTTTTACCTGTACCTGGCAGACCATAAAGCAATACTCGCAGTGGCATTGCCGCCTTTGATGCCCGCAATAAATCATAATGCCGAACCGATTGCAAAAATTCTGCCATACGGTTGGCGGTACCGCCTGGTAAATGCAAACTCACGGCTCCCTTCACCGGCGTGCTGACATCTACGGTGTCAAGTCGGCTTTCAATGTCCACCGGAAGGCCTACGCCATTCCTTGACGCATCTTGCGCATGGGCAATCGCAGTAGGTGCTCGAGCCAGTCGTTCACGAATCCGAATCGCAGTTTCTCGTTCGCCATCTTGTTCCAATTTATCGGCCAGAAGGCCCGCATAATTGGTCGACATGGTCGCGTTTGACTTTAACGCGCCGTCGAGTATCTTTAGGACTTCAGACAAATGGGGAAATGACATTTTGGCAAAATTCCATTAAGTGAATCGATTTTTAGGCATATCGTAACGGAATTTGCTAGCCTTGTACCGATTTTTAGTCATATCGTTTCATTTTTTACTGACTTCGTTCATTATGGAAATAAATTCATGTCAACGGATCTGTCGTAGTTGATTATCGGAGCATATAGGTAAGACAAAATTGCCTAAGTGGTTGTGATAGTGAATGTATCTACAAAAACCACTGTTTTATAGACAAATATGCAATATAATGGAGCGAGGTTGCCGTCCTTAACACCGTTAAGGCAATAATAAATTCCATACTCGACGTCTGCCCATTTTCCGAAAAAGGTGGTCTCACCGTAAATACGCCCTACATATTTAGACAAAATCAAATAATTATTTGCCCTCAATGACGCTAGAAAAAATACAAAAAATACTACAGCAGAGTCCCAACTTAAAAGGTAAGGATATTGCCAAACAATTGCGACTACAAAAATCGGATGTCAATCGAGTCCTCCATGCCAACAAAGATATTTTTGTGCAAAATCCAGATTGTCAAACAGCGTGCAATACTTACCAGATTAGGGGTGGAAACAGCGTCCAAAA
>CAIWPG010000104.1 GCA_903914535.1 uncultured Oxalobacteraceae bacterium
ATGGTAGCGGAGTTGAATGCTCATCACGTACTTTTCAATTTCGCTATGTAGCCTCATTCTGATTGCGCTATTTTTGGGTTTGCCCGGCAGCAATCGGAATGACGTCAGCACCTATTCGTAATTTATCCAAATAGTCCGCCCACCGTTGCATCATTTCCCGACGCGCCGGCAGGTGCGCCGTGCGATTATAGGCCCGGCCATTTGGATCTTTCAATGCATGCGCCAATTGATGCTCAATTAAATCGACTCGTTCACCAAGCACTTCATCCAGTATCGTTCGCGCCATGGCCCGGAATCCATGGCCGGTCATCATCTCTTTGCTGTACCCCAGACTGCGCAATGACGCATTGATGGTGTTTTCACTCATACAACGTTCGCCAGTACGGATACTGGGGAAAACATATTTGCCATGCCCGGTAATCGGCTGCAATGCGCGAAGTATTTCAACGGCCTGTGTCGACAATGGAACCAGATGCTGAACTTTCATTTTCATCTTCTCAGCCGGAATACGCCATTCAGCTGCATCCAGATTAAACTCAGCCCATTCGGCGGCGCGTAGTTCACCGGGTCGAACAAATAGCAGAGGTGAAAGTTTCAGTGCTGCCTTGGCGTAGGCATGTCCAAAAATCCATGGATGGCACGCAGCAGCTCTCCGGCAAGCTTGGGTTCGGTAATGGCCGCATAGTGCGTCTTGGGAACGGGCGCTATGGCACCCTTCAGGTCGGCGGTGACATCGCGTTCGGCGCCTCCCGTTGCCACTGCATATCTAAAAATCTGTCCGCAGATCTGTTTAATTCGATGTGCTGTCTCGATTGCGCCTCGTGCTTCCATTTTTTGCACGGCTTGCAATACGTCGCGTGGTTTGATGGTAGAGACAGGCTTGTTACCTATGGTTGGGAATATGTCTTTTTCAAGCCAGGTGGTTAGCTTACCTTGCGTGCTTTCAACACGGGTTGCCTTGGTTTTTAACAGCCAATCCCGGGCGATGAGCTCAAACGTATTCGCTGCCAAATCCTGCCGTGCCTGCCTGTCATCCCGTTTGGCCTGAGAGGGATCGATACCTTCCGACAACAGCACCCTGGCTTCCTCGCGCCGTTTTCTTGCCTTGGCTAACGATACGGTGGGATACACCCCTAACGCCAAAGTCTTACGCTTGCTCAGATATCGGTAATCCAGACGCCAGTACTTGCCGGATTGCTTCACCAGTAAATACATGCCGCCGCCATCCGGGTGTTTGGTGCCGGTCGGCTTGTCAGTGGCTTTCAGGTTTTTAATGAAGGTATCAGTTAGCGCCGTAACATCCTCCCGTGACGGTACTTTTTTCAGCATGTTGAAAAGTACCGTCAAAAATACCGGTACTTTTTCTTGATTTTATGGTGCTGAAATGAGCGCTATGGCACAACCAGAAAATCTAACTGTTTGATTTTTAGTGGGTTTTTAGACGTTGTTGAATGATGCTGAACAAGGAGGTGGTGCACCGACAGGAACCTAATATAAGCCGAATATTTATGCTGGTAATAGCTTTACTAAATATTTCTATATTGTATACCGTCAAAAATACCGACAAAAGAGAACGAGCTTAATTATTGTTAATTTAGCCATTCCTTTTTGTTTGAAGTATAAAAAAAACAACCTGCCGAAATGATGTATTAGCC
>CAIWPG010000105.1 GCA_903914535.1 uncultured Oxalobacteraceae bacterium
AAATGACGCTTCACCGGTTGACCATTTACCTGCGTGCCGTTAGTGCTGCCGAGATCCTCGAGATAATAATCATTCATCTGCGTTTCAATAACGGCATGACTACCGCTGATGGCTAAATGATTCAGCACGATGTCATTGTTAGGCCTGCGTCCGATAGACACTTTGGGTTTGTTGATCAGTACTTCCTGCAAGATCGCGCCGTCTAAGGTCACGCTTATCTTCGCCATTGAAAACTCCCTTATATTTATAAGTTATTGCTTTTCACTCAATGCATGAATCAGTCAGGCGTTAAAAAATTGTTTTAAACCGCCTCTTTGGATACCGTTAATTCTGAACAGGATCACCGAAATATTGTCCCGACCACCCTGCCGGTTGGCCTCATCCACCAGCTCACTGCACATTTGCTGCAGATTGAGATGGCTTTTTTGCAATATATCCTGCATTTTTTGTGTATTCAGCATGTCAGACAGACCATCCGAACACAGCAGATAGACATCACCCGTTTGCACCTGATGCAAATTGACTTCCACTTCCACCGGATAACCGACTCCGACTGCACGCGTAACCAGATTCTTGATATCAGAATACTGAGCAGATTCAGCACTAATCATGCCAGCGTCTATCTGTTCCTGTACAACGGAATGGTCGCGGGTAATCTGGGTCAACTGCCCGCTGCGCAATCGATAGGCGCGCGAATCGCCGACATGCGCCACAATCATCGTTTCCCGATAGCACAATGACATCACCAGGGTCGTACCCATGCCCAGGTATTGCGGATCTTTGAAGGAGGTATTTAATACCGTGTTGTTGGCCAGCTCAACAGCCTGCTCGACCATCTTCACAAGCTGGTTGACCTGATAAGGAATCAACAGCGACAGAAAGCTGTTCAACCTTTCGTTGAGGTACTCCCGGATTACCGAAACTGCAATTTCACTGGCCACTTCACCGGCATTGTAACCACCCATTCCGTCGGCCAGAACAGTCAGGGCGCTTTGCGGACATACGGCAATCGCGTCTTCATTATGCGCTCGCAGCAGACCTACATCGGTTTGAGCCGCGTAGTCTATGCTGTCGCTATTTTTCATGAACACAAGATTTCAAAAATATTACCAGGAAGTTAATTGGATGAGCCGACCGGTCACTATAGCAAAGTTCAAGTCAGTTTTGGACCAGTCACCGTTGAATAAACGTAACAATTTGGTTCCAACTCCGCCGACCGGCATAAATATAGCCAACTGCACCACATCGTCACACCCCCCAAGGTTTTCATGGAACATTTAACAACGGCCAGAGCGTAAATTCGCTTGAATTCACGCTGCGCAACAGAAAAAAAATGGGAAGCATCCGCCTCCCATTCAATTTACTGTCAGTGCCTGAAAAAATTACAGCATGGCTTTTAACAAACGTGCCATTTCTGATGGATTTTTTGTAGCCTTGATGCCGCATTCAGCCATGATGTCCAGTTTCGCCTGGGCAGTATCAGCTCCGCCTGAAATCAGCGCGCCGGCGTGACCCATGC
>CAIWPG010000106.1 GCA_903914535.1 uncultured Oxalobacteraceae bacterium
ATCTTTTTTTGCATCATGGCCGGTATCAAGATAACGGAAGCTAATTTTTCCGGATGCGGAATTGACCGTCATAATAAAAATACCGGCGCTGCCTGAGTTACTGTCTAAGCCATTTCCAAATATGGCAGCCCAGTTGCCGTCGTGCAGGCGCCGGATGACCGGTGTGCCGTATACACTGCCGAGATTTTTGCCGCAGGCCGTGCTGTTGATGCAACTGAGTGTGTCAGAGTTCCAGTCACCTATAACAAGAGTGTCTGCCTTTTTTTCAGTAAATATATCGCTTGAAGGGTGGCTGATATCCAAGGCATAAAGCCCGCCGGTGGCGCTGTCATCATGATTGCTCTTCGGGCGGCCAAGGACACCATTTTTGTTGCCGCCGGCTCCCAGACCTCCGACCAGCCAGGTATGCCAGGCTCCCTGATAGAATAAATCCCCTGTGCCTGGTGTGGCATCTACAAAGGCATTGTGAGCATACTGCGGCGAGGCGTAATCTAAAGAGGGTGTGTCGGATGAATGCAGTGTCTGTAATGCCAGACCGGGTACATAAGCGATAACTTCTTTTCCATCGTTGGGATGAATGTTGCTTGTAAATTTTCCTGATTCGTCAAAGCTACCGGCACGAAAGCCGTGCAGCATCCCGTCATTGGCTCCGACATAGACAACATGCATTCGCGTAGCATTGCTGGTCTGAAACCATGCATAACTGGCAGCACCGGACTCCGGCATGGAAGCGTCGTTATATAAGGCATCTTGCCATTCCTTTGCGTAAGGGGCTTGCGGTGGCCCTACCCAGGTCGGACTGGATTTGATGATGTCGGCTAAAACGCTGGAGCGGGCACGAAATATACCGTTGCCTGAACTGGTGCGCTCATTGTTGCGTCCGCCACGTAAAAAGCGCAGCCGTTGTGCTGATCTGGTGGTATCACCTGCAGTTAATGCTTTTTTTTGCTCTTCATTTAATTTCTGCCATCGGAACGGTATTCCCCCGGTTTCGTTCCAGGTCAGTATATTCCGTTGCCTGGAAGTTTGTGCGATGGTGGTGCTGTTGGTTGTACTGCATATGCCGCCGGTCAGAACGCAGCTGGCATCCCAGTTGGCCAGTGGACTGATGCTGCTGATACTTCCGTCGGGATTAGTCAGCAGCGAGCTGGCAGTCAGCCTGCCTGTGGCGTTGGTGAGATTGTACGATGCCAGGTAAATCTGGCTGCCCTGTTGTACTCTGGCATTGGGATTGACGTTACTACCGGCGGAGCTGGAGGACGTTGTTATCTGACTGGCTTTAAAACAGGATATTTCATGAAAATTAGTGCCGTGTCCGGTACTGGCAGCAAAGCCAAATAAAAAATTGTCTGGTAGATTTCCATTGGATGTAATGATTGACTGGCTGGTGATTACCGGTGTGGATATACCGTTATTGAAAATATAGCTCAGACTGAGTAATCCGGCTTTGGTAATCGAGAGTGAAAATGTAATCGGCCCTCCATTGCTGATTGGCGCTGGCATGGTGACAGTTTTTATCGGTGCATAATTTAAGACCGGGATAATTTTTCCGGGTTCGCTGCGTGATACGTAGTAGCCTTTTTCACAGGCATCTCTCAGATTGATTCCCGGTAATGCAGCGGAGGTAATGTTACCTGCACCGCGCAAACGCACTGAATTCTTCGTTCCTCCTGAAAAATTGCCGTATTCATCAATACCTAAACCGATATACCCTCCGCTCATGCCGAATCCGGTGTTATAACCGCAGGCATAACCCAGTGAACCGCCGTATCCGCCTAATGTCAGCGGACGATCTTTCGTTACGATCGCAGCGTCAACTAAAAAAAAGGATAAGCCATCAGCACCGGTTTGCATGTAGTTATTGCCGCCATAGGTATTGGATACAAAGGTCAGTTGCACGCCGGAGTCACTTGGAAAGGGCTGCGTCGATATAATGGCACCATGTTCGTTATAAGCATTATTGGTTAGCCGTAATACGCCATACCCTGGTTCTGCATTATCAGAATCACATCTTTTGAATGGACTGCCAGTTTCTGTGCCAGCGGTAAGGCAGGCTCTGCCGAGGACAGTCCAGTTGTTCTGTGTGGAGGCACCATTGAACCCTTCTGAAATCGTTATTTGCGCCAGGGCAGATAACGGTGGCAGACTGGTGAATATGAGCAATAACAAGTACTTAAACAAGTGGTTAAAAATTAAATTTTTATTCATTTTTTGTACCAGGAAAATCAAAATAGCGAAATAGTTAGCTTGATGTATACGGTGGATGGATTCATAGCTTTCCCAGGTTAGTGCTGCTGCCACGGGGGAGTTTGTAGCTGCTTTGCAGGATGGAAATACTCCCGGCAAACCCGCCGGTGCCACCATATCCTATGGTGGTAATCTGATAAAAAGGCGCATAATCTGGCGCTGATAAGCCCATATAAGCAATGTATATATCGGGATTTTTGCTGTAGTTAATGTCGTTTGTTGTGTCGGAACCGGCCAGCCCTCCACCCGCTGCTACTGTCATTTTTGGCGGAGCATATCCGCTATAGAATGGAAAATAAGTTAAATCGCTTAAGTTCACCGGAATAGTACAGACCTGTAATTCAGTCAGTGTTGTACCGCTACAGATATCGGCCTTCACGTTGCTGCTTTTTTGGTTTAGCCACCATTCGGCGTAAGCCAGCGCACTTTGCGCACTTTGAAATGAACGCTGTTTTTCCCGTGAATTCCCTGAAATACGTTCCATTAAATGCGTACTGCGGAACATGGTGATGGTGATTCCCATGATAATGATCAATATAATCAGGCTGGTGGCCAGAACCACACCTCGTTGCTTTGCGGGCAGCGTTGTTCCGGCATGTGCCTCAGATTGCACAAAAATATTTTTCATGGTAAAAAAGCAATCATGAAAGTCGCATCAGGTGAATTGATTGCACCCAGACTGGTGCCTGGGTGTTGTACAGCGTGCTGGTGTAGTTGATCCTGAATATGACCAGGCGTACTTGTGCCCATAACTTTGCAGCCTCTACATCGGCAGCGCTCAGGTAACTATCGGTGCTTCCTTTTTTTTGGCTATCTACCCCGAACATGATCTTCATGCGGCTGATGCCGGTTGCCAGAACCAGGGGAGCAGTACCATTGACAGAACAAACGAGCTGCTTGTTGACGATGGAAAAGCTGTTGATGAGTAGTGTCTGTGTATTGGTATTACCCCCCTGACAGTCCAGAATGCCGTCGCTGCCGGATGATGTAAATGCCAGATTGATGGTGTCGCTGTCATTGTTATGGCCGGTTGTGCCGGAAATCCCGGTTCCGGCAGTAAAAATAGCGCCGTCGGGAGTTCTTGTTGCTGGCAGCAATGCTTGTGCGATTGCGCCATTCGAATTAGGGTAATAGCCAGCCAGTTGCACGATGTTGGTGAGCATAGTGATGGATTGATGTTCATTATCTTTAAATTGCGATAATTGATTTTGGGTTGATGCCGTGTTTCTGATATTGACTAACATTTGGCTTAACCCCAATGTGATAAACAGGCCAATGACAATCGACACTATTAAGCCGATCAGATTAAATCCTGATTGCGATGTGTTGTGCGGTGGTGCTGATGATGAGGCGTGACGGCGCTGCATATTACCGGCCATTTGCTGAGCACATAGTGTTGAAATGTGGCTTGTCATGGTTGTACATGCAGAAAATAGGAGTGTATTTGCATGGCTTGTGTCGCTGCCATGGTAGCGGTGGTGGTATTCATGCCTGTGATTTTTTCCGGCCAGCGGACGGAAATAATGCAGGTAGTCGGTGTGCTGGTGGTGTTGGTGCAATTGATTGTGGCAGTGTAACCAGGGACGTGACTATGCATATTTTTCATCCAGTTAGCGATATCCAGTGCGGCGATTCTTCCCGGCGGACATGGTGCTGTATGGGTACATGCGGCTGTCGGCGGGTAAATGAGTATATGGCCTGGATCTGTTACCGTATCGGAGCCGCTCAGCGTGCATCCTGCAGGCGATGGACAGCGTGGTGATGCAGGTTCTTTTTCACTGGAAGTAACTTGCCAGTATCCGCGATTGCTATGCAGTATGGCTGCCAGGTTGCCAGCCTGAAGTGCAATGAGTCCGCACTGCCCGGCAATTTTGGTATTGGCTATGCCAAGCGCCTGCATTTTTGCGGTACCCAGTAAACCGATCGCAATTACAATAAGGGAAATCAGCACCTCAATCAGGCCGTAACCAGTCTGGTGTGCCGGTCGTTGTGATTGTGACGCAGAGTTTCCGTCATTGTGATGTGTTTCATGCTGATAAATTCGTCGATGAATATTATGGTGAATTTGATGAAAAATTACGCGCATGCCGCCCTCTGATTCATGATGACAGCCTCGCCCGCGATCTGAATTTGCTGGCGGCCCATGGCATCTACCAGCAAACAGCGTGTGGCGGAGTTATTGACGGGTGAGGTATGCAGTGTGAATAGTAAACCGCCGGGTTTTGTGTTTAGTGCAAATCCATTTCTGTTGTAAGTGATTGCCTTAACGCCCGGTGTGGTGGTGATGACGTTGCGGCTACTTAAGCCTGTCTGGATTCGCAGCAGTACATCGGTTGAGCTGTCTATCTGCTGATTATTGTTTGGATCTGAAAATAAGATCCAGCCGGATTGCCAGTCCTGACCTGTGGTGCAGGTAATGCCGTCCGCAGATACACATGCTGTGACTGTCTGACCTTCTTTTTGTGCTTCAGAGCGGGCAAATTGCAAGTCGTTACGTAAATTGCGTATTTCTTTGTTTGCCTGGTGTATTTGTATGTATGACCGGAACGAAGGCATGGCAATAGTCAGTATGACTGCAGATATAATCATGGCGATCATGAGTTCAATCATGCTAAAGCCTGCCATTGCAGTTGCATTGTCTATGTTTTTTTGTTTGTATTGATAATTCGTCCGTCGCATTTCTATTCCCGATGTAATAAGACAGTGTGTCAGTTGACGATAAGCGCCGACCTGGGTGACTGTACTTAAATACATGCGGCGATGTCTGCCCATTGGTCGGGCAAAACTGACCGTTTATCAATTAGATTTTCCACATAAAAATTAATTTGCAGTTTTTATGTGAATCTATTGTGTTCAGAGGAAGTGTATGGTGTGCAGATGCGATTTAACCGTCATGGTATTCTGCCTTAAACACCATGACGGTCACTGATGTGTTACGCCATATGTTATTGCGTTATCTTAGAAATACGTTGATTTTGCAGCGTCTTAACGAGTGTGCTCGCAAGTCCGATATTTGGAATGGCAATGCTGTCGTTTAGTTCCAGTAAGGGAAGAATGACGAAGGCACGCTGACTCATGCGCGGATGCGGGATTTGCAAAGTGACTGTATTCAGGATTTGCTCGTCGTACAGCAGCAGATCGAGATCTAGTGTGCGTGGTGCGTTAAGGTAGGAGCGCTCGCGTCCGAATTGCTGCTCCAGTGCCTGTAGTGCGCCAAGTAATTCAATGGGTGTGAGTATGGTTTCCAATTGTACTACTGCGTTGACGTAATCATCGCCATCCGCATCAATGGGGGCGGAGCGGTAGTGACTGGAGCAAGCGGATACGCTGGTTCCGGGGAATGCTGCCAGCGCCAGCGCAGCAGCCCGCAATGTTACTTGCGGGTTACCCAAATTTGCACCTAGTCCAATGTAAGCGATATGCTTCATTCTGTGACGAAAACTTTTTTAGGACGACGACGGCGTTTTTTGGGGGCCGGAGTGTCGTTTGCTTCTGCCGGATCAATAGCTTCAGCATTGCTTAAACGAGCCGGTGCTGCTGATGCAGTGGCACTTTTTTTTGTGGTACGTGGTTTAGCTGCGAGTAAGGTTTCACGCCCGGCATTGTCCGAGGCAATGAAATCGGTCCACCATTGTGCTAATTCTTCTTCAATTTCGCCGGAGGCCGCACGCAAGATCAGAAAATCCAGGCCTGCGCGCAGACGCGGGTGTTCTAATAATTTATAGGGCGTTTTTCCTGTGCGCCGGTCAAAGCGTGGTTGCATGGCCCAGATATCGCGCATATCTGTTCCTATGCGACGTTGTAATGCCAGTGATTCGGTCTGTGTCTGTAATACATCGTCGGCAGCCAAATGCAGAGCCGGAATAGGAAATTCCCCCGATGCCTGATAGGCTTGCCATTTTTCTAAAACCTGATGCCATAACAGGGACGCAAATAAAAATCCGGGCGATACTGTTTTACCTTCACGTACACGCAGATCAGTATTGGCCAGAGCCAGTGAAACAAATTTTGCCCCTAAAGGTTGCTCCAGTACGACATCCAGCAAGGGGAGTAAGCCGTGGTGTAAGCCTTCCTGACGTAAGCGTTTCAGGCAGGCCAGAGCATGTCCGCTGGTCAGTAGTTTGAGCATTTCATCAAACACGCGGGCGGCAGGTACGTTGTCGATCAGGGGAGCCATGACAGCGATCGGTGCCCGGGTGGCATCGGCAATATCAAACTGAAGTTTTGCAGCAAAACGTACTACCCGTAACATACGTACCGGATCTTCCCGGTAGCGGGCTTCGGGTTGTCCGATAATGCGTAAGGTTTTTTTGCGGATATCACCCATGCCGCCATGGTAATCCAGCACAGTCTGGCTGGCCGGATCGTAGTACATGGCATTGATGGTAAAGTCACGCCGGGTCGCATCTTCGTGCTGCTCGCCAAAGGTATTATCCCGCAATACGCGGCCAAACTCATCTTTCGGTGCATCGTCTGTTGATGTTCCCCGAAAAGTAGTGACTTCCAGCAGGTCTGAGCCAAACATGACATGCACAATCTGAAATCGTTTGCCAATAATGAAGGCACGCCGGAACAAGCGTTTGACTTGTTCCGGGGTTGCGTTAGTGGCAACATCAAAATCTTTTGGTTTTACACCTAACAATAAATCGCGTACTGCACCGCCGACGATGAAGGCTTTATATCCTTCCTGTTGTAATGTTTGTGTTACACGCACGGCGTTATTGGAGACCAGCTTCGGATCGATACCATGTTCTGCCACACTCAGCGTTTTTAGTTTGCCTTTAGCAGGCTTCGCTGAGGTAGCAGGGGATTTCCCGAAAATTCTATTTATTAGTTTCTTAATCATTGAAAATCTTTAAAATTGACCAGCCATGTGCCAGTGCGTGTGCAGCTAACTGGGCATTGGGGTTGGTTGCAACCGGGTGGCTAACCAGTGCGAGTAAGGGCAAGTCATTATGTGAATCGCTATAGAAATGACTGCTCTCAAAACTGGCTAATGTTTTATCTTGTCTGGCTAACCATGTGTTGAGATGTGTTATTTTGCCTGCGCCTGAGGTTGGTGTGCCGAGCAGTTTACCTGTTATGCGGCCATCTGTGGCGACTTCCGGTTCTGCCGCAATAATGTGTTCTACCCCGAGTGCCCGCGCAATTGGTTCTGCGACGAAGCGGTTAGTTGCTGTGATAATGATGGTTAAGTCATCACGATGGCGTGCCAGTAATTCTTTAGCTGCCGGTAAAATTGTCGGATTGATCACTTCTTGCATAAATTGTGCA
>CAIWPG010000107.1 GCA_903914535.1 uncultured Oxalobacteraceae bacterium
CCATCTTTAATGTTCTGGCATAGCTCCGGATAAAACCACGCATAGTTGCAGCATCAGGAAGTGCAGCATAATCACCGGACTCAATTGCAGTAATCTGACGCGGCGACAGCTTTAACTGATCTGCAATCGCCTCTATCGTCAGTCCCTGCCCTGAACGCACCGCTGCCAGATGCTCGCCCAGCGACAAATCCACGTAATTATTAACGTGTTCAGACACTGCATGCGCATTTTCTACTGCCAAATTCACTGCATCATTCATCAAACGCTCCACGTTCCAGCAATGCAAACTCATCCGAATCCGGATGACGACGACGCAATTGAACAGCCAGGCTTTCTTCTCCCATTACATCCTGCAACTTATGGGCGATTTTAATGCCCAGCCACAACGTACCAGCCGTCACATTATCCGCCTTGACCAGCCTGTTAACATAGTATTGAGCTCGCTGCCAATCCCTGCTCTGGTAATAAATAGTTGCCAAATTCAGATTGGCACTGACATTACCGGGATCAACCCGCAATGCCTGGCTAAAATATTTTTCAGCCAAAAAATCGTTTTTCATTTTCAGACTACACATGCCCGCATTAACCAATGGCTTTGACGGAGAGGTATAAGCCGGATTCGCTATGACTTTTTCAAATAATTCCATCGCTTGCTTTTCGCGCCCATTCTGACACAAAAACCACCCGTAGTTATTAGTATGATCAGCATCATTGGGAGCCAATTTCAACGCACGTAAAAAATCTTGCTCTGCCAGAGCCGTTTCATGCATTTCGGTATAAACCAAGGCACGTATTCCATAGCTGTCAGCATTCGAAGAATCAAATGAAATAGCATCATTTAATTCTTTCAGCGCAACTTTAAACTGGCCTTGCTGAAAATAACCGACGGCTAATTGCAAGCGGATCGCCGCACGTTTTTTAACATCAGCACTTTGCAGCGGCGGATCACTTGGTGGCGGCGTTCCGTATTTCAGTGTATCGTGCCCACTCGAGCATGCGCTCAGCATGGCAACAGACAACAGATAAAAACAGAGTGCGCCCCAAATTTTTCTCACTAGCTTATCTCCACGATACGGCCAAAATTTGCACCGAATTTCTTTTGATATTCCGCCTGCTTCGACATTCTTTCCTGAACATTCGTCCTATCCTGCACTTCTCCGGCCAACTGCCCACAGGCAGCGTCAATATCATCGCCGCGCGTCTTGCGTATTGTTGTCACCAGACCGGCATCCATCAATACTTGTGCAAATGCTTTGATTCGGGGATTTCCTGAGCGTTTCAACCCTGACTCAGGAAAAGGATTGAACGGAATCAAATTAAACTTGCACGGTACGGTTGATACTAGCGAAATCAATTCACGTGCGTGTTGATCACTATCATTAACTCCATCTAACATGCAATATTCAAATGTAATGAAATCGCGCGGCGCAAAGTCCAGATAGCGCTTACACGCCGCCATCAACATTGCCAATGGATATTTTTTATTCAACGGAACCAAACTATCACGCAAGGCATCATTAGATGCATGCAAGGACACTGCCAGCGCTACCGCACACTCCTGCGAAAGCGCATCTATCTTTGGAACAACACCACTGGTAGACAAGGTCACACGCCGACGCGACAAGCCATACGCATTATCGTCCAGCATCAACTTCAAAGCCGTTACCGTCGGCTCAAAATTCAGCAAAGGCTCTCCCATCCCCATCATAACGACATTAGTAATTTGTCGCTCTCCACGATGACCGGAAATAATACCTTTAGTTCTGCGCAGTTCAAATTCTGCCATCCATAACTGGCCAATAATCTCGGAAACTGTCAAATTCCGGCTAAAACCCTGTTTGCCTGTCGAGCAAAAACGGCAATTAACAGCACAACCAGCCTGAGTGGAAATACACAGCGTGCCGCGATTTTCTTCCGGGATAAATACCGTCTCTACGGCATTACCCTGTCCTACATCCAAAAGCCACTTGCGCGTACCATCAGCAGAAGTATGATCACTGATGATGTCCGGTGAGCGCACACACGCACGACCGGCTAACTTATCACGCAATGATTTGGCCAAATCGGTCATCTGATCAAATTCGCTGACACCAAACTGATGTATCCAGCGTTGTAATTGCTTTGCACGAAACGGCTTTTCACCTAATTCGCCGCAATAGGCGATAAGCTGAGCAGGGTCCAGATCCAACAGATTGGTGAGTGCCGTCATTTACTTCTCTCAAACATACTAATACTAAAAATTTCCTGCCACATCCACAGGCTTGTTTACTTTGCAGACCAGGTTCACAATCTGTCGCGTCATCTGAGGCATCTGGCAAAAACAGATACTATTTTTACACAAATAATCAGATCAGAACAGCACCACCCCGGCCTGCAAAAACAATCCGGACTACGAAACTAGCTTAACACCCGGTTTAACGTGAGTACACGTTCAATGCAGGGAAAAAATAAGCAATTTCGACTGCTGCTGTTTCAGCCGCATCAGAACCATGTACTGCATTTGCATCGATTGAATCAGCAAAATCTGCACGGATAGTGCCTTTATCTGCCTTCTTAGGATCTGTGGCGCCCATCAGATCACGATTTGTCAAAATTGCGTTTTCGCCTTCCAGCGCTGTCACCATCACAGGACCAGAAATCATGAATGCAACCAAATCATTGAAGAAAGGACGTGCGCTGTGAACAGCGTAGAAGCCTTCTGCTTCAGCACGTGACAATTGCACCAGGCGGGCAGCAACAATCTTCAGGCCAGCAGATTCAAAACGGCTGTAAATTTGACCAATTACATTTTTTGCAACTGCGTCAGGCTTAATAATTGATAATGTGCGTTCGATTGCCATCTAAAAAACTCCAATAAAATGAAAGGGTTAAGGCTGAATATAAAATTCAACTAACCTGTGATTTTAACATGAAACCAATTACATTCAGGTTAAATGAGACAAACTACCTTAACTTATATCCACTAATTAAGCATTCCTCTGCCCGGTTCAGCCCTATTTTCCGTGCAGGCAGCCCTAAAAATCAGGCGGAGTTTTTACCCGGCTCACTACTATGGTATGCTGTCATGGTTATTTGGTCACTTAACTAAGGAATTTTTATGAGCCAAAATCTGCAACACTCCATTGAATTTGGTAACAACGCTACCGTTTTCCGTCACCGCGTACTGCGGAACACCTACTGGTTGCTTGCACTTTCCATGATTCCAACCGTGCTGGGTGCCTGGCTGGGCGTACAAATGCATTTTTCTTTCTTTCCTGGCCGCCCCGGTCTTTCAATGATCGCCTTTATGGCTGTCGCTTTCGGCTTTATGTATGCGATTGAGAAAACGAAAGAAACCGCTACCGGTGTCGCTGTCTTGCTTGGCTTCACGTTTTTTATGGGCCTGATGCTGTCCAGCCTGATCAGCCATACTCTGGCTTATTCCAACGGCGCATCATTAATCATGACAGCGTTTGGTGGCACAGCAACGATTATGGCTGTAATGGCTAGTATCGCCACCACATCAAAACGCGATTTTTCCGGATTGGGAAAATGGTTATTCGTCGGACTCATGGTAATTATCGTCGCTTCCGTCGCCAATATATTTTTACAACTGCCAGCCTTGTATTTCACCGTTTCAGTTATTGCCATCGGTATTTTTTCAGCTTACATCTTATACGATGTACAACAAATTATTAATGGCGGCGAAACCAACTATATTTCCGCCACACTGCGTATTTACCTTGATGTCTACAATATTTTTGTTAATTTACTCTCTTTACTGGGTATTTTTGGCGGAAACAGGGATTAATCTGATTTAAACGCACTAGCAATAAAAAAGCCGGCTTTTATAGCCGGCTTTTTTAATAACCACAACGGATATACAACAGCCAGAACAAACAAACTTATACCAAATCAAATACCGCCATAGATTCAACGTGCGAAGTATGTGGAAACATATTCACGACACCGGCAAAACTGGTCACATAACCCGCTTTCACCAGCAAACCGGCATCACGCGCCAGCGTTCCCGGACTACAGGACACGTAAACAATACGACGCGGTAAAAAATCAGGCATCGCGGTGGACAAAACAAGCAAAGCCTCACACAGAGCCATCGCGCCATCACGTGGCGGATCAACTAACATACGATCAAATTTACCCAGCGCGACTAAATCTTCTGCAGTAATTTCAAACAGGTTACGGGTACTAAAACTGGTTTTGTCTTGCAAGCCATTGCTACGCGCGTTTTCCAGTGCACGCTCAGTCAATGTGCTGCTGCCTTCGATACCGACAACTTCACGTGCCTGCGTTGCCAGAGGCAAGGTAAAATTACCCAGGCCACAAAATAAATCAGCAACACGCTCATGCGCCTGCACATCCAGCAAACGCAGAGCACGCGCAACCATTACACGATTGATAAAGTGATTAACCTGCGTAAAATCAGTCGGCTTGAATGGCATTTTCACACCAAATTCCGGCAGTAAATAGTGCAACTGCGGCTCCAGCGGATAGAATGGCTCGGCAGTTTCCGGTCCTTTTACCTGCAACCACCATTGCACCTTATATTGATCGGCAAATTCTTTGAGCAATACTTCATCGGCGGCACTCAGCGGCTGCATAATGCGCAGCACAAGCGCAGTGACATCTTCACCGATAGCCAGCTCTATCTGCGGCAAATCATTCACGATCGACAATGATGATATTAATCCCCGTAAGGGCATTAACATCGCTGAAATATGCGGCGGCAAAATTTCACATGTTTCCGTATTGGCGACGTAGCGTGATTTTTTCTCATGAAAGCCAACCAGCACGATTCCTTTTTTGAGTACATTACGCACTGACAATCTGGCGCGGTAACGATAACCCCAGGTTGGCCCGTAAATCGGACGCAACATGGTTTTTGCTTTGACCTTGCTAATATGCCAGAGACTATCTTCCAGCACCCGTTGCTTGATCGCCACCTGCGCATTAGCATCCAAATGCTGCATCGAACAACCGCCACACAATCCAAAATAAGCACACTTAGGCTTGGTGCGTTGCGAAGACTCGCGGTGCAACTGAGTCATGCTTGCGTTTTCCCAACTCGCTTTTTTTCTATAAGTTGAAAAACTGACTACCTCACCGGGCAGCGCACCATCAACAAACACAACTTTACCTTCAGTGCCATCTTCATTTTGCAAATGACCGATTCCTCGGGCATCCATATCAAGAGCAGTAATATTAATTTTATTGTAAGACATAACTATAACCAGGGTGCAAAGAAGGGCCAGCAAACTTACTCCGGCAAGGCGAAGCAACGCCTCTGGGGCGATTTTGCGATGCAGGACTCAGGCAAAATTGTTTTGGCAAGGTGAAGCGATTCAGCCGGAGCGATTTTGCGTAAGTCCTGATTAAGTGCAAAGGTCGCTAGTATAGCAGGAAGGACGTGCCGGAACAGGCACTGGCAGGAAAACAGCTAAGGATAGTCAGTCAGGGCCTGCGCACGACGGACACAGGCGTCACTATGCCATCTAAAGTAACGCATCCCGCCCGACACCCCGGGAAGAAAAAGAACGCTTGAGTTTAATCAGCGCCTCTTGCTGAATCTGACGAATACGCTCACGCGTCACACCCATTTCCTCTGCCAGAGTTTCCAGCGTGGCCGGGTCATCGTTATCCAGCCCAAAACGGCGCATAATAACAATACGCTGTTTATCCGGCAATTTTGATAACCAATCCCGCACCAGCAAGCTGGTCTCATGACGTTCTGCACGAAAGTCCGGGCCGTCGTCGCCATCGCCCGGCAGCATATCCATTAATGTGGATTGCGGATCGTTATCCAAAGGCATATCCAGCGAGGTAGCATGCTCGGATAAGGCCAGTATATCCTGTACCTCATCCAGCGGCCGCCCCACCAACTGGGCAATATCTTCCAGCGCGGCATCGCGACCGTCCGTATGCTGCGACTCCAGATGATATTTAGCGCGTAAAATCTGATTTAATTCACGTACCACATGTACCGGAAGACGTATGGTACGAGCCTGATTCATAATGGCACGCTCAATGCTTTGCCTGATCCACCAGGTTGCATAGGTAGAAAACCGAAACCCGCGCTCCGGTTCAAATTTGTCTATTGCATGCATTAATCCCAGGTTACCCTCTTCAATCATATCCAGCAAGGCGACACCACGATTAATATAATGCTTTGCAATAGACACAACCAAACGCAAATTATGCTCGATCATTTTCTGACGCGAAGCAAAATCACCTTTTTTAGCCAGGGTAGCGCAAATAAGCTCTTCAGGCGCAGTCAGTAACGGCCGGGTGCCAATTTGATTAAGATAGTACTGTGTTGTATCCGTGGATAACTCTGCCGCCAGTACCGTTTTAAGCTCATCGACTGGCTCAACGACAACAACTTCCTTGACATCAATTCCCTCATCATCGCCATCCTCCGTGCTGTCAGAGAGTTCAGCATCAGTAAGTTGCGATGATTCATCCTGAGTTTCATCATCGGCAAGGAGACTATTCTTAGCTGTCATAGGACTGGGGAAATTTAATGGTTAATCAGAGATTACCCAAACCTGACCGACCCGGTAAAAATTTAAGTGGATCGACTGGTTTGCCTTGCTGTCGTATTTCAAAATGCAACTTCACTACATCACTATCCGAATTACCCATCTCAGCTATTTTTTGACCTTTGCTGATCGCTTGCTTTTCTTTCACGATAATCGTTTTATTATGCGCATAAGCAGACAATAAATTATTGGAATGCTTAATGATGACTAAATTTCCATAGCCACGAATACCACTACCCGCATACATCACCGTTCCGGCTCCTGCCGCTAAAATATCTTGCCCTAGCTTGCCCGAGATGTCGACACCTTTGTTCTTACTGTCGTCAAAATTGCCTATAATTTTCCCTTCTGTGGGCCACATCCAGACAATCTCGTCAACAATAGCAGGGCCAGGTGACTTTTCTGCCGGCTTAGGTGTTGTAACGACGCCCGTATCCGTTTTTTGCAATTCAGCAAGAGCGGATTCGGAATAAGGTCGTTTATCTGCACGCGGTGAATTTTTATTATTAGCAGCAACACCAGCAGCGCCGGTGCTGCCGGCACCACTGGCAAGTGAGCGAACCTCAACTCCGGCAGGACTGCCTATACCACTGGTTTGTCCGGTCACTACCCCGTCTGGAGCGGCAATTTGCAACACCTGATCCACTTTAATATCATTTGGATTAGCCAGATTATTCCATGCCACAAGATCAGCGTAACTCAGCCCCTTATCAAGGGCGATGCGGTGCAAGGTATCACCTTTTTTGACC
>CAIWPG010000108.1 GCA_903914535.1 uncultured Oxalobacteraceae bacterium
AGATTAAAAAAGCTTCACCATCCAAAGGTATTATTCGCGCTGATTTTAATCCGGAAGAAATCGCCGTCAGCTATGCCAGCAACGGTGCGGCATGTTTATCGGTACTGACGGATGAACAGTTTTTCCAGGGGAACGCCGGGTACCTGAAACAAGCCAGAGCCGCTTGCCGGTTACCGGTGTTACGTAAAGATTTTATCGTTGATCCTTACCAGATTTATGAAGCACGTTCCTGGGGGGCCGATGCGATCTTATTGATTGTGGCAGCACTGGATCATGGTTTGATGCGTGAACTGGAAGCCTGCGCGCAGGAATTAGGGATGTCGGTCTTAGTGGAAGTGCATAACAAAGATGAGTTGCAGGCAGCATTAACGCTCAATACCGCCCTGCTGGGTATTAACAACCGTAACCTGCGCACTTTTGAAACCTCACTGGAAACCACACTGGATTTACTGCCCCGTATTCCGCCGGAAAAATGCATCATCACCGAATCCGGCATTTTACATCCGGATGATGTGAAACGCATGCGCGACGCCAATGTACACGGATTTCTGGTCGGGGAAGCATTTATGCGTGCACCGCAACCGGGTGTCGAACTGGCACGGTTTTTTGCATAGGCCGGGATGTAATCCCGGGGGTGTTGAATTCAATTTTTTTGGGGGGTTCTTATTGCCGGAATTGGCATCCCGGCCTACCTGACATCCCGGCTTACTTAATTAGCTGCCCTGGCAGCTTAGCTTATTTTTTTACGGATAAGCGTTTAGTTATACCGGGGTGCGGTAATGTTGCTGCTGACTTAGCGCCCTTCCCTTCCTTTGCCTGCAAAGACCACAAGGGTGCATCATCCGGCTGCAAACAAACGGTAAATTGCATCAACTCATCGCGCCGGAATACATGTAACACAACAGATGCACCAGGCTGATAACGCCCCAACAGTTTAGCCAGATCGTTCGCTGCATCAGCGGCAGTAACACGCAAACCATCCACCGCAATTACTATATCCCCTGCCGACAAACCCGCCTGATGCGCAGCATGACCGCTGTACACACTCGCCAATTTGCAGTCATTACCATCCCGTGAAAACCTGACGCCTAAGCCGGGTTTATGCAGCTTGCGCTTATCTTCCAGCACCACACCAAAATCAGTATAGAGCTTATCCAGCGGCACATCATGCGTACCACGTACATAGCGCTCAAAAAATGACTTCATTTTTATACCGGACATCTGCTCAATCAAGGCTTCTACTTCCGCCTCAGTCACACCTTGCTGTTGTCCGGTTAAGGCCAGTTTATAAAAATCACGGCCGGTATTCCGCCATAAAGAACGCATCACATCATCCAGCGATTTTTTACCGTTACTGGCACGACGTATTGTTAAGTCCAGCGCCAGCGCCACCAGCGATCCTTTCGTGTAATAACTCACGATCGCATTGGGTGAATTTTCATCCTGATGATAATACTTCGTCCAGGCATCAAAGCTGGATTCGGCAATGCTTTGCTTACAGCGCCCTGAGCCACGTAAGACACCATTCACCGTTTTACTGAGCAGCGCCAGATAACGGGCCTCATCAATGACATGACTACGCAATAAAATCAAATCATCGTAATAGCTGGTAAATCCTTCAAATAACCACAACAGCGATGTGTAGTTTTCTTGCTGTAAATCGTAATGTGCAAACGTAGCAGGCTTGATACGCTTCACATTCCATGTATGAAAATACTCATGACTACATAAGCCCAAAAAGCCAATATACCCGTCGCTGGCCGCACTATTGCCCAGAACCGGTAAATCGCTGCGGGTGCAAATTAATGCAGTAGAAGCACGATGCTCCAGGCCACCGTAACCATCGCCAAGCACCATCACCATAAACACGTATCTGTCCATCGGTGCGCGCCTGGTTTTTGGCTCAAACAGGGCAATTTGTGTAGCGCAAATCTTAGCCAGATCAGCGGCGATACGTTCCAGATCCAGGTTGGGTACCCGACCGGTCAGCACCACATCGTGCGGCACACCGCAGACATCAAAGGTCGTTAATGCAAATTCACCCATTTCAACCGGATGATCTATCAGTGCATCGTAGTTTTCAGCAATATAGCTACCAAAACCATATAACTGCGCTTCCTTGCATGGCAGAGCCGTCGCAACCCGCCACGGCTGACATGCCGGGTCGCAAGGACGCTGAATATCGACCTCATGACTCTGCATTTCCTGACCGGCTACCCGCAAAAATACGCTGGTACCATTATAAAAACCATGGGTCTGATCCAAATGCGCAGTACGTACCGATAAATCCCATGCGTAGACTTCATACTCCAGCGTCAGAGCGCCGCTCACAGGTGCGGCGCGCCAGCTATGTTTATCCAGTTTGGTCAGACGAATTTTTTTGCCGTTAGCACTGGCACGGATCTGCACAATATGACGAGAAAAATCGCGCACCATATAACTGCCCGGTATCCAGGCAGGCAAGATAAACACTTGCCCGGCAGGGTCAGGCTCAGCGACATACACAGAAACCTGAAACAAATGGCCTGCCAAATCCTTAGGGATGATGCTATATTGAATCGTCATGTGTTTTCTGCCGCCATTAAGTTCGCAAATTAACCGCTAACAAGGTCAATGCCAGTGAGCCGACCACCAGCCAGGTCAGACGCAAACGCAGCACCAAAAACCATTCAGGGATGTCATACCAGGCATACAAACGTTTATCGACCTGGTAGGCAGCGATAAATCCCAGCATCAACACTAAAAATCCAAAGCCGAAATGAAAACGGGAACACCATGCGATCAAACTGGGAACCACTCCCCAGATAAGCGCCTTTCTGATCTGATCTGTACTTAATTCCGGCGACGTCAGTGCCACACCCCAGTGCAAACCACCCAAAAAAGACAAAATGGCAATCCCGTATGCAATCTGCGCGTAAACTAAGCCTTCCAGCCAGCCCGGATGCGCAACCCAGCAAGACAGACTTAAAATAATAAAAGGGACTATACCTGTAAAACCTAATTGATGCGTCAGTCGTCTGCTTAAAAAATGTCGGTTCATGGTGATTTAACTAATTATAATAATAGTGATGATGGTAACTCAAAAAAGAAACGTTTTCTGTCTGAAAAGCGGGCTGTTTCCAGACAGATGTGCTGGTGCAAGGCTCTGCTCAGAATGCGCACCTGTCGGACTTAGGGCTGCTTAATCGCCGCCAGTTTGGCCTCAAGAGCCGATACCTCAATCGCACCGGGAACCCGGCTGCCATCCGTAAAGAAAATCGTTGGCGTGCCCGTCACTTTTAACTTTTTACCTAATTCCAAAACCCGTGTATGCGGACTGGTGCAATTGGCGGGTGCTGCCGGCGCTTCTTTACCTGCGATCATCCAGTCATCCCACGCCTTGACCCTATCCATACTACACCACACATTGCGTGACTTAACGGCAGAATCTTCCGCCAGAATATTAAACAAGAATGTGTACACGGTCACATTATCCATCCCTTGCAGATTTTTTCTGAAGCGCTTGCAATAACCGCAATTGGGATCTTCAAAAATAGCGATAACCCGTTTGCCGTTACCCTTAACCTGCTTAATAGCCAGATCCAGCGGCAGATCTGCAAATACCACCCGGTTAATTTCATCCACCCGTGCTTTAGTCAGATCCTGATGTGTTTTTAAATCGACGACACTCCCCATAAATAAATACTGGGCTTTTTCATCGGTATAAATCACATCACCATTAACACGCACTTCATACAAACCCGAATACGGCGTTTTAGTCACAGACTCAACTTTGGCACCTTCGCCCAGACGTGGTTCGATCAATTTTTTAAGCGCAGCTTCCTGCTGTGTTTGCGCGTAAGCCAGGCTCGCCACCAAGCCTGCCGCCACAACGGCAACAGAACCAAGTACCGCCGGCCACGCTTTTTTAATAATGTTCATATTATCCTTAAATTTTATCGCGTTATTTCATCGCCGGGTTTCAGCGTATGAGTTCAACACGGTAGCAGGCTCACTTAGCCACATTACCCATCGCATGCTGTATCAACAGATTTTTAAATACCGGCAATTTGTTCACAAGACTCATCCCTATCTTACGCCCCGTTTGCAGCACAGGTGACGACGACCCGAACAAACGCACCAAGCCATCGGTAACACACTGCATTAACAACACTTCTTCTTTACGGGCACGGGCATAGCGCTGCAAAACACGTATATCACCACAACTACGCCAGGCTTCACGTTGCGTAACGGTCTCCAGCAAAGTAACTACATCCGAAAAACCCAGATTCATGCCATGACCAGCTACCGGATGTACTGCATGCGCCGCATCACCGACCAAAGCCAGTTGTGGCCCGATAATAGAATGCGGACTAATAAAATTAAGCGGAAACGACTGAACGCGATATGGTGCCAGCGGAGTCAGCTCACCCAGCGCCCCGGCACAGAATACCGACAAACGCTGCACCAGTTGCTCCATACTCTCTGCCTGCAGGGTAGCTGCCAGCGCATCCGGTGCAGACCAGACCAGTGATACCTGCTGTCCCGGCAAAGGCAGCAAGGCAACAATACCCTGCTCACCCACAAACCACTGATGCGCCACACCATGATGCGGCTTAGAGCAAGAAAAATTGGCCACAACGCCACGCTGACCATACGAACGATAATCAAGCCCGATACCAGCCTGATTACGCATCCAGGATTGCGCACCATCTGCCCCGACCCACAGATCGGCTTCAACAGATTCCCCTGTCTCCAGGATCAACTCAGAAAAATCCGGTGACATCTCTCTGGTTTTACCTGTCACCACCTGGACATTGGGCGCAAAACGTAATGCGGCATCCAGCGCCTGATTCAGATTCTGGTCTTCGATAATCCAGGCCATCGTATCCTGATGTGCGGCATAAGCATCCATCTGCAATGTCGCCTCTGTCGTGTCCGCATCACCAAACACGTGCATGGACTCCACCGCTGCAACTCGCTCCGGATCCAGCGCATCCCAGACCTTAAGTCCGCTCAACAAATTCTTTGCCGTATGGTTCAATGCAAAAACACGCGCATCCCATTCCGGCTTCATCACTCTGGCAGCCGTCGCACCAGCAGGACAAAGCAACATCACGCGCAACCCCGCCTGAGCAAATCCCAGTGCAGCAGCCTTACCAACAGCACCATTACCAATCACGCCTATCTCATAACGCATAGCAATTCGTCCAAAAATTTGATCCCTGCATTATACCGGCAACACCAACATCCTCCCTGTTTCAGCATGCCCTGAAATTATTTTCAAATAGTTCTTCCCTTTTTCAAAAACACTCACTATAATGCGTGTCTTGGCCTGGTAGCTCAGTCGGTAGAGCAGAGGATTGAAAATCCTTGTGTCGGTGGTTCGATTCCGCCCCGGGCCACCAAGATTATAAGTTGTTGATCTGATTAAGGTTTCTGACCTTTAAAATATCAGGTGTTCCAAACAGGTGTTCCACCTCACATTGAGGTGATACCGATGAAATTAGCTTCCCATCTACGCCGTTCTCGACACGGCGTTTTTTATTTCCGAATCGTTTTTCCACAAATTCTCGCTTCCCTTTTAGGACAGCCAGAACTCAATCGCTCCCTGCATACACGCTGCCCTAAAACAGCAAGGGTTACGGGCTACCAACTTTCTGGCACAATGCTACCATTAATATCCAAACTGGCACGCCTTATGACCATTGACCCAGACAGCATTGATCCAGCAAACATCAAAAAATTAATTGTTGAAGGTCTAACCATAGGTAAAGATGGCAGTTTTTCTGCTTCGCGCATTCAAACCAGTGACAATCCCCAAGTCGCTCAAGAAGAACTGAAAAACTTCGCCTTATTCCTGCATGCCAGCCGTGGGGAGCAACCCGCTACGCCACCAATTGAAGCCTTAAAGGTGGAAGCTCAGAAATTAAAAGCAGAAATTACCCAATTTGCTCCAGATCTTCCAACCAAGCCAAGCACATTGAAAGATGCCTTTGATTCGTATTTGCTTTCCAAAAAAGGCATTGCTGCGGCTACGAAAAAATCCTACACAGAAAGCCTTGAATTATTTGGAATTCTGATGGGTGGCAATCATCGCATGGTACATGAACTCAATCGGCGGGAATGCATGGACTTCAATGAGGCACTTTCGCATATTCCACTGCATGCCAAAAAACGAAATATTAAAATCGGCACGGCATCTGAAATTTTGCTCAATCCACCAACCGTGCTCGATGCGAATGGCAACGATACTGCTCCTGACACTATTTCCGCTAGAACATGCAACGACCACTTAACCAATGTATCTGGATTTTTTTCATGGGCGATTAAAGCTGGACGTTGTTTTGAACCAAATCCATTTGAAGATTCAGTCCGCCACTCTGATGGCGAAATTGATGGTGGTGCGGAAGCGTTCCAGCAAGAAGAACTAATTAAGATTTTTGACAGTGCGAACTTCATGAAGGCAAAACGACCACATCAGTTTTGGGGTCCTTTACTGCTCCTATTTACAGGTGCTCGTGCCAACGAAATTGCTTGTCTTGATCTGGATGACATCATTATTGAAAATGGCATTCGCAGTATTTCAATTAAGCATCGCCCCAGAAAGAAGCCTGACTCAATTGAGCACAAGATAGAAACAAAGCGACTCAAAAATGCACAGTCAAAAAGAACCATTCCTTTGCATCCAATATTATGGGAAATTGGTCTTGATGATTATCTCGCTGACTTGCGATTATTAGGTGCTACGCGGCTTTTCCCGAACCTACCTATGGACTCCAGAGAAAAACGGGAACGCAATTTATCTAGGGACGTGAATAATTATCTGGAAAAAATCGGCGTACATATTCCACGAACTAAAGTTCTGCATAGTTTCCGTGACACGGTAGCTGACGCATTAGGCACAAGTGACCTTGATGCTGTTCGTGCTGACCAGTGGACAGGTCATGCACCAGTCGGCATTAAAGCGAAACACTATCGTAGCAAAGCGACTGCCGATGTTCAGGCTAGGGATGCGTTTACCGCCTTGGATTTCCCATTCATTCCCTTTGATCAATTGAAATATAAAAAGGGTTGGTGGAATGTATGGCTGTCAAAAAATATGGTTCCTTGAAACCATATAGCCAAGATCCAAAAAAACATCAGCTCCAATTAAATGGAAAGCTACCGGCAAAGCGGTACGGGTAGCTTAAATTAACATTATCATGACTCCACTTGAATTTTTACTTAAGCTCAAGAAATTACCCCCCGATACTCAGTTAGCTATCGCGCATCTTGGGGCAACTTTTGAAATGCTGTCATCGGTATTAGTTAAAAATTCTTCTTCAATAGCCACCGTCAAATTAACAACACGATTAACATCTGAATCAGGACTGGCAGATTGGCTGGGCGAACCACTTTCAACTATTGAAAAATGGCGAATTAACGGCGCATTAGCTCCACCTAGAAAATACCATTTGGGTTCTGTTTACGAATGGATTATCACCCACATTGTGCCGATGTTTTCCACACAAATTAGAGCAGATGAAAATTCCGACATACAATTTAGTGAAATTGCTGAAGTGTGGAAAATGCGAATTCCAGTAATGATAGTGAATGACAAATTGGTTGGTTTTTTCAGATCAGTTGCTGACGAAGCTACTCCGTCAGATTATAAATTTGTTGGCATGCCAGATTTTTCATTCCTGGCAAATAATAGAACAAATCAAAGTGATGAAAAACTCAATAACTCACTTATCGCTCTTAGTAAATTTCGGGTCGCTATTATTGATTCAAAAGCTAAAGCAAGGGAAATTTACAACCAATGGAACGATCAAAAATTTCCAGAAATTTCTTTGAGCTTTTTTCAGTCTGCGCTGTTTCACGACGCTGAATTAGCATATGAAATTGTTGAAAATGCTGACGATAAAATTCATCTCAAGGAATTTAATGTCACTTTTTGGCTATGGCAAATCCTAATAGAAAATGACTTTTGTTCATTCAATGAATATGCATTGATTGATACCTTAGAATTGTTCCACGATTATGGCGTGGACTTGAACAGTCCATCATTTATTCAAGATGATCATGGACATGAATTATTTAACGGAAATATATCTCATTTATTAGCGGATACCACTGGCGATTTTTTCAAATTTCGACCAATTGAGAACTGTACTGCCAGCTATGAAAAAATACTAAATTCCACTTTAAATCTTGGGCTGGATTTAGACTCAAAAAATAGCCACCATTTAACTGCCCGACAAATTGCAAATCTAATTGATGAAATGCACGGTTCGGGTCGTAGCCTATTAAAAAATTTCATTTGGAAATACGAACTGCAAAAGAAACTGAATTTAAATCTAAACCCAAGGAAAATCAAAGGATCGACAAATTCAATTTAATTTTCCAAACCGATCAATTTATGGCCGGACAGGGCAGTCAGGTCGGACAGGAATGTCCAACCTGCCCACTCTGTCCACGTTATTTTGACTAAATGCTTGAAGCATTGGTGCATGTCCAAGTTGTGCCGTTAAAATCAAATTCGTATAAATCGCCACCCATTTCACAATCCCGCGCATACTTTTCATAATCAATATAAGCACGCACTGATTCCGGTACGTCGTTTAAGTAGAATTCATCAAACAGAGTTTCTGCTACGTCTTTCAAACTGCCTTCGGACAAATTCACGTCGTCCAGCTTATCCAAAGCATTTTCCAAGTTGTAGCTTGAAACACTGCACAAGTAATACAAAGCTGTTTTTTCATGCTCGGCTAAATCGGCAATAGTTTCAAACCATAGGTTTAAATTGGCTTGATTGATACCACACGCTGAAAATAACTCACAGTCGTCACCATCTATGAATTGAATTTCAAACTCCTCTACAGGGTTACCAAAGGCATCCTGCAAGCTTTCTGATTTCTCTGTGTAAGCTTCCAAGGTGTCAAAGTAAAAACCAACTGCATCCATGTTGTAAGGCTGTGCGAAAAATGTGCTCATGATGTTCTCTGCTTTCGTATCGTTTTTAGGCTGGTTGAGCCTGAAGTTGATTTTGACTTGCTCTGTTTTTGCAGACTTCACAACTCGTTTATCTGCATCATTTTTGAGTCGTTTCGCCTAAGCCACGAATGGCATGGCTGGACAAGAAGCAATGCAAGCAATTTGTCAAAATCGCAGTCGCAACGAAGTGAGAACCGATTGAAGAAAATCCCGAAGGGGAATGCTTGTGTTGATTCGCAGACGTGCAAATCTTGGCGTTTTTAGCGAGACGGGGAAAAGGTGTTGCGGATAGATTGACGGGCAAAAACAGAGATGCCGTGGAATTGGCTTGGGAGTACTGCTGTTGTAGATTTTTTTGTAGGGATTGTGGAATTAACTTAGACAGCCCGGACGAGCTGGACACCGATATTTGTGTTGTTAGATTTTTGTTCCCAAGCTGCCCGGGCTGTCCATGTGGTTTTGCAACTCTTGTGGAATTATTTTAGTAGCTATATTTGGTAGCCGCCTAATATCATTACCTAGAAAATTCCGATAGGGTAACGTTTTTGAGATTCTGCGCTTTCAAAAATGGGAGTAAAATCGAGCACAACCATCAAACACGATAGTTATGCTTGACCA
>CAIWPG010000109.1 GCA_903914535.1 uncultured Oxalobacteraceae bacterium
CCCAAAGGCGGCGGCGAGTTTCGGGGTATAGTCGTCGCATTGAGCGTGGCGGTAGCGCACAAAGGGTGGACCGCTTTGGCGGAAGTCGCGGTCGGAAATATCGACAAGGTGTTGGGCTTCATCCCAGTCATCGAGCACGCGGCGGACCCGTCGCCGGGCGCTGGCGAGCCGCGCAAGACTAAGCTGCTCCTGGCGCTGCAAACGGGCTGATCGATCCTTGCCCGTGCCAACCCTCCGCCAGATATCCAACAAACGATAGGGGCCGCGCGGGTCGTCGCGCCCTGACTTCACACACATGGGAGCCATGCCGACGGTTTCACGCAGCATCGAGCGCCTGCGCAGGTCCATCCAAAATTGACAGGCCCAGACGGATCGCTCGATATGCCATCGGTTTCCGACAGCCGAATAACTCAGCCGGTCACAATTGGCGTTGCGAAGTCTCTCATAGGCTCGGCTGGCCCACATATCGGAACGCGCCAGGGCGTTGCGGGCCGGTAGGCTTGATGGCTGCGATTGGGCCAAGGACAAGATGGCGCGATTGACGCGATCCAAATTTGGCGAAAAGTGCTGCTGAATCTCAAACAGGCATTTATCGATCCCAACCTCTGACAAAATTGGGCAACCCTTGACGTCCTCTAAAATATCATAAGACTCTTTGTATAGAAATGGAGATTCCTTCATCAGATTTAGGCGTAATTCTTGACCATACAGTTTTGAAATTGGGAAAAAGGCGGCAAAAATCGACAATAAAGAATTCATAGCGGCTAAGAAACAGGCAGAAATAGATAGCGGCAATGATGAAGAACACTGCAAACAACAAGCCTTTTATCAATCGGCTGAAATCAATCCCATTGCCACCTTTGAGTTAGATTTCCTCTACTTCCAACAACCGCAAACAGGCGACACAGGGCAGAACTTTTTTAAGGTTAGTTTTTCTAATCACTCACAAACGATTAATGTGCCTTTCCCTGGTTGCGTTTTATCCGCTGCATCTGACTTTAAAAAAGCCATTCGTAAAGTCTCACCCTCGGCAATTTTTACAGGATCAACGCTGGATTTAGATTATCTGTCTGAACAGTGGCAAAAGAAAGCCCCGTCCGTGGTATCAACTATCGATTATTTAGGTTATGACCGACTCAGTAAAGCCTACATCTTTGAAGACTTCGCCGTCCAAGACGGTACGATCCATAAAGTCAACGATCAATCATTTTTTAAACTCAAACAGCACACCATAAAATCTACCCACAGCCTGCCGCATTCCATTGCTCACCAACTCACCATGACCAAACCCGTAGACTGGTTAAGCGATTACCGCACCGCGTATGGCACAAAAGGCATGGTGGTTTTAGCGTGGTGGTTTGGTACGTTGTTCGCTAGTCAAATTCGCGCAAAACACCGCAGTTATCCGTTTTTTGAAATATTTGGTGAGGCAGGTTCAGGTAAATCCGATATGGTTGATTTATTGTTCAAACTCTACGGATTGCACAACATGGGCTTTAACCCTAGTCGTGGCTTTACCTCTGCCGCTGGTTTAACGCGCAAAACCTCAGAACTGGCAAATATGCCGATAGTCTTTAATGAGACTGAAAACGACAACCACGCCAAAGAAAAACACGTTGAACAATTTGACTGGGCGCGGTTTTTAGATTTTTATGAGGGAAGAAATGGCGTTGCCAAAGGTGTGGCCACCAATGACAACAAAACCAGAATGCCAGAATTTAAAGCCGCGTTAATGGCGGTACAAAATCCACAGATAACAGGGTCAGAAGCCATCATTACCCGTTTTATCACCGTAAATTTTGAC
>CAIWPG010000110.1 GCA_903914535.1 uncultured Oxalobacteraceae bacterium
ACTACTTTTTCATTACGTCAGTTACCGCTGGCTATTGCCAGCCTTTTTATCGCCTCCACAGGCCAGATGAATTTACTCTATGCCGCCGAACTCCCGGCTGACAATAGCCCGGCAACAAGCACAAAGACTTCAGCAACAAATCCGGAAATAAGCACACCCTCTGCCGCCAACACCGTAGTGATCAGTGCAGAGCGCTTAAAAAATGCCAGAACCGACCTCTTACCTAATTTAGGTACGACCGTCTATACCGTCGACAAAAGCATGATAGAAGCACTGGGACAAGGGGATGACACCCCGTTTGATCAAGTCTTACTGCGTCTTCCCGGCGTTGCCCAAGACTCCAAAGCCTCTGGCTCCCTGCATATACGTGACGATCACGCCAACGTACAATACCGGGTCGATGGAGTTCAGCTTCCGGATGGCATTTCCGGCTTCGGCCAGTCTATTGATACGCGCCTGGTTGATCAGATTCAATTCGTTACCGGCGCGTTACCGGCACAATACGGATTACGCACTGCGGGCATTATTGACATCCAAACCAAAGAAGGCAGCACAGAACCCGGCGGGCGTATCGGCGTGCTAGTCGGCGGCAACAATTATGTCGAACCTTCAGTTGAAGTATTTGGCAGCAAAGGAGCACTTAACTACTATTTATCAGGAAGCTACTTGCAAAATTCGAACGGAATTGAAAACCCGACTGCCAGTAAAACTCCGCTGCATGACAATACCGTTCAAAGCAAATCATTCGGCAATTTCTCTTACTATCTGGACAGCGACACGCGCGTCGGCTTACTCTTTGGCACCTACGACGGCAACTATCAAATACCGAATAATCCCAACCAGCTTCCCGGTTATTCGCTGACTGGCGTCAGCGACCTCACAACCGGACTGAATACGCTGCCATCGTCACAGTTAAATGAACAGCAGCGCGAAGAAAATAGCTTTGTTGTCCTTTCTTATCAAAAAACACTGGGGGCATTAAATTACCAGGCTTCAGCTTTTCACCAGTATTCATTATTACACTACACCCCGGATGTAGCCGGCGACCTGATTTACAACGGTATCGCATCCGACGTACTGCGTGACAGTTCGTCCAACGGTTTGCAGTTTGATGCCAGTTACAAAATTAACGCCACCCATACGCTGCGTGGCGGAATCGCCTACACACGCCAAAATACCGAAAGCGACAATACCGTACAAGTTTTTCCGGTAAACGGCAACAATATTCAAACCAGCGCCACCCCGGTGACACTGGTTGATAACGAAACAAAACTGGGCGTGACCTCCAGCTTTTATGTACAGGACGAATGGAGTCTGAGCAAAGCACTGACCCTCAACTACGGCATGCGCTTTGACCGCGTCAATGCCTTTATCCAGGAACAACAGTGGAGTCCGCGCATCAACCTGGCGTATAAATTAAGCACTGCAACCGACTTACATGCCGGCTACTCACGTTATTTCACACCGCCATCGCAAGAATTATTATCCCAATCCAGTGTCAATACCTATCAGGGCACAACGGGAGCACCGGCGGTAGCGAACTCAGATAATGTAAAAGCAGAACGCACCAACTACTGGGATATGGGGCTCAGCCACAAATTTAATCAACAGCTAACCATGACAGCCGATGTTTACTACAAACAAATTACCAATCTGCTGGATGAAGGTCAGTTTGGGCAAGCGATCATTTTATCGCCATTTAACTATGCAAAAGGCTATGCAA
>CAIWPG010000111.1 GCA_903914535.1 uncultured Oxalobacteraceae bacterium
CACCGTTAAAACAGCTCCTGTATCGGCCGGCCTTTGGAGGCGAGATAGGCAGGTTTACCAATGGGAGTCATAAGTGGTTTGGTGCGATCAATGCCGAGCTTTTCGTAGATCGTCGCTGCATAATCTTCGATGGTGTAGGCCATCGAGCTGGTGATGTAACCACCATCCCGATCGGTTGCACCGACCACCTGTCCACCCGGAACGCCGGCGCCGGCAAATGCAAAGCTAAAGGCATTTGTCCAGTGGTCTCTCCCTTGTCTGTCGTTACTGCGTGGTGTCCGTCCGAACTCCGTTACGAAGCAGACAAGCGTGTCCTCCAGCAGCCCTCGCTGATGCATATCTTCAATCAGCGTAGACAAGGCCTGATCGGTCGAACCCATCATCGGCCAGGTGCCAATCCCAAAACGCCCGGCACCCGGTCCACCGTTCGGGATATTAGTGTGTGATGTGGAGTAGATGGCGTCATGGTGGTCCCAGTTCATGTTGTTACCACCATCATATGCCACCCGTTTTCCGTCGCGGAAAGAGTGCATCGGTTCCCGCACGTCGACTGTCACGGCTCTCACTCCAGATTCGATGAGCTTTCGCGCAACACAGGTACACCATTTACCTTTCAGGTTGCAGCAAGACAGGTTATTCGCGGCTGGGATCTGGGAGTTGCAGGCATGAAAGTCGGCGGAAAACGCACACTGATCATCCCCGGCTATCTGGCTTACGGAAGTACCGGTTCAGCAGCAATCCCGCCTAACGCTACACTGATTTTTGACGTTGAACTCATCAACGTAAAATAAACAAAAAAAAAGATCATCTCACTCAACAGAATGCAGCGTGAGATGGTTTTTTTAATCTTGAAGAGAACTGATAGCCGAAAACATCCGTATCAGCCCGGTTACACTAACTTGTTTATGTTAACTTCACTACGCGCTATTTTTTCTGTCAAACAGAACTTTACGAATAGTGGCAGCCAAATCTTCTGCCACAAATTTAGCGACATAGGCATCTGCTCCTACGCTTTTCACATGTTCTTCATTGGTAGATCCAGTCAGGGATGAGTGAATAACGACCGGAACTGACTGAAAACGTGAATCCTGTTTTATTTTTCTGGTTAAGGTAAAACCATCCATTTCAGGCATTTCCAGATCCGTCAGCACCAGGCCGACTTTATCCTTAATTGTTTTTCCCTCTGATGCAGCTTCCGCCGCCATCACATTCAGACGATCCCAGCATTCTTTGCCCGTTTTGGTCATAATGAATGGTGCGCCCATGGCATTTAGCCCATGTTCTATCAGGGTACGTGCAATATGCGAATCATCTGCAGCCAGAATCACGGTACCAGGAGGTAAAAGTAACGCAGGACCGACTGACTCCGGGGTCGCTTCAACCTGACTGCTTGGCTGAATATCACGCAAAATTTGCTCAACGTCCAGCACTTGTGCCAATCGGGTATTCAGAGTATCGCCATCCAGACGGGCAATACTCGTAATCATACCGCCAACAGAGCTGGATTCAGCAGACAAGACTTGACCCCAATCCAGTCGCACGATCTCTTCAACCGACTCTACTGCAAAACCCTGAGTTGACCTGGCATACTCGGTGACCAACAAAATATTCAGTCCGCTGGAAGGCGTACAGCCGACAACAGCGGGCAAATCAATCACCGGAATAATTTGTCCGCGCAGATTAACTACACCAAGCATATTAGGTACTGCACCAGCGACAGCAGTAATACTAGGCATTGCTACTATTTCGCGTACTTTAAATACATTAATACCAAATAATTCAGAATGATCAGAAAATTTTGCAGTTCCCAGACGGAACAACAGCAATTCAAATTTATTTGTTGAAGTTAAATTAGTACGCTCATCAATTTCTTGTTGTACGGAACTCATGTTTCCCCCGAGAGAAGGCATAAAATTGACAAAAATTGGCTTAAAAGTGTCATCGACGGCATTTTTTGCCGTCTGTATAACGATGACCCAGACCACAAATTAACTGCCTGATTATAGCGGTTATTTGCAAATGAGAAAAATATTTCCTTTTGGAATTTTATTTTATAA
>CAIWPG010000112.1 GCA_903914535.1 uncultured Oxalobacteraceae bacterium
CGCAGGATAGGCATTGAGATAGGCTGGCAGTGTATCAAATATATTTCCTTCATTTAATAATGCATTTTGAAAACCTTTTTGCTGCATGAGTTGTTCAACTTCCTTTTTGGAAAGCCCGTCCCCACCTTCATTTTCAAAGTGTTCAATAAAATCGAAATCCACTTTGAGCGATAAATTTTCAGTCGGAAACTTGCCAAAAGCATCAAAGCCAACTAATTTTCTGGAAAAATCATTTTCTAATAAATTTCTGAATGTAGCCAATCTGATTAACGATGCGGCCTTATAAACACCTAATTCAAAAATATCGCCGGGTAAATTGGTGATTGATTTATATAAATCATAATGCGCGAGCATTTTATTGAGACGAGTCGGGTGGCTAAACCAATAGAATGCATTTTCGTAATCCCAAACAGAGCTGCTGTCTAAGTTTCTTAGCTCAAACCCTTGTTTTTTTAATTCATTTTTTTTGTGGGGAAGGACATTTGGCTGCATCTTTGCGCCTTCGCTCTCGGTATTATTCATTACTGACTCGCTTTTTTTAAGGCGTAAAAGGCATATTTTTACGTTACAGTGGTGCGAGGATAGCATAGTTGGCTGATGGTGGATTCATGGATCGTAGCCGCAGCATGCTGAATGCCGGTGTATCCCGCGTTAAGGATAGTTTTCTGGTGTTTAGCGATATTTTGATTATTTAATCCTGCCGGCATCGGCTCACCCCGTGGTTTGTTCGCTACATTTCTTTTTGCTGAAAAAAACAATGCTATTTCGTTTGACGCTTAGCTATGGCAACTGCAGACGGCGTTCTTACGCCGCTATGTCCGTCAGGCGGGGCTTAAACAAATGCAAAATGAATGTTATGATGCGCGATTGAGCGAATTACATGAAAAAAACCGTCTATTTTTTGAACGACGTGTTTTTCATGGCATAAACCAATATCCTATTGCACAATTTATTGATAATTGAGTGGAAATAAACCGGATCTTTGGGTTCAGCTTCTTCATTGAGCGGCTACCTTACTTGCGAGTTCAGCATTGACTTATAGCGTTAAAGAAATTTTTTATACCTTACAGGGTGAAGGCAGTCATGCTGGTCGTCCTGCGGTGTTTTGTCGTTTTTCCGGTTGTAATTTATGGTCGGGACGTGAGCAGGATCGTGCGGATGCAATCTGCACTTTTTGTGATACTGATTTTGTCGGTACGGACGGTGAACTGGGCGGTAAGTTTAAAGTTGCCGCCCAGTTGGCTGCCACCATAGACGGATTGTGGCCGGCTGCCCATCCGGTGAACAAATATGTGGTGTTCACCGGAGGCGAACCTTTGTTGCAACTGGATGGTGTCTTAATTGATGCTATGCATGCACTGGGATTTGAAGTGGCGATAGAAACCAATGGCACTATTGCTGTTCCTCCGGGCGTGGACTGGATTTGTGTCAGCCCGAAAATGGGTTCTGAGTTAATTGTAGTAAAAGGCGATGAGCTTAAAGTAGTCATCCCGCAAGCTGGCCAAGACATGGCATTTTATGCTCAGCTGGATTTTACGCATTTCTTTGTGCAAGCCATGGATGGCCCCTTGCAGTCGCAGCATTTGCGGGCCGCGATTCAGTATTGCAAACAAGATCCGCGTTGGAAACTCAGTTTGCAAACCCATAAACTTCTTCAAATTCCTTAAGTTTTTATGCTTACTATTACCCGTAAAATGGAATTCGATGCCGGTCATCGTATTCCGGACCATAACAGCCAGTGCCGAAATTTGCATGGACATCGTTATACCTTGCAAATTACCCTGGTGGGTGAAGTGGTGAAGCAGGATGGCGTATCCGATAATGGCATGATTATGGATTTTTCCGATATTAAATCCCTGGCGCAAGAGTATCTGGTGGGTCTGTGGGACCATGCTTTTCTTGTGTATCAAAATGATCTTGTGGTAAAGGATTTTTTACTCACTTTGCCGGGTCATAAGACTGTGGTGATAGATCGGGTGCCTACCGTAGAAAATCTGGCACAAATCGCTTTTGATACCTTAAAAGAGGTGTACCACGACCGTTATGGCCGTACTCTTGCATTACAAAAAGTGACATTGTACGAAACGCCTAATTGTTGGGCGGAGATTAATGATGCCAGCATCCACGACTGATACCACTGATGTTAATTTAACTGCGGCAGCTGCTGAGTGCGTTGGCACAGATGCTGAGGATATTTATTTTATGCAGCTGGCGCTGGCGCAGGCAGAATTAGCCGCCGCAGCAGGTGAAGTGCCGGTAGGTGCGGTATTGGTGAAGGATGGTAAGGTGATTGCCAGTGGTTTTAATCACCCGATAGGCTTGCATGATCCCGGCGCACATGCTGAAATGCAGGCATTGCGTCAGGCCGGGCAGGTGTTGCAAAATTACCGTTTGCCGGGCTGTGTTATGTATGTCACGCTGGAGCCCTGCGCCATGTGTGCCGGCGCTATGTTGCATGCGCGTTTGTCTCGTGTGGTCTTTGGTGCCCGTGATCCTAAGACCGGTATTTGTGGTTCAGTGATGAATTTATTTGAGCTGACGCAGCTTAATCACCAAACCAGTCTGACGGCTGGTGTATTGGCACAAGAATGTAGTCACGCACTCAGCGCTTTTTTTGCCAGACGCCGCTTGCAAAAAAAACAGGAAAACTTGTTAAAATCCAGTCACCTACCTTAATGCCTGCAAACATGAACAATTCCAATCAAGCCACGATTGCCGTTATTGCACCGAGTGGTTATGCCCAGGACCCGGCAGTAACAGAGCGTGCAGTGATACGTTTGCAGGAGCATGGCTGGCGGGTTAAAAATCTGGTCGACCCGGCAACGAAGTATCAGCGTTTTTCTGCCCCGGATGCCGTACGGCTGGCGCAATTCGAAGCGGCATCTGCTGACCCGGAAGTGGATGTTGTGCTGGCCTTGCGCGGCGGTTATGGTTTATCGCGTTTACTGCCTGACCTGGATTTTTCCCGGCTGGCTGCCAGTAGAAAATTGTTTGCCGGTTTTAGTGACTTTACTGCCTTTCATTTGGCTTTACTGGCAAAAACCGGCGCAGTCAGCTTTGCCAGTCCGACCATGACGGATGATTTTGGCGCTGAAAATTGCTGTGAATTCTCATTTTTACAGTTCAGACAATGCCTGGGCCACCCGGACTACTGTGTTGATGTCGCCGTGGACGGTAATCCGGCCGTGAATGCGCAGGGCACGTTTTGGGGCGGTAACCTGACTATGCTGACGCATTTGATCGGTACGCCCTATCTGCCGCAGATTGACGGCGGTATTTTATTTATTGAAGACGTGAATGAAAACCCGTACCGGGTTGAGCGTATGTTATTGCAATTGCATTATGCCGGTGTTTTGGCGCGTCAACAGGCTGTTGTATTGGGGGCTTTTACTAAATACACGCCAAACGCCTATGATAATGGCTATGATTTTGAGCATATGCTGGATTTTGTACGTGAACGTACCCGGATTCCGATACTCACTGGTTTGCCTTTTGGTCATGATGTCAAAAAAGTGACCTTGCCTGTGGGGGCGCAGGCAGTACTACAAAGTGATGCGCATGGGTTTCATCTCCGGTTTTCGGCATACCCAAATTTAAATCTGGCTTAATTTTTTTATTTTGTCTGCAATGCGCTAAGGCGCGTCAGTCTGCTCAATTGACTTTTGAGTGACCAAGGTTGGTAAAGCACTAGTCAAGGCTGCCACCCTGTTATAATCCTCTGTTAACACTATTTACTCGCAAAAGGTTTTTTCGTGCTCTCTACCGCAAACATCACCATGCAGTTTGGCGCTAAGCCATTGTTTGAAAACATCTCCGTCAAATTTGGCGACGGCAATCGTTATGGCCTGATCGGCGCGAACGGTTGCGGAAAATCGACCTTCATGAAAATTTTGGGCGGTGATCTGGATCAAAGTTCCGGTACCGTTATGCTTGATCCGGGCGAACGTCTGGGTAAACTCGGACAAAATCAGTTTGGCTTTGAAGAAATGCGCGTGCTGGATGTCGTGATGATGGGCCATGTGGAAATGTGGGCTGCTATGACTGAGCGCGATGCCATTTATGCCAATCCTGACGCGACTGACGATGATTACATGAAGGCGGCCGACCTGGAAGCTAAGTTTGCCGAATTCGATGGTTATACGGCAGAATCGCGCGCCAGTGAATTGTTACTGGGTGCCGGTATTGCGATTGCCCAGCATCAGGGGACGATGAGCGGTGTTGCTCCGGGCTGGAAGTTGCGGGTATTGCTGGCACAGGCTTTGTTTTCAAATCCGGATATTTTATTGCTTGATGAACCAACCAATAATCTGGATATCAATACTATTCGCTGGCTGGAAAACGTGTTGAATCAACGTAATTCAACCATGATTATCATTTCACATGATCGCCATTTTTTAAATCAGGTCTGTACGCACATGGCCGATATGGATTACGGTACTTTGAAGGTTTATCCGGGTAATTACGACGAATACATGCTGGCTTCGTCTCAGGCACGTGCTCAGCAATTGTCTAATAATGCTAAAGCAAAAGATAAAGTCGCTGAGTTGCAAGATTTTGTGCGCCGCTTTTCTGCGAATAAATCGAAAGCACGTCAGGCTACCTCCCGCGCCAAGCAAATTGATAAAATCAAAATCGAAGATATCAAACCGTCCAGTCGCCAGAATCCGTATGTGCGTTTTGAAGGCGAGAAAAAATTGCATCGTCTGGCTGTTGAATTGCAAAGTTTGTCTAAATCTTATGATAAGCCGCTGTTTAAGAATTTCAGCATGATGGTAGAAGCAGGTGAGCGCATCGCTATTATTGGTGCGAATGGTGTCGGTAAAACGACGCTGATTCGTTGCATCGCCGGTAAAGATTTGCAGCCGGATACCGGTTTGGTGAAATGGGCAGAAAATGCTAACCCCGGCTATATGCCACAAGATCCGACCGAAGAATTTGCTAACGGCAAAGTATTGACCGACTGGATGGGTGACTGGACGCAAGAGGGTGATGATGATCAGGCGGTGCGTTCTATTTTAGGACGTTTGTTGTTTAGCGGTGATGAAGTTAAAAAATCAGTAAAGGTCTTATCCGGCGGTGAAAAAGGCCGGATGATGTACGGTAAGCTGATGTTGGGTCGTCATAATGTCTTGTTGATGGATGAGCCGACCAATCACATGGATATGGAATCCATTGAGTCGCTGAATATAGCGCTGGATAAATATGCCGGTACATTGGTGTTCGTATCGCACGACAGGGAGTTTGTCTCCAGTCTGGCTACCCGTATTATTGAAATCAAAGACAATGAAATCATTGATTTTCAGGGTACGTATGAAGAGTATTTGTCCAGTCAGGGTATTGACGAGTAAACAGGACGAGGCAGGAAGAATTTATTGCATGAAAAAGCCGGATATTCCTCTAGGGGATATCCGGCTTTTTTGTTGTCAGACCGGGTAAGTTTAACCGGTAATGTCAGATCGGTTTAGTCCCGCTTATCTTTTCCAAAGTAGATAGTCGCTGATTTCTCAGGTGTTTTGCTGTTGCCACAGTTGCCGCATGAAGAGCAATTGCTACAGCCTCCGGCCGGGCTCAGTTTGGGACTGATACCCAGGCTGGCCAGTATGCGTCGTTTTAATGTGGCAGGACACCAGCGATTAGCAACGAACAGCGTGGCGGCAATAATGATTAAACTGCATAGAATGAGTTGCATAAGTCACCTCAATGTAATAAGAGTTGTGCCAGATGGAAGGTAATAAATGACGCGGCATAAGCTAATCCAAACAAATAGCCCGCCATAATTACCGGATAGCGCCATGAATTTGTTTCGCGTTTGACGACGCTCAATGTGGCGATGCATTGCGGAGCAAACACGAACCACGCTAGCAGGGACAGGGCGGTTGGCAGGCTCCAGGAATGGGCGATCAGCGGTTGTAATGTTTGTGCCAGATCATCACCGTGTTGCGACAGGGCATACACCGTGCCCAGCGCTGCTACGGCGACTTCGC
>CAIWPG010000113.1 GCA_903914535.1 uncultured Oxalobacteraceae bacterium
AGGGCAAGTATAGTCAAATAGGCGCGTTGTTTGCCAACCACATTCTCCAACTCGGTGAAGAAGGGTTTGCAAAATGGCTCACAGATTCGTTTGGTGGCCCGGAAATAAAAATCGACCCTGGCTATTTTCAATACGATGGGCCAAGCGGTCCTGAGGCAAACTTCGACGAGGTGATGTGTCTGGTTATCAGCGAGTTCGAAGGCGATGTGCTCCGTGTTGGCGCAAAGGGTGCAGCTATTGCCAGGGCTCGGATGAACGCCGAAACAAGCTCTTATGGGCGTGTCATTCTCGGAAATATTGATGTGTTGTTCAATCCTAAAGGCTAGTTTTAATTAAGATCCGCCGCGCAACTAGTTGCGCGGCGGTTTTGTTGTCTCTAAAAACCTCCGGTGTAACCGGAGTGTACGTTTGAAGGCAAGGCATATGCTAAAGCCGTCCGGCAGGACGGCTTTAGCAATTAACATACGCATGTCATACAACAAACGTACAATACGCACACTATCACATTGTTTTTACGACCTAAAGTACCACCTGGTATGGACACCCAAGTACCGTGGAAAGGTACTGGGACACGAAAAGGTCAAGCAGGAATTGAAACGAATATTCGAAATGATTGCCAAATGGAAACATTGGGAACTCATTGAGCTGAATATCCAGCAAGACCACGTCCACATGGTACTGCTCGCAACGCCCAGGGATTCGGTTTCGTACGTCATGCAGGTGATGAAGGGCAAGTCCTCCGCATGGCTCAAGAAAAAGATTAATCGAACCCATGGGCTCTACGAAAAACAATCGCTGTGGGCACGAGGCTACTTTGCATCAACCATCGGGCTCGATGAACATTTGATACGCCGGTACGTCAAACATCAAGACCACCGCAATCAATCTGATCAACCATCTCTGTTCAACAAGCTACTCTCTTAACAACCACAGCCGTCCTGCCGACATGGTCGGCAGACACAAAGCCACCGGCCCTTGGGCCGGTGGTCGTTTACTTTAAAAAAAGAAAACGCCCAAAATTTTAAGGGCGTTCTCGCGTTGCGAAGTTAGTTCTTCAATGGCAAGCCCCGCCGAAGACGGTAGCGATTTTCTTCGCGTTCAGCGAAATACAACACGACACCTAACCCAATCGCTGACGCGATTCCGGTGATAATGTCGTGGTCGCGTGTAAACGCCGAAATGCCGTGACAGATAGTGGCAATATCGGCACAAATGCCGCAGTCGGGTGGCATAGGTTCCTCCTCCTTAAAGTTGGTTCAATTTCCTACCCAACTATAGCCCTTTTGAGCCTTATTTTGCAAGCTAGGATAGGGCTCCCCGAGGGGGCTTTGGCCCAGGGGCCCCGTTATTTGACACTCATAGAGCCTTCCTATATACTCTCCATTACAGATATGTTAACCGTAAACAAGCTCAGCTAGGAAGAGACGGTAAGCCTGATTGGCTCGCCGCCGCTTCAAAGAAGCGGCTTTTTTATTGCCAAATGTCTGAGGAGTGCGAGATTCTTTGACAACTTCATCCCATTGCACAACCGCTTCCAGCGGGTCTTTTCGAGGATGTGTAAATGGAAACAAAAAATGAAATCAAAAACAACAACAAATTATTGCGGTTCTCAAGATTCTTCTCTCTCAACACACGGGGAGGAAACA
>CAIWPG010000114.1 GCA_903914535.1 uncultured Oxalobacteraceae bacterium
GAGAAGAAATCAGTCACGAAATACGGCTATCCGGAATAACCCGTCCGTCATTGACATCACGCATGGAACTAGATCATCGCGTTCTGATGCTCAATCTGTGGATTCTCCGAATTCAGGGTATTTTCGACCAGCTCAATTAAATTGTTGCGCAGCCATTTGTGTGCCGGGTTGCGCATATCGCGTTCATGCCACAACATGTCAACGTTCACAGCCGGTGTTTCCATCGGAAGCTCCTTCCAAATCAGTTTGCTTTCCATTCCCGTTGATGAAATCAGGTGTTGCGGCAGCACCGTAATCAGGTCCGAATTGGCCACCACCCTGCCCGCCGTAAAAAACTGGTTGACGGTCAGCAGAATGCGCCGATGCAGATTTTTCTGTTCCAGTATTTCGTCAACCAGACCGTGCGCGCGGCCCGAAAAGCTGACGAGTAAATGATGCGCTTCACAATACGTTTTCAGCGTGAGCGGTTGTGATGCCAGCGGATGGTCTTTGCGCATCACGCAGACGTAGCGCCCGGTGTACAGGCTGTTGTGTCGTATCGCGCTGGTCGTGGTAGCCTGCCCACCCGCCAATTGCGATACCACCCCGGGGAAAAAGCCGACCGCAATATCGATATCGCCATGCAGTAACATGGAACGCGGATCACGGGTAATCAGCGGCACCATGCGCGCATTGATGCCTGGCGCATTTTTTTCAATTTCACGGATCAGATGGGGCATCCAGTAGGCGGCGGTTGAATCCGCCATCGCCATCCGGAACGAATCGGTAAAGTTGGCAGGATCCACGGTTGCCGGTGCGATGGCAGATTCCAGTTTGCTTAATGCGTCACGAATCGCCGGCCACAGGGTTTCGGCGCGCGGTGTCGGTTTTACCCCATATGCCGTGCGTATCAACAGATCGTCATTAAACGCATGCCGCAATCGCTTCAGCGCATTCGAAACGGCCGGTTGTGTCATTGCCAGTTTATCAGCCGCGCGAGTCAGGTTCTGTTCAATCATCACGGTATCAAAAATACGCAACAGATTTAAATCCAACGTTAAAAAGTTCATTACTTTCTCCTGCGCTGTCAATTTGTTCAAAATGAGATATTCATGAATCATATAATATCTGGTTTAACTATAACATCGGTATCAACGACGCGCCCGCCCGGAAAGATCAACCTCAGCCGCTAGTTCAATAACATAAGATTTTTCCTCTGAGCCAACGAGATTGAGCATTGAAACGCAATGTAAAAATTCGGCATCGTCAAGAAACACCGCGCATGCTATTGAACAGCGAGATAATTCAAGGCTTCCAGGACGAAAAGCCATGCAAAACGGCATGAAATATGGCGACGATCGGAGCGCCGAATCACTTGTTATGCACAAATTGCCCAGCAAAATATTTTCCCATAAATATATAAACCATCTTATGAAATACATGTTATAACTTATTGATTTAAAAAAGTAATATCGATATGCAATTGTTTTTATTGGCTAATTAACAATGAAAATGAAGGGGTATTTATCACGCCAAATCCGATTCTATTCACAAAGTTATCCACAGCGC
>CAIWPG010000115.1 GCA_903914535.1 uncultured Oxalobacteraceae bacterium
TAAAATAACCGGAAACTGTGCCGTATTACGGGCAGCCCGAAATACGCTGCGCTCCTGTGTAAAACACCCCTGTGCCAGATAATGCGCCTGTAGCAGGTATTTATTAAGATTGGCACGGGCCGGATCGGATGGCGTGGCATCGGCTTGCTTCCCCGTCATCGCACGCATGACTGCCTCCTCATAACGTTCCCAGCGCATTGCGGAATCTTGTTTTTGATAAATAGTGCCATTACGCAACAGCACTGTTAAATTTTGGAGCACATTGTTTTTCTGATGTTGACTCCAACCCTGTGTCAATTGTGACCAGGCATACGGAACAAGCGCCCGTAGTTCCTGGAAAAACCAACGCATTTCGCGCTGACTGGCCAAAAAAGTACCGCGTAAAACCAAACCGCAGACACGCTCCGGATAGGCTCCGGCATACAGAGTAGCAAGTGTTGCACCCCATGATCCGCCTGTCACCATCCAGCGCACAATGTGCAAATGCTGTCGCAGTCGTTCCATGTCAGCAAGCAGATCTGCAGTCCGGTTATGCGCTATTTCACCTGCTGGCAGACTGCGCCCTGCGCCGCGCTGATCAAATAACACCACACGTTGTACTGATAAGTCAAACCACTCCAGCATTCCCGTGTGACAGCGGCTCCCTGGCCCGCCATGCAAAACGACAGCGGCAGGACCGGCAGGATTACCATATTCAGCAAAATACACACGATGCCCTGCACCAACGTCAAGATAAGCGAAATGAAAAGGAACAGAAGCAACGGGTGAAAATACGTCAGGGACAGGCATAGGCATGAAATTTGCTGTGAGTAAGATGAGAGCATGGAATATGAAACAGTATGACGAATCATATTAACAAGCGATCATCCTATCCGAAATCTAAATTATATGGAGACTATTATGCAATGGACTAAACCTGAATTTACCGACCTGCGTTTCGGCTTTGAAATCACGATGTATATCGCCAATCGTTAATCCTTTTTAACGCTGGCAATTTACGCGGCGACTACAGTGTGGTCGCCGTGTTTCCTAACAGGGTAAATTCATCGCCTATGAAAATCATCGTCTTAGGGTCTGCCGCAGGCGGCGGATTTCCACAATGGAATTGTAACTGCCGCAACTGCAAAGGTGTTCGCGATGGCAGCGTTAATGCCCGCAGCCGGACACAGTCTTCCATTGCTGTATCATCCAACGGGACTGACTGGTTATTAGTCAATGCCTCCCCGGATATACTCACACAAATTAAATCAACACCAGCTTTACAACCTGCACGTGCAGCGCGCGACAGCGGAATTGCCGCGGTGATGCTGATGGATGCGCAAATCGACCATGTTACCGGCCTGCTCATGCTCAGGGAAGGTAAACCCATACCACTCTACTGCACCGCAGCCGTATGGGATGATCTGACTACAGGATTACCGCTGGTGCATGTCCTGTCACATTTTTGTGGCGTCAAGTGGAATATGCTGGCATCGCATCATCCGGCTGCGCCAATAGAAATCCCGGGCATCGATAACCTGAGTTTCACTACCCTGACACTGACAAGTAAAGCGCCGCCTTATTCGCCACACCGGGAAATGCAGCAAGATGGCGACAATCTTGGTTTGCTGATCGAAGATAAAATAACTAAAAAGAAAGTATTGTATGCGCCGGGCCTGGGAGAAATCGAACCTCAGGTACTGGAAGCCATGCTGGAAGCAGACTGCATTTTAGTTGACGGCACTTTCTGGACCAACGATGAAATGGTGCAGCACGGGTTTTCCAAAAAACTGGCCACAGACATAGGACATCTGCCTCAGTCCGGCGAAAATGGCATGATCAGTGTGCTTGATAGTTTTTCCGATACCAGAAAAATACTTATTCATATCAATAATACAAACCCTATTCTCGACGAAGATTCCGCAGAGCGCGCTACGCTGACACAACATGGAATTGAAGTCGCCTTTGACGGAATGGAAATCAATCTATGAACACTATAAGCAGCTCAGCACATTTACCCGCCTGGGATCGTGTGGAATTTGAAGCACAGTTACGCGCCAAAGGCACTGCCTATCACATTTATCATCCGTTCAATGTCAGTATGAACGATGGCACTCTGACGGATGATCAGGTGCGCGGCTGGATTGCCAATCGGTTTTACTATCAAATCAATATTCCGCAAAAAGATGCCGCTATTATGGCAAATTGCACGGATCGTGAAACCCGGCGCAAATGGATACAACGGATTCACGACCACGATGGATTAGGCGATGATGTCGGCGGCATTGAATCATGGGTACATCTTGGCATTGCGGCAGGCATTCCGCGTGAAGAGTTGTGGTCCTTACGCCATGTCACACCCGGCGTGCGGTTTGCCGTGGATGCCTACGTTAATTTTGCGCGTCAGGCGCCGTGGCAGGAAGCAGTATGTTCATCGCTGACCGAAATGTTTGCACCGAAAATACACAAAGACCGTTTAGCTAGCTGGCCTAATAACTACCCGTGGATAGACTCTGCCGGTTTGCAGTATTTCCGTAGCCGGGTGCCATTGGCAACACGGGATGTTGAACATGGTTTACAAGTAACGCTGGATTACTTTGTAACACGTCCACAACAAGAGCGTGCCTTGCAGATTCTGCAATTTAAATTGGATATTTTATGGGCAATGATGGATGCTATTGAAAAAGCGTATCCCTCCCCGGTTCCGACCCCTGAGCGCTAAACCGATTAACCAATTGCTGAGTACATGATGACGACCTTGCCTGACACCCCTAAACTATCAAAATTATTCCGGTTGCAATGGGAAGAAGCACAAAATGACTATGTGCTGCTTTACCCGGAAGGCATGGTCAAACTCAGTCGCAGTGCTGCCGAAATTCTGAAATTATGCGATGGCATTAATAACATCGACGAGATAACGCAGCTTCTGGAGCGTACGTTTTCTGTCAGTGGCTTACAAGCTGACGTCACCGACTTTTTGAGGATTGCCAATGAACGCAGCTGGATTAACTGAACCGGGCAAGGTGGTGACATCCTCACCACTCTGGCTACTGGCAGAGCTGACTTATCGTTGCCCCCTGCACTGCATTTTTTGTTACAACCCGCTTAATTATGCTGAAAATACGCAGGAGCTCAGCACAGAACAGTGGATAGATGTCATGCGTCAGGCACGCAAAATGGGGGCAGCACAACTGGGATTTTCCGGTGGTGAGCCTTTATTGCGTGATGACCTGGAACTGTTAATCGATGAGGGTCACAAATTAGGCTACTACACCAACCTGATTACATCGGGGATAGGACTGACTGAGGCCAGAATCGCAAAAATGAAACAGTTGGGGCTGGATCACATTCAGCTTTCATTTCAGGATTCAACCAAAGAAATGAATGATTTTTTGTCGAGCACGAAAACGTTTGACTTAAAGTTACGCATTGCCCGACTGATCAAACAATACGATTATCCTATGGTGCTCAATGTCGTTATGCACCGGCACAATCTGGATCACATTGGTAAAATTATCGATATGGCGATCGACATGGGGGTGGAATACCTGGAACTGGCCAACACACAATATTACGGATGGGGCATGGTCAACCGGGCGCACTTGCTACCGACCCGTGAGCAATTAGAAAAAGCCGAAGCCATCGTCAATGAATATCGCAGCCGTATTGGCAATAAAATCAAACTGCTTTATGTCGTTCCTGATTACTTTGAGGAGCGCCCTAAAGCCTGCATGAATGGCTGGGGATCTGTCTTTTTAGCGATTGCTGCCGATGGCAGTGCCCTGCCCTGCCATGCCGCTAAAACGTTACCGGGAATTACATTTCCCAATGTTAAAGAGACCAGCCTGACCGATATATGGCGACATAGTGATGCGTTTAACCGCTATCGGGGCGACGATTGGATGGAAGAACCCTGCCGTAGTTGCGATGAAAAGAAAAAAGATTTCGGCGGTTGCCGTTGTCAGGCATACGCGCTGACCGGAAATGCGGCAAATACCGATCCGGTATGCAGCAAATCATCGCAACACGCCGACATCCGCAATATCGTTCTGCAAGCCAGAAACCGGAATGATGCAGGTGCAGCGGGTAGTACGGAACAAGCTGTTTTATTCCGAAGCGATGCTAATTCACGTCGGTTTTTTACGGGTAAAGACAATTAAGTAGCAGACGAAATTACCAGGGAAAATAAATCAGGTAAAAGGCTCCGCGTTTTACCTGTTCCGGCGATGGCATATCCGCACTGTCATCTTTATTTTCCCTGCATCGTAGTAATCCTCCCCCTAAAAAAGCAGGCAGGCTACTCCTGCGGCTTTGGCCTGATGCAATCTTCGGATAAGGGGTTGTAAGCCACAAAAATAAATATAAAAATGGCAGATTTGCTTTACGGCTCCGTCGTAAACGCAGAATCTGGCAATAATATTTCCGCATGAAAATATGTTACTTCAAATCAATATAATAACTGGATTTTCCATTTTAGATTCCCTATAATAAGCCGACCAATCCCGGGGGCAGAAGGTAGTTACATTCTGTTCTCTCCGACTGTCACATAACAACTACAGGAGGCTTCCATGGCTATTCCGCCACTCAATCATCCCTGCTGGAAAAAACTTGCAGGTGGCGCATTAATGAAAATAAAAACGCAGCATTTGGGCACGCAATTATTAGCAAAACGCATGGAACGAAGCACGACCCCCCTACAAGAACGGGCAACCGAGCTTCATGCCTTCTTTACCCGATGGGAGCGCATACTCGGTAATGAAATCTCACAACTGACTACTCTGTAAGGGAATCATCATGAATGAATTACTCACCGTACAAGCTGCCAGCGAACTAATCCGACGCGGATTGACGCTGACTCTGGCAGGACCGGAGTCGGCCCTGGACCAACTGCCATCAGGCAACTGGATAGGTGGCACTATTCCTTATTTCATGGTGGCAGATGGCGGCGTCGTTGCTAATGAAGGAAAAGTATTTGTTAACGATCTGTCCGGCGTCGGCCAGGTTACATTCAGCAGCTACGGGGCGGATGAACTGGCTGGTATAGCCGGTAATGGCCCTGAAAACGGTTTTGCATTAACCATTATCCCTGCAGGCAGCACAGCACATAAGAAATTCGCCGCCGATGCAGCCAATTTTGAAGATGCATTCGTTAAACCGACCGTTGGCTGGATCGCCGGAGTTCATCTTTCTGAATTAGGTACCAGAACACCAAAAGTATACGACGGCAGAACTTCCGCCAAGTACGAAGACCGCGCTGTGGTCGCCTATGTTGCCTTACCCGCAGATAAACTGGCATCAATCGAGATCGTTAACTTATTCAAACAAGACGATGGCGACGTACTGCACTTTCAGGAAACCAGTTTCGGCGTTGAGCAATGCCAGGTTAACGGTGAAACTGTCAATTTTGCTGAATACATTCGCCGCCGCGGACTTGAACATGGTAAGTTACCGCTGGTAGGTGACTATGCCGGAGCACACATTAATGTATCACTGCAAACAGTAGGAGAAACAGGTGGCACGGTGGCTTTATATGCACCCGTATTTCCTGGTGTTGACTATCGCTTTGCCAAACCGGTAGATGATTACGCGGGGGCCTTCCGCACACAGTTAGCTGCGCAGGATGATCATGGTGTTGCGTTTTCCTGTAATTGCATCCTGAATTTTGTCTTCGGCGAACTCGAAGGTAAGGCCATCGGCGGCGTTCAGGGGCCGGTTACATTTGGTGAAATCGCTTACCAACTCCTGAACCAGACACTGGTTGCAGTACGTATTGTTTAATTTTAAGTAAAACCAGTACAGGCCGGGA
>CAIWPG010000116.1 GCA_903914535.1 uncultured Oxalobacteraceae bacterium
CGGCGGAGAGCGTGCAGCAATCATTTACAGTCTCATCGAGACATGCAAGCTGAACCACATCGATCCGCAACGCTACCTGCATTACGTACGCTGCGAATAACGCCGGCTAACTCCTTGGAGTAAATGACCGATGCGCCCTGTTCATGGTAATCCTGATTACTGTTCTGCGTATAATATTGAACTACATTGGTATTCACCAGACTAGGACTGGCAGAAGCGCTGGTCATGCCCGGGCATTTCGTTCCCGATGTTTGCCAATAACATGAAGCCCCATTAAATTTATCAAAATCAACTGACTGAGCCCATCCTGTTGCTGTGATACTTGCTCTGTCTTCTAATCGTTTAGTTATACTAGCAGAAATATCCGGACTGGTTTGCTTGTTTTCACCAAACTGATAATTAATAGATTGATCCTGAATATGGTAGCCTAAGCGGACATAAGCACGCAGATCATCCGACGGAGTAAAAAATGCCGTCAGCTGCACATTGGTATCTTTAGCTGTCGTCGGATTCCAACCGGGAAACCGCCAGAGCTGACTGGCCGGAATCGTGTTATAGCCTTCCGAATTGAGTTGATCCACGGCCAGATTAAAACTCAAGGCATCAGAAACCACCACATTTTTACTGAATGCCAGATTGGTGCTGCCATGCGAGCCGACACTCACCGATATATCGCCTGAGCCATCAACCGGACGCTTGGAAACAATATTCACCACACCGGCAACCGCCATATTTCCCCACAGGCTGGAATTACCGCCACGAATAACTTCAACGTGATCAATATTGGACAAGGGGACTTTATACCATTGCGTAGTCAGATAAAATGGATCCATAACAGGTACGCCATCCAGTAAAACCAACACCTTAGCATTACCCAAACCACGCATTTTAGTCTGTTGCCCGGTAGGGTCAGCTTGTGTTTCCGGCACACCGGTAAAATTCAGGCCAGGCACACTACGCAATAACTGGTCTAAGGTTTGCGCCGGTGATTTTTGAATATCTTCACTGCTAATGATGGTCGTGCTTAATGGCATATCCTCTACCCGTGCCTGACTACGGCTGGCAGTAACGACCACGGTTTGCACACTTTGCGTCGCTGCAGAATTACCGGCTGCAGCCACTTCTTGTGCCTGTACTGAATTACTGACACCCAGCATCAGCATAAAGGGCGTAATCCACATGGCTGCATGCGCTTTATTTAACGAAAATAAAGAATGGGGCATCGTCGTGTTCAATCGACGTTGTTGCGACATTTTCTGGTAATTCATGAGTATCGTCTTTCTGGGTAAATTCTCGCAATGAGAATAAAATAACTACACGTTGCCAATACACAATCCGGACATCAGCTACCAACACAGCAAACTGCCGGCAACAATGACAGGCACACTGACCACACTGGTAATCAGAGAAACCGGAGCTGTGTTAATGGAATAAAACTGGTCGGGTGAATACTGTAGAAAAATGAATTCGGCTTGACATGAGCAAGCTCCCGCATCAAAAAAATGAGCCGGATTAAGTGCTTTTACCAACAAAATGGCGATAAACAGCCACCAATGGCGACAAGCAAAAAAAACGGGATTTAATCAGATCAGGATATTAGCGGAGGAGCGCGTGACTGCGCCGCAGCCCACATAAACAGCGGGCGCGGCGAGCGATAAAAAAGTGTAGGAATAAACGAAAAAATACTCAGCGTGACTGGCAACAGAGAAAAAGCCGTTGGCGGCAAACCAAATGATGCGGCATGCGTTAAGCAATAGGGACAATGCTCCGCACCCGATATCTTACCGGCCGGAGCAACGGGCTTGCCGACAGAAAAAAACTTATCGGCATTGCCCTTATTCACACCTTGGTTTGAACCGGCCCCAACACTGGAACAAATTTCTGTCCAAGAACTATCGACGCCATTAACGGCTGCCAGCACCGTAGAAAATGACGGCGCAAGCGCTGCCAGCAAGATCGCAAAACAAACGATCCAGACGGTCAGACTTTGTGTTGTACGCGTCATTGTAGTCATTTTCATGGCGCGAATAGTAGCATCTTGCAACAAGCACAGTCAACGGCGCCACAGGTCAAAGCCGGGCAATAGATTGATACATATCAATCGAAGCGAAGTACCTCATACTTCCCGGCTCAGCCTCCCAGCATACGCTTAAAACCCAGCCACTGTTGCTGCCAAAATCCATCACCATAGACCCTGCCCGGCACAATCCGGCCATGACTATCCATCTGCGGCAACTGATCGCGCACACCGGTAGCGACAAATTCAGGTTTGAAATTAGCCGTCTGAAAGATAACATCCCACACTGGTAACAAAACAGAAAAATTACATCCTCCCAAACTTTCTTCACCATACGATTCATGACCGATACCAATAGCATGGTGCATACGATGATAACGGGGAGATACCAGCAGGTATTCACCGATACGGCCAAAATGCAAACGGATGTTAGCGTGCTGAAAACTTTGCAACGCCCGTGAGACCGAAACCAGTAATACATATTGTGCCGGTTGTACACCAATGCCTAAGGCGATAAAAGCCATATAAGTATCGCGCATCACGTCATCAAGTAAATGATTGCGGTTATCACTCCATAAATTCATATCTTGCTGACTATGATGCAAGCTATGCAAGCCCCACCACCAGTTAAAGGCGTGTGATGCACGGTGATACCAATAATCAAAGAAATCCAGCACGACAAAATACAATAGAAAACTCATCAGCGGACTGAGATCAGGCCAAAAATTTTCCAGGTTGAACGGATGAACACCGTACTCCCGTAAGATGCCGGTCAGACTGTCCATCAACGGGTCGAGTGTAAAGAAGATCACTAGTGCAAACAGACCCAACCGATGTACCAGAGTATAAATAAGATCATTCAGGCGGGCGTGCTTATCGCGAATCGCATGTACCGGAATCAATGCTTCCAGAGGACGCAAATAAATAAATAACAAAACCAGCTCGCACACCCCGATCATAAACCATTCAAGCCCTTCAAAAGATTCTTCCGCATAGGCCCCCAGGCCCAGAGCATAAACGGCTGGCTGCACTATCGCCTCAAACAGCCAGCCCTGAGCATTCGCAAAATAGTCGGATAAAATCTGTATCATAATGCCCTCTTAAAAATGGACGCATAGGCAGGATGCTCACGCAAAGTAGCAAAACAAAATCCTTTTTTTTCCAATCCGGTAATCAAAAGTTCCAGGTTAGCTGGCATCCAGGGATCCTTACGCGACCAGATTCCCATATGTGCCATAAAAATATCACCATCTTTCAGATTGTTCAGGGCACGCTGCAACAGAACAGCATTAGGAAAAATATCACTGGGTAATTCATCGCCTGAAAAACCTGCACCGGCCCAACCGACATGACTGTACCCACAGGCACTTGCCGCCGCCAGGGTACGCGCTGAAACCCGCCCTCCCGGTGCACGCCAGAGCGGATCAAGTGCATGACCGGTAAGTTCAAAAAAACGCTGATCGACTTGTCGTAACTCATCGCAATACTGCTGCGCAGTCCACTCCTGTTTTTTCCCGGCATCCGGGCCAAACTGCGGTTTCACCACGATCTTGCCCTGCGCCCCATCTCCCAATAAGTACACATGATCAAACGTATGAGAGCCAAACGCATGTCCCTCGGCCACCCGCTCTTTCCAATATCCGGCCCACGATGGCGCCAGCGAGTAATCGCCACGCACCGTTTTTTCATTAGCCAAAAAAAAGGTCGCTTTAATGTGATATTTCAATAATATTTTTGCGATCAATTCTGCCTGAGATTGACTACCCGTATCAAAAGTCAGATAAATAGTGCCCTGACAGGCGGGGGCAGCCTGCACCGGCTGTACCGTCAACCCCAGCGATAGTAGTGACAACAAAGTCTGCACCGGCCAAGGGAATCCCAGCTGCGAATTTACAGTAGTTCAATTCTGCTCTCTATTAAGTGTTATTCATTTTTGTTCTCACCACCCTCGAGGCCCTTCAATACAGCTGCGAATTGTGTTCTATTGCTTGTTATCATGTTTGTTCTCGCCACTGTCGCGGCCACTATTGGCCTCAGATCACCCGACCAGCTCGCATCAAGACCGTCTGATTGGGCTCCGCGTGGGGAG
>CAIWPG010000117.1 GCA_903914535.1 uncultured Oxalobacteraceae bacterium
CGACTGTACATATGTTGTCAACAGGGTTGGATAGCGGTCCTATGCTTTATCATGCTCTGCCAAAACTGGATGGGGCTAATAATCCGTTTGAATTTACTATGCGCGCTGCAGAGGCGGCTCAACAATCGCTTGTTGAGCGAATCGCAAATAAAGAAATTTACAGCTTCACTCCTCAGCAACAAGATAAGAGAAATGAAATCCGATATACCAGGAACGCAGATTTTACCGATGATATTGCGGAAGATTTTTTAGCTAAATCACTGGATAATGCAGCACTGAAAATGCTTTTGTCATGCTCAAAAAAACGTGAATTGCTACACCCTTTTTTTGCTTAACTTTATTCATGCATTAATAACTGTGCGTTGTGACAGAAAATTATTTTAAGACGCAGCATGAAGGATGTACGGTAATTGCGTAAAAATAAAAAAGTAAGCTGATTAACAAATTGACCTTTTGATGATGGACACCTATACTTGTCAACTAGCAATTGTTTCAGGTATTTCACTAATAGTCGTTAGTGAATTTAAATGGGAAGCCGGTGAATTTTTCTACATGGGAAAATAAATCCGACGCTGCCCCCGCAACGGTAATCGAGTACAACGATTTGCAATAAGCCACTGTGCAATGCATGGGAAGGCGCAAATCGGATCAGGTCCGCAAGAAGTTATCGGATCTGGAGCTTGTCAGCCCGGAAACCAGCCTGTCACCATCGTAAAGTTTGTATCGCGGAGGGCGATTCAGGCGGTTTGCTACTACGCAACTCGTCGGTTTTCTATTTTTTCTGTAAATCTCTATGCGTTTTTCGCTATGCAATCGTGCGGTCTTTTGCATTGTGTCTGACGTGGAATATTATCTTTTAATATCGTATTGAGATGCAGTGAATGCCTGATAATCATAATTATATTCAAAGAAAACAACAAATGTTAACTCAATTATTTGGTGTATTTGCTCAATCGACGAATAAGGTGAAGGCAAAATTATTCAGTATTTATGGTGTATTACTTGCTTTTAATGTATTGACCTGGTCCTGGGCATGGATTGCCTTTCACGATTTTCCGGTTTTATTGGGAACGTGCATGATGGCGTACGGATTTGGTTTACGTCATGCGGTGGATGCAGATCATATTGCGGCAATTGATAATGTCACCCGAAAATTAATGCAGGAAAATAAACGGCCGGTTGCAGTTGGATTTTTCTTTTCACTGGGGCATTCCAGCTTAGTGGTGTTGGTGACGCTGGTTATTTCTTTTGCTACTGTGGTACTAAAAAATAACTTAAGTCAGTACCGGGAGCTGGGTGGTGTGATTGGGACAGCAATATCAGCACTTTTTTTATTCTCGATTGCATTGATGAACTTAGTTGTTCTGATTGCCATTTTCAGGGCCTGGCGCAGATTAAAAGATGGCGGTGTATATGTTGATGATGACTTCAATCTGTTGCTGGCAGGGAGGGGATTTATTGCACGTATACTGCGCCCGATGTTTCGTCTGATTAGTGAAAGCTGGCACATGTTTCCATTGGGATTATTATTTGGATTGGGCTTCGATACCGCTACAGAAGTGGGTTTATTAGGCTTGTCGGCAACGCAGGTGTCACATGGTATGTCACCCTGGGCTATCATGGTTTTTCCTGCATTGTTTAGTGCCGGGATGTCGCTTCTTGATACGCTTGACGGTCATTTAATGTTGGGAGCGTATGGATGGTCCTACATGAAACCGGTGCGTAAAATATATTACAACATGACTATTACCTTAGTTTCTGTTGTGGTGGCAATTGTTGTTGGTGGTATAGAGGCACTGGGTCTGTTCGCAGAGCAGTTTAAACTGGAAGGACGAATTTGGAATGCCATCGGTGCTTTAAATGAAAATTTCGGTACGCTGGGTTACGCCATTATCGGTATTTTTATGTTTAGCTGGGTACTTTCCATGTTGATCTACCGGGTAAAACGTTTTGATGAATTTGTCGTGGTGAGTACCGCAGGAGGGTAGGTTCAGGTTGACGCGGTACCGGCAACGTACCATTTTTGTCTGAGACATGCGTTTTATCAGGCGTCTGTGATCAGCATGAAAAGCTGATCACAGACCGTTTTTTTGTGGGATTACGCCCCCCACATCCTTAGCAGGTTATGGTAACAGCCGGTCAGATTAGTGCGCGCAATCTCATCGGCTTGAGAAGAGTTCAATCGTTGAATTGCGGTATCCATATCGAAGAGCATACTACGCTGACTGTCATCCCTGATTAGACTCTGAATCCAGAAAAAACTAGCGATACGGGCGCCGCGGATGACTGGCGCGACACGATGTAAACTGGTCGACGGGTAGACCAGCATATCTCCTGCTGCCAGTTTGGCACTGTGTACGCCATAGGTGTCCTCTATCAGTAACTCGCCCCCATCATATTCATCCGGTTCGGACAAAAATAAGGTGGCGGAGACATCTGTGCGCAGCTTGACGCCTGTGCCGGGAATTAGTCGTATTGCGCCATCAACATGGTTACCAAAATACATACCTTCTTCATAGCAGTTGAACATGGGCGGATAAACCTGGTTCGGCAGCGCGGCACTAATAAATAACGGATTACGTTCCAGTGCAGCCAGAATCAGATCGCCTAATTCCAGAGCAATAGCTGAATTTTCTGCAATCTGGAGATTACGTTTGACCGGAGCACCCTGATGTCCTGCTGTAACACGGCCATCAATCCATGCGTCTCCTGCATGGTGCAATCTTTCGCGGGCGTAGCGCACCTGGTCGGTAGTCAATACCTTGGGAATGGTGAGTAACATGAGTCTGTAACTTTCCTGATCAGAAGCGGTAAGTGCCGGTTAGCATTGCGGTACGGCTAATGCCGGGTACAGCGCGGCCACCATCGGAAGGAATCAGCGCATCGTAATAGGCCTTATTCGTGAGATTCAGTAAATTCAGGCGAATATCGTATTTTGGCTGATGATAGGCGACAGTTGCATCCCATCGGGTATAAGATGACACTGAGACGAGATCAACGTTGCCTTGCGGAAGTGTACTTGAAATACCTGAATCAGCAACAAAGCGTTGCGACATGTAAAATGCACCGCCACCCACCTGCCATGTTTTATTGATGTCATAGCTGGCCCAAATATTGAAGGTATTTTTTGGTGTGTTTGCCGGAATGCTACCTGCTGTACCATCTGCCGTATCGATAACTTTAGGATCAAGATGCATATATGCACTGGAAATTTGCAATTTCTCGGTAATATGTCCTACAACGTTAAGCGTAGCACCTTTAATGAGCCAGTTTCCGGAAGCCTGGTATTCGCCATTGGACAAGCTGTAGACGTTATCCTGTTTTTGATTAAATGCGGCAAAGCTGACAGAAAGTTTATCGTTCATCAAATCCCATTTTGCTCCCATTTCATAAGACCGTGTCGTCGTCGGGGGTAAGTTTTGCTGACCATTTGTTAACGTCATTTGTTCTAATAACGGATCAAAAGAAGTGCCATAGGAGAGGTAATACGATTGTTCTTCTGTCGGCTGGTAGATAACTCCTTCGCGCAGACTAGTAAAACTGGAGTCTTGTTTTGCCTGAGCCGGCAGGCTTACCGTGTTAGTAATTTGTGCGTCAAAGCGATCCCGGCGCACACCGGTAATTATTTTCCACTGCTCATTGAGGCTGATGGTATCGTTGATATAAATACCGGCAGTATTGGCTGTTGATTGTGCCAGGTTGCCAGTTGTACTGGTGACATTAGCCGGTGTTATATCACTGGGGTTAGCCAGCGATACGAAACCAACATAGCCGGCCGGCATACCTGCGCCAGTGCGACTTAATGTTTGATTATTGTAAGTATCGTGTCCAAATTCTGCACCAATAATCATTTCATGACTGACAGATCCGGTAGCAAATTTAGCGATCAGGTCAGTTTGATTGTCTATGCTGGTATCGACGATATTACGGTCGTGACTTTGTAATTCAACCCAAAGTGTGGCTGGGTTGTAATTACCAAAGGCCGGCGGTGTAATGACACCTGCTGTTGTATTGCTTGTGCTGAGTGCATGTGCTGCAGTCTCTTGTGCATTGGTAGTATAGCGATTAAATTGTGTTTGATTGCGCAGTACCAGTGCATCGCTGAAGGTATGTTTGATTACGCTGTTAAGCATGGCAATGTCTTGTGTTGTGTGATCTGATGCCAGGCCATAAAACGTTGACGGTGATGCGGTAACCGGTTGCCCGTTAAGCGATGGAACACCATAGTCCGGCATGTCATTATTGTGCTGAAGTAAGGCGGAGAGTGTAATTTCAGTCGGTTGCCCTATACCCAGGCGCAGAGTCGGCGCAATACCGATATCTTTATTTTGCATGACATCGCGACTTGATTGTACGTCCTGTGCAAACATATTAATCCGGATAGCCGAGGTGTCTGAAAGCTGTGTATTTTCGTCCAGTGTAGTACGTGCCTGCCCGTTAGAACCAACCGTGCCGGAAATCGTCGTAAAGTTACTTAATTTAGCTTGCTTTGTTTCCTGATTAATTACGCCACCTGTAGAACCACGTCCAAATAACATAGAGGACGGGCCTTGTAATACTTCCACTTGTTCCAGATCGAATACATCCCGATAGTATTGACCGCGGTCGCGAAAACCATCCATGTAAATATCGGTACGTGCGGTAAATCCGCGCAAGTTGATGTTGTTGCCGATTTGTCCGCCTTCAGCACCGCCTATGGTAATTCCCGGTACATTACGCAAGGCATCAGCCAGTGTTGTGGCACCTTGTGCATCCATCAGTTCTTTATTGATGACATTCACAGTTTGTGGAATATCACGCAGCGCCTGCGCTGTTTTGGCGCCGACATTTGATACTCCGGGGACATAGTCGTTTTTGTTTTTTTGACCGACAATTTCAATTGCCGGTAAATTGGGACTGGTATCTAATTGTTGAGAAGAATTAGTATCGCGGGTAACAGGCGGTGTTGATGAGTTAGTTTGTGCCAGCACCGGGAGTGTCAGTTGTTGTAAGGCCAGTGCAACCAGCAGCGCTGGTTTAGTTTTTATGATTGTCATGAAAGCGCCGTGATTAATATAAATTAGAATGAGAATGATTCTTATTATTATATAGTAAGTCAATTGATAAAACACGGCGCATGTAAGTTCTTTTCATATTTTTTTGTAAAAATGCACTGCATAGTGCAGGATATGGGAAGCAAGTTGCAGATGGCGACTCTTATTCTGCAATTACTTAAGGATAAATTTGTAGGTGAGAAAATATATCATAATATGATATTATTATTTTCAAGCCAATGCTGAATTTTTTCGGCAGTGGTAATCACAGAAGATTCAAGTTCAAGTTTTACGAACGCATGCATTGCCTACACATTACAACTTCGTAAAATATGCCCTGCAATGACTAAAAAATTTCCTATTCATCCAAGTAACCCCGAGCGAATTTGTTGGGGCTGCGACAAATATTGTTCAGTCGATTCCCTTGCTTGCGGAAATGGCTCGGATCGTACACAGCATCCGGTTGAGCTGTTTGGAAATGGTTGGTTTGATTGGGGTCTTGATGCGCCTTCCGGGCAGTCAGAGCCGGAAGATCGGATGAATCCCGGTGGGCAAATCGCAGGTGTGAAATGAACGGGCAAGAGTGCTTATTACCCGGGGTACCTTGTAATATATATGCATATTTAATGCATACGGTTCTTAGTCTAATTAAGGCGAGTTTAGCCGGATGTGAGTTGGCCCTGTGTTTATACGGGGCCATTTTTTAGCGCATCCAGGATCGTGTGGCAGAGACTCCGCCACGTCCCTATGCCGTCTGCCAATTCAACACTATGAAATGCTGGCCTATTATTTATTGAGTGCTGATTTCCATATTGTAATGAGATTGATTATCATTTATACTTTGTTCATCAATATCACTGCAAAAGAATATCCTTCATGCATTCGCCTTCATTATTGCTTACCAGTCAGCTTGTCTTGGCTGCTGTTTTAGCAAGTTCCTTCAGTATTAATGTCAATGCAGCACCTCCTCCTATCATTATTCAGGTCACCTCAGATGAGAGTGTTTCGTCAAATTCCGTCGGATTGCTTGGCTTTATGGATGGAATCGACAGAAGCAGCGCTCTGTTGGGTGATATGTGGGGTGTAAGAACGGATCTAAGTAAGCACGGCATTTCTCTGGAGATACAAGAAACCAGTGAGTATCTCGGTAATACATCAGGTGGTACAAAACGAAGCTTTGAATACGATGGCTTAACTCAAATACTGGGACAGCTGGATACGCAACGGGCATTCAGGCATTACGGGGGATTGTTTAATCTGAGTTTGCTCAATATCCATGGTAAAAACCTGAGTAGTGACAATCTGCAAACCCTGCAAACAGCAAGCGGCATCGAGGCCGACAGGGGCACCCGGTTATGGGAGCTTTGGTATGACCAGAAATTATTGGATGAAGACCGTCTCGATATCAAAATTGGGCAACAAAGTCTGGATCAGGAATTTATGGTCAGTACTAATGCCTTGTATTTTGTGAATACGATGTTTGGATGGCCGATGTTGCCTTCTGCAGATATGCCGGGAGGCGGCCCTGCTTATCCACTATCAACGTTAGGAGCCAGGATCAGCGCACGCCCTGTTAATGGCGTGACTGTGCTGGCTGGCGTATTTAATGGAAGTCCCGTAAAAAATGATAATGGCACTGACCCTCAGTTACAAAACAATCATGGCACGAATTTATCTTTGCATGACGGGCAGCTTTATATCGCTGAAATGCAATTTTCTTATCCTGCATTAGGCAGTATGGTAGAGCCGGATCAGACACAGCCTCTTGGCTGGACTTACCGGGTCGGCGTCTGGTATGACACTCAAAATTTTGCTGATGTACGGTTAGACCAAAATGGTTTGTCACTGGCGAATCCGGCCAGTACCGGTGTGGCTAAATTACACAAGGGAAATTATTCCTTTTATGCCGTTGCTGATCAGTTGGTATGGCGTGACGGATTGTACCCGGATCGTACGGTTGCCGTTTTTGGTCGTGTTATGGGAACTCCCCGTCAGGATCGCAACCTGATCGATTTTAGTTTAAATGCCGGTTTAGTTTTTCATAGTCCAGTACGTAACCGGGTTGCTGATACGTTAGGGTTGGGTGTCGGATATACCCGGGTAAGTAATCAAGTCTCGCAATTGGACAGGGATGCCAACCTTGTTAACGAATTATCCGGACCGGTACGCAGCAATGAGACATTTGTTGAATTAACGTACCAGTATCAATTAAAACCGTGGATTCAAATCCAGCCGGATATTCAGTACGTGTTTAATCCTGGTGCCGGCATACCACGCCCAGACGACGCAACTGCACGGATTAAAAATGAACTGGTTATCGGTATACGTACGAATATTTCTTTTTGACTTGGGGTAGTACACAATGCACTCACATTTTATACAAGCAATTTTACTTCGCAAGGCAGTTTTTACCAAACGGAGCAGCCGGGCTTATCTGATACGTTTTTTTACGGCCATCGTGTTTGGTACAGCGTTGAGTGTATCCGCTCTGGCAGAGCCAAAAGGCTTATTGGAAACCATACACCGTCACAAGTTTCTCACCTCGACCATGCCGGCTAATGGTGATGTAAATCCTTATGCAATCGCAGTTGTCCCTGCCTCTGTTGGGGTGATTGAAAAAGACGATGTGTTAGTAGATAACTTTAATAATATTTCTAATCTGCAGGGTACCGGTACTACTATTATCCGATATCGCCCGAGCACACAGGAAACTGTGCTTTTTGCACAAGTTTCCCAAAAACTGAAAGAGTGTCCCGGGGGAGTCGGTTTGAGTACCGCCATGACTGTGCTTAAAAGCGGTTGGGTTATTGTAGGCAGTACACCAAGCACAGATGGCACCACTAATACCAAGGGCGATGGATGTCTGCTGGTTTTTGATGCTAATGGTCGTCATGCCGCAACCTGGGCAGGTCCGGCTATTAACGGTCCGTGGGGTAATATGGCCACAATAGACAGGGGAGATTCAGCAACCCTATTTATCAGCATGGCAGGTTTTGGCGTACCGGGTCCTGATGTTCTTGATCCGGCTACACACTATCCCGTGATCATGAATCAGGCAACGGTATTGCGTCTGGATTTGCGTATTTCTGAAGGAAAAGTCCCTGTGATTCAAAATCAGACAGTAGTTGCCCACGGATTTTCTCAGCGGGCAGATCTGGCTAATTTTCTGTTGGGACCAACCGGACTGGCTCTGGGTGCAGACGATACTTTATATGTAACGGATGGCCTGGACAATGAAATCACGGCAATTGCTAATGCCAGTACCCGGATGCAGAGTGACGGCAGAGGCAGACTGGTGACGAAAAACGGCTTACTTGCATGGCCATTGTCTATGGTGATGACTGCGCAGGGGCATCTCATTGTATGTAACGGCAAAAATGGTCAGGCCGTTGAAATTGATCCTGTAGCAGGTAAACAAATTTATGCACACTGGCTGAACACGAATCAGGCTCAATCTCCTCCTGGCAACGGTAATCTTTTTGGTATTGCTTTAGCCGCCGGAGGTAAGAGCTTTTATTATGTTGAAGATGACATTAATTCCTTAAGGATCGCAAATCCATGACGAACACGATTAATTCAATTCCCGATATAAGGCGACGGCGTTTTTTGACCAGTGCCGCGCTGGGCGTTGCTGCTGCATCAGTAGCACAAACAGGAAGTGCTGCTATAGCGGCGAATCCCGGCGCAGCACCAGGTAGGACGGAGCCTTTTTGGGGAGTACATCAGGGTGGGATTGCAACTCCTATTCAGCGTCATACCTATTTTATTGCATTTGATCTGATAACGACCAGACGTGAAGACGTGATCAGACTGCTGCGCGTCTGGACGGATGCCAGTGCGCTAATGACCGGCGGGCCTGCACATTTTGATCTTAAGGCCGATCACAATCAGGCTAGTATTGAGTCCGGGGCCACAATCGGTCTTGATGCAGCACGGTTAACGATGACATTCGGTTTTGGTGCAAGCCTTTTTGAGAAAGATGGCGTTGACAGATTTGGTCTGGCAGCGCGGCGGCCTGAAGCGCTGCTTGATTTACCACGATTCTCCGGTGATCAGTTGGATCCGCAACGTACCGGTGGTGATTTATCGGTTCAGGCTTGTGCAGATGATCCCCAGGTCGTTGAGTATGCTGTGCGTCGTCTTGCCAAACTGGCTAGTGGGATTGCCGTTATGCGCTGGGCTCAAATGGGATTTACTGGTGGATTTAAGCACGGCGAAACACCGCGCAACCAGATGGGATTCAAAGATGGCACCATGAATGTGTCAACAGATGACCCTGTCGCAGCGAATAAATTTATCTGGGTTGGTAATGAGGGGCCGGTCTGGCTGCGCGGTGGTAGTTATATGATTATCCGTCCGATTCGTATTTCACTGGAACATTGGGATGATATGAATACTGCGTTTCAGGAAGAAACGGTCGGCCGCAAGAAAATCAGCGGCGCTCCTATTGGTAAGCAGCATGAATCTGATACGCTGGATTTGGATGCCACAGATAAAAATGGAAATTTGCGTACAGCAGAAAACTCTCATGCGGCCATGTCGGCTCCTGAGAGTAATGACGGAGCACAAATTCTGCGCCGTGCTTTTTCTTATGATAATGGCATAGCTAAAATCTCTGAGCGCTGGCCGCCGTGGCGGCAATTAATGACGTTTGATGCCGGCTTGTTATTCCAGTGCTACCAACGTGATCCGAGAACGGGTTTTATTAAACTATTTACTAAAATGGCGCAGGTTGACATGCTTAACCAGTTTACAACGCATGTCGGAAGCGGTTTATTTGCTTGTCCGCCAGGTGCTAAACAAGGTGAATTTATTGGCCAGCAACTTTTTGGATAGAAAGGGATTTGGTTTATTTTCTTGCTCCGCTGAGCTCCCTGTGCATTTTCAATAAAACATTTCACATCACTCACGGCCTCGTCAGGAGGTGTCAACTCAAGTTCCGGCGGGCAGTAATACGGCTCGCCGGAACCTTAACGGGGTGTATCACCCGTACTACAGTCGCCTGTAATAAGTCAATTGTGATCTCAGCGCTGACCTATTATTTAATCTCATACGCATCATATGTTACGTAATTTTGTTCAGCGCTAAAAGCTGCTGTCGTTTTAATCTGACGGATTATCAGACAGGTTAATTGCTTAATTGTTTTTGTATATTGAATATGATATGATGCAAAATAAACAACACATCTCCAGAAAACCGGATCTGTAAATTTATGCGAAAAATAGTAAACACACTGCTGGCTTCAACTGTTTTTGTCGTAATAACTGGTATTAGTGGTTGCGCAACAGAAACATCCACCGTTATTCCAAATCAAGCTATAGCCAGTGCGGCGCGTCCTTATACCGGTGTACGCATGCTGGTCGCCGTCGGCAAATTCGATAATCGCTCATCGTTTATGCGTGGCATCTTCTCAGATGGCGTTGACCGGCTGGGAAGCCAGGCTAAAACTATCTTGATTAGTGATTTACAGCAAACTAACCGTTTCAATGTACTGGATCGCGATAATCTGGCAGAAATGAAACAGGAAGCTGATCTTAAAAAACAAAACCAGACCCTTAAGGGGGCTGATTATGTTGTTACGGGCGACATTACTGAGTTCGGACGTAAAGAAGTCGGTGACAGAGAATTGTTTGGCATACTGGGGCGGGCAAAGTCGCAAATTGCCTACGCAAAAGTAACATTGAATATTGTTAATGTCAGTACTTCAGAAGTCGTTTATTCAAGTCAGGGTGCGGGTGAATATAGCTTGTCTAACAGAGAGGTGATCGGATTTGGCGGTACCGCCAGCTATGATTCTACCCTCAACGGAAAAGTACTCAGTCTGGCCGTACGTGAAGCAGTCAATAACCTGGTCGCAGGTCTGGATTCCGGCGTATGGGTTCCGTATAAACAACATTAAAAGCATCCCATGAAAATAACTACCTGCCTGTTAAATACATCCGTATTATTTGCCATGGTATTACTGGCAGGATGTCAGACTTCACCAGCATATCTTTATCAATGGGGTGATTACCAGCCGGCCATTTACAAGCACTTTAAAGGGGAATCTCCTTCAGCGCAGATCAGCACGCTGGAAAAAAACCTGGCGGATATGCAGGCCCCCGGAAGCTTAGCTCCGCCAGGTTTGCATGCGCATCTGGGTATGCTGTATTCAACTATCGGAAAAAATGACCAAAGCGCGCAAGAATTTTTAACAGAAAAAAAACTCTTCCCTGAATCTGCGATCTATATGGATTTTTTATTGAGCAAAATTAAAAAGCAGGGGCAATAAAATGATAAAGAAAATGCTTAACTTGACCCTGCTGATTTTGTTTACAGAGTTAATGACCGGTTGTGCCAGTCTTATGCCGGTCCGTTATGATTACACCGCTTTTAAGCAAAGTCATCCCCGCTCTGTCGTTATTTTACCTCCACTCAATGAATCACCGGATACCGATGCCACATATAGTATGCTGTCACAAGTAACGCTGCCACTGGCTGAATCCGGCTACTATGTTTTTCCTGTCACGCTGGTTGATGAAACATTTAAACAAAATGGCTTAACGACCGCACATGATATTCATGCCGTTTCATTGAATAAATTGCGTGAAATTTTTGGTGCTGACGCTGCTTTATATCTTACAGTTAACAGATATGGTACAACATACACGCTAATAAATAGTGTTGTCACGGTTAAGGCGACCGCCAGATTAGTAGATATAAAATCCGGTGCCACGCTCTGGCAGGGAACTGCTTCTGCCAGTGATAATGAAGGTGACAGCAACGGCGGTGGCGATCTGGTCAGTTTGTTGATTGTCGCGGCGGTAAAACAAGTGATCAATTCTGTTTCTGAAACATCACACTCCATTGCCGGTGTTACCGGCAAGAGGCTGTTATCAGCGGGACGCTTCAATGGCATGTTATATGGACCATATTCTGCAAAGTATGGTACGGATTAACTTGTTACAACAATGCGAGCCGCTGAGGCGACACCATCTCGCGCCACTTTGCATTCCTTGGTTATGAGCGGTATAAATTGCGATAATGAGGGGCGCGCGGTGAGGTGGCGATATCAGAGCAATATCATTTCGGGTTCCGTATCTACCACCACCAGATCTGTCTGCAATTTTCCAGTCAGAAGGAACACCAGCCCGAATAAGTGTCCCGCCTCCTGGATTGCCTGCCTACATGGCAGACATTTTTGCATTTAAGTACTTTGTATTTCAGCAATTAAATACCGATACGCTGAGACCGACTGGTATTATCCCCATTCGTTCTCAACCATCGATATCGTGTGTTATTGACGTATGCAGACAAGATTGCCAGTATCTTGCATCACTCTTCAAGCAAGCTACGCAGCATCCACGCTGTTTTTTCATGAATCTCCAGACGTTGCGTCAGCAAATCGGCAGTGGGTTGATCGTTGGCTTCACTTGCTACAGAAAAAAGCTGACGTGCGGTACGTGCGGTGGACTCCTGTGCAGCCACCAAGTGGCGAACCATTTCCATGGCTTTAGGAACGCCTTCTATTTCTTTAATGGAGGTCAGTTTAATAAACTCTTTGTATGTACCGGGAGCAGGATGTCCCAGCGCACGTATACGCTCAGCAATCAGATCCAGTGCATTCCACTGTTCCGTATATTGGGTCATGAACATAACGTGCAGTGTGTTAAACATTGGTCCCGTCACGTTCCAGTGAAAATTATGCGTCATCATATACAAGCCATAGCTATCAGCCAACAGACCGGATAAGCCCTCTGCAATTTTTAGTCTGTCACCTTCGGAAATACCGATATCAATCTTTGTAACTTTGTTTTTGTTTTGATTTTTGGATGCCATGGTAAATTCCTAATGTTAAAATAGTATCGTAAGTGAATCGTACTGTATCTGCATTGTGGCTTAATCAGACAAATAAAAAATAGCTAAAACCATTGTGAAAATGTAATATAGCCGACTATAGCAAACTATGCTTAACTGCGTATTAATTAAGGCAGATCAGACTTCGGTGCTTAGTCTCAGGTACAGCACGTTAATGTAATACATGTGTACCGATCAGACGGTCAAAAAACGCCTGTGGCATGCGTTTGTGTACACCGAGATGGACTAACAATTCACGAAAACTATCGTCATAGCAATGTTGAATATTGAGTTTTTCATGAATTCTGTTAATGCATTTATGTATGGTATCGGCTACTCTGGGAGCAGATGTCGGGCGGTACTTATTCATAAATTCGGCGATCTGTTTGTGACTCCAGTTGAGTGTCAGTAAAAAACAGACTTCGTGTTCGTAGGGCGTTAGTTTTGCATTTTCCAGCGCGATGCTCTCAGTCTCTCTGGTGATGCTGCCTCCCGGGCCAAATTCAGCATAATAATTTGGTAGCAAACTTAAAAAATCGCTGAATTTCACTTCCATGGAAAGACACCTTACCCCCAACTTAGATTGTGATTCGTCGTGTTTTAGCAGACTTTTACTGGTTAATAGTAATTTTCTTCCGCAGCAATAATGGATTAAATCCAATATCATTATATTTTTACTGAGATCATTGCTATTTAGTACTTCCAGATCTTCCCGTACAAAATCATCGGCAAACTGAACTACTCCTTCACAAGGTAGTTCCCGATCCAGTCTGCCGATTGCATCTTGTCCTTTTTTTAAGCCCCAAAGTCGCCCGGCAAAGTCCGTGGCTGCAATGAACCTAGAGTCAACATCTTTAAAATCAAAAAATAACTCAGCTTCCGCAGGTACGGCAGCAATGGCTTCCCTGTAGCTGTCGATCAACTTCTTATGTTGTTCGGTATAATCTTTCGGTGCAACTAACTGGTAACTCATTCCTCCTCCTCTAATTAAAATTGCTGCATGATGAAAATAAATAATTTTACGAATCAATGCAATACATGCGTACCAACCATACGATCAAAAAATGCCGGCGGCATGCTTTTATGCACGCCGAAATGAACCAATAGTTCGACCAGACTATCGTCATCACAATTGTGCAGAGCCAGTTTTTCACGAACATTGCTGATACATTCTTGTATGGTATCGGTCGCTCTGTGCAATGGTGTCGGGTGATATTTATTCATAAACTCGGCGATTTGGCTGTGGCTCCAGCCCAGTGTCAGCAAAAAGCATATTTCGTGCTCGAATTGGGTTAATTGGGTATCCTCGAGCGTGATATTTTGACGGGCACGGCTGATACTGCGGCCAGTTCCAAATTCAGCATAATAATTTGGTCTCAGCCCCAGAAAATCATTTAATTCCACTTTCATGGCACTGAACCTTACCCCTAATTTGGACTGTGAGTCATCGTGTTTCAACAGGCTTTTATTGGATAATAAGGATTTCCTTCCTCCGCAATAGTCGATGACATCCAATATGGTTAAATTTGCGTTTGTGTCTTTGTTATTTAATAGAGTCTGATCTTCGCGTACAAAATCATTAGCAAATTTAACTACCCCTTCGCAAGGTAACTCGCAATCCAGCATGCCGATCATATCTTCCCCCTTTTTTAATCCGCAAAGACATGCGGCAAAATCCGTAGCTGAAATGAATCGGGAGTTAATGTCCTTAAAACCAAAAAATAAATCAGTCTCTGCAGAAACAATGGAAGTCAGCTTCTTGCAATTGTGAATCAGTTGTTTATGCTCTTGCGTGTAGTCTGATGGTGCAATCAGCTGGTAACTCATACTTTCTCCTTTGATAGACGGTTGGGCATAAGGTTTGTTTAAATAATATCGCGACGATATTCAGTATAATTAAAGCGAATCTTTTTGACAATATTTAATAAATTATCTATTCATTATTGCTTGTGTAATGATATCTGTATGGCATAGATAACTAGTATTTAAGCAAAAATAGTCCGCAACTTTTAAAATGTGAACTTTTTTTGCTTATTGTCAGCTGCGTGTAGTAGTGAATAATTTTGCCGGTTATCGGAAGAACCCAAGCAATTTTTGCCGTGCCGCCGCCAGTGATTGGACATGTCTCCCCTTGTATTAGGTCGCTTATATACCTTGCCCGGACTTATCGGCTGACGTGTAATATATGAACAACGCATTGTCGGATATTTTTAATTACCGGGACATTTTTTATTTTAATGCGTAGTAATTAATTACTTATTAGTAATTTTGCGTTAGTATGTTACCAATATGTTTATTCAATTTAAATTTCCCGTATCTGTTAATTTGTCTCAATATGGGGGAATATTGCATTAGCTAATTAATACGGGCACCCTTGTTCATACAGTGTCTGTTATTTGTAGTTTTGTTTCTACAGCACACTGATGTACGTGCTATTCCGGGATAAAAATGGATATTGATTACGACAAAAAACTTAAAATACTCCTTATTGACGATATTAAGGTACATCGTTTTTTAATGATATCCGGTATGAGTCGTATCAACCCTTTTCTGGTAATGGATGAAGCATCCAGCGTTGTCGAAGCTATTGCTAAACTTTCGGATAATAATCAGTATAACGCGGTACTTTGTGATTGGCTTATGCCTGACGGTGGCGGAGAAGAACTCATTGCCTGGATGCGTATGAGGCCGCATTTTCAACATGTTCCTTTCATTATGGTCTCCGGAAAAACGCACAGCCAGGATATTATCAGTGCATTTATTGAACTCGGGGTTGATGCGTACGTTATGAAACCGGCAGCACCTAAAAAACTATATGAAACTATGGTAATAGCGATTAGAAAAAAGCTGTTAGCGCCTAATATTTTGGCAAAAAAGCATGATACGC
>CAIWPG010000118.1 GCA_903914535.1 uncultured Oxalobacteraceae bacterium
GGCAACCAGTCGGTAAGTGTTTGAACTGGCATTTGCCGCCGGCGCCGTAGCACTGCTGTTATTCGAACCAGGAATCACCCCGAACACATAGGCGGTCGTACCCAAGGTATTACCTGGATAGGTGGATGGAACGGTAATGGGTGGGGCAACGGTAACGCTTCCGGCACCATATGGCCCAGCAGAAATAACCGGGGAAATTCCCTGAAATGTCTGTCCATTGCCCAGAGGAACAATATCATCCTTGCTGTTAAAAATTGAGCCCTTCACGTTCAATTGCCAACCGTCATTCAGGTTCTTTGTGAAACTGGCCAGGAAATTGAGATTTTCAGTTTTTGGAATCAGATACCCGGCAGACTGAGTCCTGCAGGTACCGGCCGTCAGGTTGGCTACACTGCAGGCTCCTGGTGATGCAACTGCCAATGCGGGGTTATTCACTGCCTGCAAATAGGTTTGACTCGACGGCGGCATCTGGTTGTTTCCGCCCACCGCCGTCCAGTTTTGCGAAGACCAGCCACCATCACCAATTCGCTGCGCATAGTCAACAGGATCCTGGTGACGATATTCCAGGCTGGCATAGGCGTTATAGCCATCCTCACCCAGATTGCCAATCCCGTGAACGACAGAAAAGTGAGTCGTCGTTCCACCACCCTGCGCAGCCCTGCCACCCTCGGCGTTCAACGTTGTTCCAACAATCGTTTTTTTCAAAATAATATTCACAACACCGGCCATCGCATCCGAACCATAAATAGCTGAAGCGCCGTCTTTTAAAATTTCAACACGTTCAATGGTGTCAAATGGAATATTGGAAATATCGACAAAAGACCGTTGTCCGTCATCCGACATCGCATTCGGGGCCATTCGATGTCCGTCGATCAGGACCAGCGTTGCCGCAACGCTTAGACCACGCAGGGCGATGCCACTGGCACCCGCTGCAAACGAACCGCTGTAGCCTTGGTTGAGGGTGCCGGCTCCAGCTGCAGTAATGTTCTCCAGCACTTGTGCTATCGAGGTATAGCCTGATTTTTTCAGTTCGTCGGCCGAAATCACCTGCACGGGACTGGGCGCTTCCTTGTCCTGACGGGGAATACTCGTACCGGTAATTACTACTGATTGAATCGCCGCCTCCTGCGCCATTGCCTGCTGCAGCAGCCCCGCACCTGAAACGACGGCACCTGAAAACATCAGTGCATACGACATCCTTAATTCCGTCATTGCCATCCTCCTGGACTTGATTTGCCCAACAATCAATGAGCTATTTTTATACTGTTTAAAACAGACCGCTAATAAGTTATATGCAGCCTGCAGCAAACTTTCCAGCTCAGTTTAATCGCCAGCCTCAGGGACAGCCAACCTGCTGCATCATGACCACTGCGCGTGCCTGAGGATTACCCGGGCTCAGCCCTGCCAGTCCGCAAAGCGGCGGCAACGCCGTGCGACCGGCCGAATTACGGAATTCGTGGTGCACACGCAAGTGACCGGAATTCAGCGGGGCAATGCTGATCAGATACTTGACTTCAACACAAAAACATATAATCCCATATTACGGGATAAATATTACACCATTACTGCATTTTTATAGCGATATTTTGCTGACAGGCGTCAATTAATAACTTTTATTCATTATTTCCAGCGAATAATGGCTTATAAAAGCACTTATTTTAAGCTGCATCAATAAATCCGGTCAAATATTTCTTGTTCTAAAATCCCAAATAGCGGAATAAAAAATATTTACATGAGCGAC
>CAIWPG010000119.1 GCA_903914535.1 uncultured Oxalobacteraceae bacterium
CACGATGGCGTGCCAGTAATTCTTTAGCTGCCGGTAAAATTGTCGGATTGATCACTTCTTGCATAAATTGTGCATGCCAGCTATTTAATTGCTCTCTGGAGAATTGCGATAGTGTACCAAGGGCAAATTCCAGATATTCACGCGGGTCCAGGCAGCCGGCCTGATATTGCGCGTAAAAATCATCGTTGCGTTTGGCAAAGTAAGTTTTATCAACCGCACCGATACGGCACAGAAATTGTCCCCACTCGTGGTCGGAATCAATCGGCAACAAGGTGTGGTCGAGATCAAATATGGCAATTCGTGTTGCTGTCAGCGCTAGTGTCATGTTGTGTAGCCATTTTGTTGTTGCATTACTTCACGTAATACCGGTAATGTAATCGGGCGTTTTGTTTCCAGCGAAAATCGGACCAGTGTATCGAGCATGGTGCTTAGCGAACGCATGTCACGACGATAGTGGGTAATCAGGTAAGGCAGTACCCCGGCAGACAGATTTACTCCGCGTGCATAGGCTGCACGTTCAAGTGCCGCAATCTTATCGTCATCGGTTAAGCCATGTATCTGATAAATCAATCCCCATCCCAGACGGGTACGTAAGTCTTCACGTACTCCTAAAATAGCGGGTGGCAGTGCACCTGCGGCAACCAGAAAACAGTGATTCTCTTTCACCTGATTAAACAGATTAAATGCAGCAATCTGTTTTGAGCTTGCAATATTCTCGCAATCATCCAGTAAGTATAAGCTAACTTCCGGACTATAGGCAAAGGAAGCGACGGGGGCAGTTGCCGTGATGTAGCGTGCAGCACTGTCATTGGCCAGTGCCTGCAAAAGGTGTGATTTTCCTGCCCCGGGTTCTCCCCATAAATAGACCACCCTTTCACCATAGGTGCTGGGGGTGCGTTGTGCAAACAGGCGGAGCAAATGCGCTGCTTCGGCATTTTGTCCCACCACGAAAGTATCTAATGATTGCGGTTTTTCCGCATCCAGGTCCAACAGCAATTGCCTCATGACACAGTATAAAAACGACTTTTAAAGTAAAGGGAGCGTAAATGCTTAATCGCGACAGAGGTAATAGCAGAGGCCGGCAACGCCAGCAAAATGCCGACAAAGCCAAACAACTGGCCAAAGGCGAGTAAAGCAAAAATCACTGTCAGAGGTTGTAATCCAATACGTTCGCCCACTAATCGCGGCGTCAGATAAAAGCCTTCCATTATCTGACCGGTGCCGTAAATAAGAGCCACCATGGCTAGTCCATGCAGTCCGTTGAACTGCAGTACTGCTGTGATAAGGGCCAAAAACAGACCCAGACCGAAGCCGATGTAGGGAATGAATACTAATAATCCGGTCAAAATTCCGACCGGTAAGGCTGCATTGAAACCAGTGAGTGCTAATGCACTGGAGTAATAAATAGCAAGAACCAGCATAACCAGTAATTGTCCACGCAGATATTGCGCTAATAAACCATCTACTTCTTCGGCAAGCTGGGTGGTACGTTTTACCCATTTGCGTGGAATAAGATGGTGTAAACGGGCTAACAAAGCATGCCAGTCTACTAGTAAATAATATAGCACCATCGGAATTAATAATACACTTGCAATCATGCCTAATACTGCAGTGCCTCCCACTTTGAGTGATGATAGGATGGCATGGCCAATTTCCTGTCCGCTGGTAGCCAGATGATCTGAGATCAGTTGCTTAATACCATTGCTATCGAGTTGAATATGGATGCCTAGCTGAAGTAGTCGCGGTTCCAGAATGGCATGTAGCTGATCAAGAAATCGTGGGATTTGTTCTTGCAGTAAAGGAAACTCATTTTGTGCGACAGGCAAGACAATTAAAATTAATGCCAGTATACTGGACATTAGCAGTAACATTGCTATCAATGCTGCCAGTTGACGTGGTATCGCCCATTTTTTCCATTTTACCCGGCACATTGCGTCTACCAGCGGATTGAGCATGTAGGCCAGAATTGTTCCGGTGACAAATGGCATGAGTACCGGCCCCAATAGCACCAGTAGCAACATCAGGGCAGCGCCCACGATGAGCCACATGGCTGTTTGGATTTGTTCTTGAGTAAATGGCATAAAAGAGATTCTTTAGCTTTTTTCTGAAGGGGCCAATGGTGATTTATTGCAAAAATAACTGAATCAATAGGTGAATCAGGTGCTGTTTGTTAAAATAGCGCTTTTCGCCGAAATGAATTCACTGAATTCTACCCGATAGCGCCGCTTTTCTCTCTATTTTACTGCCTCTTAGCCATTTATCATGACTACATCCTCTAAAGTTTCCCTTTCTTACCGTGACGCAGGCGTTGATATTGACGCAGGCGATGCCTTAATTGATGCCATTAAACCTTTTGCCAAACGGACTATGCGCGATGGCGTATTAGCCGGTATTGGTGGTTTTGGCGCCTTGTTCGAAGTTAGTAAAAAATTTAAAGAACCTGTTTTGGTGGCTGGCACAGATGGTGTCGGTACCAAACTGAAACTGGCTTTTCATTTGAATCGTCATGATACCGTGGGGATCGATCTGGTCGCCATGAGTGTTAATGACATTTTGGTTCAGGGTGCTGAACCCTTGTTTTTTCTTGATTACTTCGCCTGCGGTAAGTTGAATGTTTCTGCTGCGGCTGATGTGATCAAAGGTGTGGCACAAGGCTGTGAACAAGCCGGTTGTGCGTTAATCGGCGGCGAAACCGCTGAGATGCCTTCTATGTACCCGGATGGTGAGTATGATCTGGCCGGTTTTGCTGTTGGTGCAGTAGAAAAATCTAAAATTATTGACGGTTCTAAAATTGTGCCGGGCGATGTGGTCTTGGGCCTGGCTTCTTCCGGTGCTCATTCCAATGGCTATTCACTGGTTCGTAAAATTATTGATGTGGCACAGCCGGATCTGGATGCCGATTTTCATGGTACAAAACTGGCCGATGTGTTGATGGCGCCAACCCGTATTTATGTCAAACCGTTATTGGCCTTGATTGAATCACTTGAAGTTAAAGGTATGGCGCATATCACCGGCGGCGGCCTGGTTGAAAATGTGCCACGCGTTCTGGCTGCACATCTGACCGCAGTGCTTGACCATACACAATGGACTATGCCGCCCTTGTTCACCTGGTTGCAGCAACATGGTAATGTGGCCGATGCTGAAATGCACCGCGTGTTTAACTGTGGTATCGGCATGGTTGTCATTGTTTCTGCTGAAAATGCAGCGGCAGCGATTGCACAACTGACGGCTGCCGGTGAGCAAGTCTGGCAAATCGGCTCTGTTCGTGCCCGCGTCGGCGACGAAGCTCAGACACAAGTGATCTGATCGGATTGTTTTTAAGTAATCTGGCATACCGGGCTGGTATTTTATCAGTCCGGTATGCTTGCAGGCATTGTAGCAAATCGGGGGTAGCACCAATAATGACGGGGGCTTCTTATCTTATGCTTGTACTGTGGCTTTGCTTTAAGCATGTGCAAAGAAGAAGTATTCTGATAAAAATTTCATGATTATTTGGGTTACCTTATGGATGTATTAAGCACGCTCAGTTCCCTCGGATTAACATTACCTGGTCCGGCTTACCTGTTTGGTGCTATTGTTTTTGGCATTGCCGGCTGGGCTGCTTATCGCTTCGGTAAAAAGAAATCGCAGGCTAAGACGAAGTGGATAGGGGTGGTGTTGATGGTATATCCCTATGCAGTTTCAGAAACCTGGTTAATGTATTTGATTGGACTGGGTCTGTGTGCCGCCCTGTACTACTATCGTGAATAAAACTACGACAGAAGCTACCCTGACCAGGCTGACACAACAGCCGTGTGATACGCCGTTATCCAAAGGTCAGCAACTTTTTCAACAGCTAATTAAAAAAATCGATGGGCAGCGCCGGCAGTTACGTGACTGGCAGCATGCCATTTTTCTGTACGAGCAAAAATATGCATCTGTGTATTGCGCATTGGCGGATACCTTTAATGGACATCGCACCGAGTTGGTGTATCAGTTTGATCGTGCTTATTTTGATGCAGGCCTGAATATGGCAGAACAAAATAAATTGTCAGAAATTATTTGTCTGATGGCTGGCCGGCTATTGATGGCTAAGGATGCACCGGCTCAACTCAGGGACGTGTTTAACCGTCACAGCGATGTGGATTTTGACACTCGCAGCAAAAAAGCCGGTGCCAGGGTCAAAGAAATAACAGAGTCGGCATCTGATGCGGAAATTGAAGAAGAATGCGATTGGGATGATCCTGAGCTGATGCTGGATCTGTTGCGCAAGCAAGCAGAAAAAAAGCGTGAGCAGGCTAAGGCGGCAAAAGCGGCAGCAGCGCAGGCTGGCAGCGGACAGAAACAGCAGTCAGGAAAAAAGCGCGCTAAAGAAGTAAAGACAGAGCAAGAGAAGAAAAACATCAGTTTATCGGTGCGTGCTATTTTTCGTAAATTAGCCAGCGCCTTGCACCCGGATAAAGAGTTGGATGAAGGTGAGCGAGTACGTAAAACAGCACTGATGCAACGGGTGAATGTGGCGTACGATAAGGGCGATTTACTGCAATTATTGGAATTACAGCTGGAAATAGAACAAATAGATCAGCAGAGTCTTACAAGCTTAAATGGTGAGCGTCTGTTGCATTATAATCAAATTTTGACGGGGCAATCCGCAGAGATTGCCGTTGAAATTAATCAGACCGAACAACAATTTCGCTTGCGTTTTCAGATTGAGGCTAACAGTCTTCTTAGCCCGGCCGTATTACAGGCGTTGCTGGAGCGTGAAATCGGTTTGCTCAAAAAAGATATTAAGGCGGCCTTAGCCGAATTAAGACACTTTAAAGAGACCAGTGCGGTAAAGGTCTGGCTGAAATCGGTGTAGTGGCATTTACCTGATAAATGAACCGGGATTTGCTCAGACATTATTTTTCATACCCGGTTATTTATTTTCATGGTGACCGGATGTGATCCACCAGATCGGAAGTGGCCTGATTCGGTGGTGCCGACAAATAACTGACAATAACTAATGCAATAATTCCGGCCGGTACACCAAACACGCCGGCAGAAATAGGTGCAATGTGGAACCAGAGCTGGTCATTACTTCCTCCCAGCCAGGGCAGGGTACGCAACATGTACGCGATACAGACACCAAATCCGATCAGCATACTGGCAATAGCCCCCTGCACATTGGCACGCTTCCAGAATATGCCCAGAACCAGAGCCGGGAATAAGGTCGAACATGCCAGTGAAAAAGCAGTTCCTACCATAGATAAGATATCTGCCGGTTTGAGCGAGGCAACGTAAGCTGCCACCAGTGCTACGACCAGCAGCAATAGTTTGGAGATGGTAACGCGGCGCTGGGTGGAGGCTTGCGGCGTCATGATTTTGTAGTAAATGTCATGTGATAAGGAGTTGGATATGGCCAGTAACAAGCCATCTGCTGTCGATAGTGCCGCAGCCAGACCGCCTGCGGCAATCAGTCCTGAAATGACATAGGGTAATCCGGCAATTTCAGGTGTCGCCAATACGACGATGTCGCCATCAATGACAATTTCTGCCAGTTGAACAATACCGTCATGGTTTAAATCATTGATGCTGACCAGCGGATTGACCTTGTCTATACTGGCCCAGTACGATACCCAGTCTGGTAACCTGGCATATTCACTGCCGACTAATGAGGTGTAAATATCGTATTTAACCAGTACGGCTAATGCCGGAATGGTAATGTATAACAGCATGATAAAAAACAGTGTCCAGAACACGGATTGTCGTGCCTGTGCGACAGTGGGTGTTGTGTAATACCGGATGAGTACATGTGGCAGGGCTGCACTACCCAGCATCAGGCAAAATACCAGTGCAATAAAGTTATTTCTCTTTATGTTGGATTCCTGGGGAGTTTTTCCCGGAAAAGGCGTTGCATGCGGCACAATTGGTTCTGCGTGTGACAGGTTTTGTATGCGTGCATCGGTCCATCTTTGTCTGGCTTCTGCCGGTGTTTTGGGATACTGGGCTACGGCGAGTTTTGCGGCACGTATTTCAACCAAGGAAGCGTTGCCTGCCAATAGTTGATCCAGTTTATGCTGTGTTTCATTAAAACCATTGCGCCAGGAATTAGGTAAATCGGCTATGCTCTTATCAAAACCGGCAGCCCGGGCCCGGTAAATGGCACGTACTTCCAACTCTTTAGGATCGTTATTCAGTTTTTTTTCTTGCGCATTAAGGAGCGATAATATGTTTCCATATGCCACGGGCGGCACCGGGTTATGGGTATGTTTGACCGATAACCATACCACTGGAATCATATAGGCGATAAGAATGACGATGTATTGGGCAACCTGAGTCCATGTAATGGCGCGCATTCCTCCCAGAAATGAGCAGACCAAAATACTGGCCAGCCCCAGAAAAATCCCAATAGAAAAATCAACGCCGGTGAAGCGCGAGGCGATTAATCCCACTCCGTAAATTTGGGCCACCACATACGTAAATGAAATCAGAATAGTGGCAATTACAGCCAGTATGCGTACGGTATTACGTTTGCCCGGATAGCGGGTACCCAGAAAATCAGCGATGCTGTATTGGCCGAATTTACGCAGATACGGTGCGATTAGCAGGCCAACCAGACAGAACCCGCCAGTCCAGCCTATGATGTAGGCCAGACCGTCGAAGCCTTGTAAGTATAAGCCACCGGCAAGACTGATAAAGCTGGCTGCCGATATCCAGTCGCCCGCTGTTGCCATACCATTAAACAGAGCTGGTACACGTCGTCCGGCAACATAATATTCGGATATATCGGAGGTGCGGCAAATAACGCCTATACCTGCGTACACCAGAATGGTTGAAAAAATAAAAGAGTACCCTATCCATGCGCGGGGTGTGCCAGCATTTTCCAGTAATGCTAATAACACCAGGAAACCAATAAAGCACAGGGTATACCAAGAGTAGTAGCGGCGCAGTCTGCGTTCAAAAAGAATCTGTTTCGTCATCCCGGGCATCCGCGCGATTAAGAAGAAAAGCATAAACAGCAATTATGCTGACGTAGAGTAGCGTTAAACCCTGCGCTGCCATAAAAAAAGAGAGTGGCCAGCCCCATAGTGTAAATTGGCTCAATTCGCGTGCATAAAAAATGACGCCAAAAGTCACAGTCAGCCACACGAACAAAAGTGCGGCGGTGATTTTACGTGTGGTATTCCAGTGGCGTTCAGGGGAGGACATAACTACTCGCCTGAGCATATCCGTCCGGACTGTTTTGCGTCTGTGCCGGGCTCGCCGGATTTTCCGGGAAAATCAGGCGAAATAAGGTGCCGGGATAGGCCGGGTCGTTACTGCCGGTGCAGGATTCAACACTGAGTTCGGCATTGTGTTGCCCTGCAATCTCACGCACAATTGCCAGTCCCAGTCCGCTACCTTCCACGGCATTATCGATGACGCGGTAAAATCGTTCAAAAATATGTGGCCTGTCTGCCATGGCAATACCAATGCCATGATCTTCTACTTCCAGAATCGCGTGATTATCGGGCTGAAGCAGCCGCAGCGTGACGCTTTTTCCAGCCGTTGATAGTTTGTCATCATTTATTGGTGTAGATGGCATTAACAGCACACCCAATGTCGGACGATTTTTAATTAATTTAAAACCACACGAACAACGCAACGTTACTGCCAGTCAAGTGATAGCGCGTTTGCAGCCTAAGTTAGCAA